>JACPQR010000205.1 GCA_016190375.1 Deltaproteobacteria bacterium
CCGCCTCAGGGACGTGCAAGGAACGGCGCCTGACCGGCGCCGGTATCTCGAACACGTTCCTGAGCCGGACTAGCCCCAAACCCACCCGCCGGGGCATCCCCGCCTCAGGGACGTGCAAGGAACGGCGCCTGACCGGCGCCGGTATCTCGAACACGTTAGGAAAGCAGCGGTCGACTTCGCCGCGGGGTGAAGCTCCTCCAGAATCGTTTGCAAAAGTCGGGCTCGCAGATGGCACGCCGCTGGCATGGCGGGCCCGCCATGCCTACACGTGTGACCTGGCCGAGCTTCGTCATCGTCCTGATTGCCGCGAGCTGTTCCCAGAGCCATTCGGATCCCGGCGTGGCGGACGGCGGGCCCGACGCCGACGCGGACGTCGACTCGGACGCCGACACGGACGTCGACACGGACACCGACTCGGACGTCGACTCTGACACCGACACGGACGTCGACTCGGACACCGACACGGACTCGGACGTCGACGCCGATACCGACGCCGATTCCGACAGCGACACCGACGTGGACGCGGACATCGATGCGGATGTCGACGCGGACACGGACTCCGATGGCGACGGGGACGGCGACGAGGTCATCGAGTGCGGCTGGAGCGAGTGCACGGCGGACAACTGTTGCGAGAGCGAGTGGGGAAGGGGGGGCGAGGAGTACTGCACGGACATCGACGTCGACACCCAGAACTGCGGCGAGTGCGGCCGGCGCTGCGGCCGTGACCAGTTCTGCGCCGGCGGCGAGTGCCTGTGCTGGGGCCTCGACGTGTGCGGCGACGCCTGCGTCGACCTGCAGAGCGACCGGGACAACTGCGGCGCCTGCAACAACCGTTGCCGTGGCGACACGCCCGTCTGTCAGGCCGGCGTCTGCAGGACATGCGAGGAGGCCGGCTACCTCGAGTGCGACGGCGAGTGCGTCAGAGGCGAGACCAACGACGAATCATGCGGCGAGTGCGGCAACACCTGCCCCGATGGGACGCAGTGCGTCGAGGGGACCTGCACCCAGGGCGAGTGCGAGGTCGAGTGCGCGGCCGGAAGCGCCTGCTGCGACCACCCATGGGGCGGCATCCGAGGCTGTGCAGACCTGAGGAACGACCCGTTCAACTGCGGTGGCTGCGGCCAGCGCTGCCTCTTCGGACAGGACTGCGTCGAGGGCGCGTGCGGTTGTGCCCCCTGGCTGACGGACTGCGACGGCTACTGCGCCGACACCCAGAGCGACCCCGCGAACTGCGGCGAGTGCGGAGTCGAGTGCGGGCCCGGCGATCCCCTGTGCTCGGAGGGAGCCTGCACGGGCTGCGAGGACTGGGGGGCAGTCGAGTGCGGCGGAGGCTGCGTCTTCATCGACTGGGACACCCAGAACTGCGGCGGTTGCGGCGAGCGGTGCGACGAGGGCGAGTACTGCTACCTGGGCGACTGCTACGAGGAGGACGACGGAGGCGGGGGGATGATGTAGCGGCGCACGCCTCGGAAGCTGGCGCGGCCGACGGTCAGCAGCCCCTGTCACCCCTCCGGCGACGGGCGAACCGATGCGGGTTGCACATAGCGTGTGTCGCTTCCTCGCGCCTAGATCGAGGGCAAGGTAGTGCACTCAGTATCGTCCCACAGCGACCAGCAGCCTTCGGAGGACGTGTCGGTCTCGCCGTCTACGGTCAGGACGTTGTTCCAGACACGCCGGAACGGGAGGTCCGCGCGACCAAACCGCTTGCTAGCCTGTACGGTGTCCTCAACGTCGCCGAAGGCGCCGCACGTGTTGACGACGTAGTGGCTAACATCTGGGGCACCGCTCACCGCCTCGTATCGTGTCTCCCCAACCAAGGTGCGGGTCGGGGAACCGACGTCACGGCAGTAGATCACCGCATCGCCCGATAGCGCGACGCTGAAGATGAGAGCCACCAAAGTCAGCTGTAGCGCCCGGATCACGGCCCACCCGGCGCCGCAGGACACCTCTCCACTGCAAGTCCGCCTCGTTCTGGCTCGACCAGTGTTCCGAGCAGCATCGAATCCTCTCCGATGCTGGGATCGTCCTCGCAGGTGCTGGGGGTCCGCGCTTCGATTACTGCCCCCGTGAAAAGAGCCCCATTGTCACGAACGCCCACCTGAACAAGTCCCATCACGCCGGGCTGGCCACTGTAGTACTCAATCTGGAGGTAGCCATCGTGCTCCTGCACCCATGGCGTGCAGTTTTCGAGCATCTCGGGCCCAGGGGCGTGGTAGCTGCTGCCTGCCGCGTTGTGAAGGATCCGGATTCCGGCGGTCTCGTCGCACATCTGCAGCGAGACCAAGTCCCCCGCGCGTCGAGCCCGGTCGGGAACTGCGGCAGGAACGCGTATCCGCGTGTAGTCCTTGTTCGCTGCAGGCACGAAGGCCCTCGTGTCCGCATACTCCTCCAGCACGGCTTTCCCGAGATAGAAGTCGACGAAACCGCACCGGCTACTGCGCGCCGCAGCCGCGACGTCGCGGCCGAGCGAGGATTCCGATTCCCGGCACGAGACCCACGAGGACCCAGGTCCATCGACTCATGGGGGCGGATCCCGCGCCCGGCGTGCGGCAGCCGCAGCCGCCGTCGGCGCTGCCGTCGTCGCCGCCCGGACCGTCGCCGTCGGCGTCGGAGTCGACGTCGCCATCGACGTCACCGTCGACGTCGGCGTCGGAGTCCGTGTCCGCGTCGGCGTCGGAGTCGGAGTCGGTGTCTGCGTCGGCGTCGCCGTCCGGCCCGCACTCGTCGTCGAGGCCGTCGCAGTCCTCGTCCTGGCCGTTGCCGCAGACCTCGGTCGCGTCCGGGTGGACGGTGTCTCGCTGGTCGTCGCAGTCGAAGCCCTCGCACCCGTTCCCGATGCCGTAGCCGTCGCCGTCCAGGTCGCGGCACGCGGCGCAGGGCAGGTCGTCGCCGTCGCAGTCCTGATCGATCGCGTCGTCGCAGACCTCGTTCGCGTCGGGGTGGATGCGCGCGTTGGTGTCGTCGCAGTCGAGATCGCCACCGCAGCCGGCGCCGACTCCCCAGCCGTCGCCGTCCGCGTCCTCGCAGCCGGGGCAGAGCTCGTCGTCCCCGTCGCAGTCCTCGTCGATCCCGTTGCCGCAGAGCTCCTCGGCGTCGGGGTTGACGCGCGAGTTCGCGTCGTCGCAGTCCTCGGCGCCGTCGCAGTCGAGACCGACGCCGAAGCCGTCCGCGTCGCGGTCCGCGCACCCCTCGCACTCCACGTCATCGCCGTCGCAGTCCTGATCCGCGCCGTCGCCGCAGATCTCGGCGGCGTCGGGGTTGACCCGATCGTCGCGGTCGTCGCAGTCGCCCCCGCCGCAGTCGATCGCGTCGTAGCCGTCGTCGTCCGCGTCGCAGTCGCTGCAGACCGGGTCCCACGAGCAGTCGGCGTCGTCGCAGTCGACGAGGCCGTCGCCATCCTCATCCGTGCCGTCGTCGCAGGTCTCGATGCCACCCCCGCCCGCGCAATCGACCGTCACGTCGTAGTCGCTCTCCGCATCCTGGTAGCCGTCCACGACCACGAGGTACCGCGTGCCCTCCTCTGCGGCGAACGTCACCTCCTCCGTCTCGGTCCCGGAGGCTCGGCTCTGCCCGACGCAGGCCTCGGGATCGCAGGCGCCGGCGTCCTCGAGCACGAACAGGTCGAGGTCCGCGGCGAGGTTCTGCAGCCGCACCGTGACGTCGCCGTCGGCCACCGCCGTGAACGAGTACGTGTACTCGGGCCCGGTCTCCTCTTCGCCGCCGCATCCGTAGACGTCGACCGCGTCGGTCGAGCCCGGTAGCCCGTTGTTCCAGGTGTCGATCCCCCAGCAGGACAGCGAGTAATCGACGACACAGCTCGCGGGGGCGCAGATCGGGTCGCCCGCGCAGTCCGCGTCGTCGCAGTCGATGTCGGCGTCGCCGTCGTCGTCGAGCCCGTTGTCGCAGGCCTCGACCGGCTCCGGGCAGGACAGGGCGATCTCGTAGTCGCTCGCCGCCTCGTCCCACCCGTCGACGACGACGTAGTAGCGCGTCCCGGCGATCGCCGCGAAGGTCAGGGTCTCGGAGTCGCCGGAGTCGTCCGCTCCCGCGATGCAGGAGTCTGCGAGGCAGCCCGAGCCGGTCTCCTCGAGCACGAAGAGGTCGAGATCCTGCCCGTCCTCGATGTTCGTCACGTCCACCTGGACGTCGCCGTCCGCGGCGGCGTCCAGGAAGTACACGTACTCGCGTCCGGTCTCGCCGCCGAAGGTCTCGCCCGGGCACTCGTACTCGTCGATCTGATCGGTCGATCCGAGCCCCTCGTTGTTCCAGGAGTCGCCTTGCTCGCAGGTGATCGGGAACTCGGGCGAGCACGTGCCGGCGAGGCACGCGGGATCGCCGCCGCAGTCCTCGTCGTCGCAGTCCACGAGCGCGTCGCCGTCGTCGTCCAGGCCGTTTCCGCAGAGCTCCACGGAGACGCACTCGAACGACAGCGAGTAGTCGCTGATCGCTCCCTGATAGCCGTCGACCACGACCAGGTACTCGACTCCGTCCGCCGTGTCGAACGTGACCTCCTCGTCCGCGGCGTCGGCGGCGCGCCCCTGCGCGATGCAGAGGTCGGGGTTGCATCCCCCCGAGGACTCGAGGACGAAGACGTCGAGGTCCGCGGCGAGCCCGGTCAAGCGGACCGTGACGCTGCCGTCGCCCGCGCCCGTGAAGCGATAGGTGTACTCCGGCCCCGTCTCGTTCTCGTTCGCGGCCGCGCATCCGTAGTCGCTGACCGCGTTGGTCGATCCGGCGCTGCTGTTGCTCCAGGAGTCCCGCCCCGCGCAACCGAGCGTCCAGTCGGGGCTGCAGGTGCCGACCTCGCAGCCGGGATCGGCCGTGCAGTCGAAGTCGTCGCAGTCGGTCGCGCCGTCGCCGTCGTCGTCCAGGCCGTTGCCGCAGTCCTCGACCGACTCGACGCAGTCGAGGGTGATGGTGTAGTCGGATCGCGCGTCCTGGTACCCGTCGACCGCGAAGTAGTAGGTAGAGCCCTGCACGATGTCGAACGTGACGGCCTCGTCGTCGGAGCCGCCGGCGGCGCTGTAGTCGACGCAGGAGCCGGCGTCACAGCCGGCGCCGTCGTCGACGAGCACGAACAGGTCGAGGTCCGCCTCGAGCCCCGTCACGGTCACCGTGGCAAAGCCGCCGTACGGCGCCGTGAACCAGTAGATGTACTCCGATCCGCTGTCCGTCAGGCCCGCGCAGCCGTACCGATCGATCGCGTCGCTGGAGCCCCAGCCATCGTTCGCCCACGTGTCCTCTTCGCCGCAGGACAGGGGGTAGTCCGCGTTGCACGCCTGCGCGCTCGAGACGCGCTCCATGCCCAGGACCAGCGCTCCGACCGCGCCCGCCATCAAGACGATCCTTCTCATTTGCCCACCAGCTCCTTTTTCGGCGCCGCCGGCCGATGACACCTCGCCCGCTCGGCCTGCGGCCAGGCGAGCGCCGGGCATGACTCGTGCCAGCCTTCGCGGTCCGTCAAACTCAAGGGTTTCGCGGGCGCGAACGCAGGGGGTGGCCACAGTGGCCAGCCGATCCCTCGTCCACGGTCCCCAGCCGCTCCTCAGGCGTGCTCCAGAACGACCCCCTCGATGATGTTCGCGACGTCCTCGCAGCGGTCCGTCGCGTTCTCGAGGTTCTCGTAGATCTCCTTCCACTTGATGATGTTCACGGGATCCTTGTCCTCCCGGAACAGCCTCGCGACCGCCGCCCTGAGGAGGGAGTCGCCCTCGTTCTCCAGCCGATTGACGTCGAGGCAGGCCCTCAGGATGGGGTCGGCGTTCTTCATGTTGCGCATCGCCCGGAGCGCCTCGTGGAGCTGCTCGCAGGCCCGCACGAGGACGTCGGCGAGGTCGCGCACCTCGTCCGTCATCACGGTGATCTCGTAGAGGGCCATCCGCTCGGAGGCAGCCTCGACGAAGTCCATGATGTCGTCCATCTTGGAGATCAGCCGGTAGACGTCGCCGCGCTCGATCGGCGTGATGAAGGTCTTGTGCAGGGCCTCGACGCAACGATGCGTGATGACGTCGGCCTCGTGCTCGATCTCCTTGATGCGCTTCGCCTTGGCGCCGACGTTCGCCCCCGTCGTGGCGAGCGAGAGGAACTCCTTGCTCCCCTCCACGGTCAGCGCGGCGTGCTGCTCGAAGAAATCGAAGAAGCTGGTCTCGCGCGGAAGCAAGCGACCGAACAAGGGCACCTCCTTGGAGGCCCACCTTGTACTCCATCTGGCGCGCGGAATCTCGTTGAGTCGGGCGAGGGGCGAGCGTATCCTCGACGGACTCATCTCATGGCTTCTCGATCCTCTCGACCCGCGAGGATTCGCGCGGGACTAGAGCTATTGGCAGCCCTCACGCTCTGGACCACGACCCCGCGAGCCCAGCCCGCGGAGCCGGCCGAGGCCTCCCGCGAGACCACGGAGGGCGAGACGTTCGACCTCGACGCCGGCGGCGAGCTGGGCTACGCGCGCCTCGACCAGAGGAACTGGGTGGCGCCGACGCTGGCGGCCGACCTGAGGCTCGCGGCGCTCCAGTCGGCCATCCGGATCCCGATAAGGTTCCGCTTCGACACCGGCGACGTGCGAGAGAAGGACTGGGACGAGCCCTCGGACTACTTCCGCGTGGCCCAGTGCACCCGGATCGACTTCAGCTCGATGGGCCGCTTCGAGCGCGAGCGCGGCCTGTGCCAGCCCTGGCAGGTCCAACGCGACGACTACTACTTCACCGCGCGGATGGGGCCCCTGTACGACCTCAGCCTCGGCCACGGCACGATCGTCAGCTCCTACTCGGGCAACCTGAACCCGGACCACTTCGAGCCCGGCCTTCTGGCGGAGCTGCAGCTCCACGAGTTCGTGCATGGCCGCGTCACTCTCGACAACGTGACACGGCCGAGCCTGGTGGGCGGATTCCTCTCGCTCTTGCCCTTCGCGTACGAGCTGCCGGAGACCAGGCAGTGGTTCGAGGAGACCAGCCATCTGAGGATCGAGGCGACGGCGGTCTCGGATCTCGGCGCCCCGGACGAGGTTCTGACCGCGTTCGGCCGCCCCCTCGCCGACGAGAGCAACAACCTCCTTTACACGACCGCTCCTGTCACCGTCGTCGGCGGCGACCTCGAGTACGTGTATGCGTTCGGCCGGCAGCTCCGGGCCGCGGTGCATGCCGACTGGAACTGGATCACGGGCCACGGCATGGGCGGCCACGGCCAGGCGCAGTTCGTCTACAACCACCCCGACGGCATCTACTCGGTACGTACGCAGGGCGAGCTCCGGTTCGTCCAGCGCAACTACATCCCGAGCTACTTCGACAGCTACTACGACATCCAGCGCCAGCAGTACGCGCTGGCGGGCGAGGCCCGCGAGCGGCTCGAGCGGGGAGACGAGGACCTCGTCACGAAGCGCGAGTTCCTCGAGTCTCTGACCGACGACTCCTGGGACCCGGGCGTGCAGGGCAGCCTGGAGCTCGAGGCGTTCCGCGGGACGGGGACCGACCGGCGTCGCGCCTTCCGCGCCCGAGCTTTCCTCGGCGACACCTTCGGCCGGCAAGGCGACGGCCAGTTCGTCGTGACCGCCGAGATGCCGCGGCTGGGCGACAAGATCGACCTGTACGCCCTGTACTCCCGCCAGAACTTCGACACGATCGCGGACCTCGTGAAGCTCGACGACACGCTCGTCAAGCTGCGAGTGCGCTGGGATCTCGCCGCGAAGATCTACGTGCTCTTGACGTACGGTCGACTCTGGCAGCTCCAGACCCGCGCGGACGGCACGACCGACAGGGGCTTCCAGTCGAGCAACGACTTCAACGTCTCCCTCGGGTACGCGGAGGAGCTGCAGTGAGACCCTGGCTGGCCGCGGCGGCAGTGCTCCTGGTAGCGGGCTGCACCGAGGAGCGCGTCGACGAGTGCGGGGCCCCCGCGGGATCGACCGCGACCTGCGAGCAGGCTTGCGCCAACCTGTTCGACATCGGCTGCCGCGTGGGCGAGAGCGCCGAGGAATGCGCCACCATCTGCGGCGCGTCGACGACGGACCTCGAGGACGATGTGCTCGGGCGGGTGCTCTCGTGCTATGCGGGCGCGACCTCGTGCGCCGAGGTGGATGGCTGCAGCCGAGCCTGCGGCCCGCGCGACGGGCCCGTTCCGTTCGGAATGCTCGACGGCGGCACCGCGGACGGTGATTCCGGGATCTAGATCCGACAAGGAGGAACGACGATGAAGCTGCTTCTCAGGTCTTGGCTGGTCGGTGGAGCTCTCCTCGCTTCCGCCTGCATCATCAGACCGAACCCGAACGACCCGACGAACCAGAACAACCAGACCCAGACTCAGACCCAGACCGCGGGCCAGGGCCAGGGCCAGGGCCACATCGCGACGACCAACTCCGGCCCGCCGGCGATCATCATCGCGAACCGATCGAGCACCAGCATCTGCTTCGTCAACATCTCGTCGTCGAGCGACAACGACTGGGGCGGCGACCGCCTCGGATCGAGCGAGGTGATCGGCGCCGGCGCCTCCCGGAGCTGGACCGTCGACCCGGGAAGCTGGGACGTGCGCCTGCAGGACTGCCAGCACAACAACCTCGCCGAGCGCCGCGGCATCGCGGTCCGCGGCCCCACCCAGGTCTCCTATCCGTAGCGACGGCCCCGTCGTGGTAGCCTCCCCCGAGTGATCCGCGCACGGACACCCGCGGTGCTCCTCGCCCTGGGAGCGGCCTGGTCGTCGGCGCCCCCCGAGGCGCGGCCGGACGAGCGGGAGAGGATCACGGTGGTCGCCGGCTCCGACGTCCCACGAACGTGGGTCTGGGAGCTTCGCGCGGCGCTCAGGCGTACTCGCCGTGTCGTCCCCGTCGAGCTCGGTCCGGCCACGGGCCCTGTGGCGCCTTCTTCTGCTCGAGAGGAGCTCTCCGCGGCGGCGGCCGAGGCGGAGCGGCGCTTCCGCCAGGCCGACTTCGAGGGCTGCGTGGCGACGACTTCCGAAGCGGAGCGGCGGCTCGCCCTCCCACTCGCGGAGCAGGGCCTCTTGCGAGAGCTCTCTGGCCTCGCGTCGATCGCCGCGGCCTGCGAGATCAAGCGCGGCGCGACCCAGGTCGCCATGGACCGCGCCAGCCTCGCGCTCGCGCTGGATCCCGACCTCGTGATCGATCCTGCGCGAAACCCGCCCGACGTCGCCGACCTGTTCGCGGAGGCACACCGGGCGCGCGCCTCCGCCTCCACCGTGCACCTGGAGCTCGACGCGGGCCTGCCGGACGCGCGATTCTTTGTCGATGGCCGCGACGCGGGCAGGTCGGTCGACCTTCCGCCCGGCCCGCACTACGTCGCGGCTCGCGCCCGGGGCACGCGGCTGACCTCGAGGCCGATCGCCGTTACCGGCCCCGACCGGATCGTCATGGAGCTCGAGCCCCTCGCCGCCGAGGCCGCGCGCCTCGAGATCGGAGCCGTACCGCGCTCGGCCGCTCTAGATGCCCCTCTGGCCCGCGCCGTCGCGCTCGCTTCCGGCGCGAGCCGCGTGCTGACGGTGGCGGTCGAACCGCGCGGGCAGATCGTTCTCGTGCTCCGCGGGGTCGATGGCCTCGCAGTGACCGAGCTCGGCAATGCCCGCGCCCGAGCACCCGGCGAGCCGGCCGGCTGGTCTGGTCTCCTCGGAGCGCTTCACGCCAGCCTGCGTCCCGCCCCGCCGCCCCGGCGCCCGCCGTCCGCGAGCGGCGGCACCTTCTGGCTCTGGGCCGCCGGCGCTGCCGCCGTCGTCGCCGCCGGCACGGCCATCACCCTCGCCCTCGTCGCCGACGAGCCGGTCGTCGATAACTACGAGCTCCGTCCAGGCGGAGCCTGCATATTCGGTGCTTGCTGCCCGTGGCCATGCAAGCAGCCGTGATCGCCATCGCGGCGCTTCTCGCCGGCTGCAGCTGCGAGGAACCGCGAACCCTGCCCCGCGAGGTGTACCTGATCGCCTCTCCATTCTGCGAGGACAACCTTGGGCAGGCGATCGGGCCCTATCTGATTCCCGAGGCCGTGTCGATCGACCTCGCGGTCGTCGACGTGGGCACCACCGATGTGGGTCCGGTTCCAGTCGTCGCTCGCGTCCCTTGCGCGAACATCGAGATCCCGAGCGATTTCGATCCCGCGGACATCTTCAACGCCGCGCTCATGCAGATCAGCGTCGTGATGGATCAGCTCCCCGTTCTGCCCCGTGACGGCGGGTATGGGCTTGTCGCCGGCCTCTACTTCGATGACCCCGATTGCGCCAGCGGAGGGAGTCCTCCGGTTCTGTGCGCGATGTCGACGGCCTTCGGAGACCTCGCCCGCAGCGTGTGGCGCCTACCGCCAAACGGCGAGCAGCCACCCGAGGATGCAATCCCCCTTTACCTCATGTGCCCGACAGACGGCACGGCCTGCTTCGACACCGGCGACTGCTTCGAGGGCGAACCCCCCGACGGTGGGACGTTCGTGGAGTGCGCAAGCCTCGAGCTCGAGCGCTGCGCGAGCGATGCCCCGTGCCGGCGCGGCCTGACGTGCGGTGACGCCGGCTTCTGCGAGGTGGAGGACGGCACGTGCGCGAGGCCGACCGGCGATGGAGGGGTCGAAACCTGCAAGGGGAATGCATGCGTGGCAGGGGCAGTGTGCAGCGACCGCGGCTGCTTCGAGCCCGATGGCGGCATGGAATGCCTCAGGGGGACCTGTCAGGACACGACTGGGCTCCACCTGGGAGGTGCAGGAGGCTATGACGAGCGGGTCACCTACCTGCGTTGCCGCAGCCTTCATTCCTCCGCGTTCTCCGGCGAGTGAGAGGGTTGGTCAGCGCGGCGCCCGTGACGCACCCACGGTGAGCTCGCGCAGGCGCGCCCACCACTCCTGGCGGAGCGAGACCTCCTCGGCGCGCGCCGCCGATAGCTCCCGGGTCGCTCGATCGACCGCGGCGATGCCGGACGCGACTCCCGCGGCCAGCCGCCTGCGCAGCGCGGCGTTCGCGGGGACGTCGCGGAGCGCGATCAGGGCCTGGCGTCGCTCCTCGAGGCCGCGGCGCTCGATCTCCAGCGCCTCGTCGGCGCCGCGCGCGACCTCGGCGAGGCGCGCGAGGCGATCGAGGATCTCGCGCAGCCGCGCGGGCTCGGCCGACTCGGGGCCGCTCTGTTCGAGCCAGGTCAGGAGCGGGACGACGTACGCGTGGCTCGGATCCGCCGCGACGTTCGCCTGCGCGCGGTTCCTCTGGCGGAGCTCCAGCGTGACGGTGGCGTTCGACGGGCCCGGCGCGACGGGCAGGAACCAACCGGCGGGCGTCGCGATCGTGCCGGGCGGCAGCGTGTCGGCGGCGAAGCCGGGCACAGCCGCGGCGAAGAGGTAGGTCTTCTCGCGGCGCGGCCGGGAAGAGGTGACCTCGAACCGCGTGCGGAGCACGGCGCGCAGCTCGACCTCGAGCGTGCCGCCCACCAGGCGCACCGCGCGGATCTCGTCCTCGACGCGCTCCTGGCTGGAGCGCACCGAGACCGAGGGCTCGAGCGCATAGGCGACGAACGCGTGCGTCCCCTCGGGAATGGTGCCGGTGACCCCGTCGCCCAGGAACCGCCCTCGCGCGTGGATCGAGACAGGCCCGCCCAGAAGCGGCGCCGCCAGCGGGTTCTCGAACAGGACGGCCCGGTACGGGTGCTCCTGGCTCAGGGCTCCACCGGGCACGGGCCGATAGAAGAGGACCGTCTCCCCGGGGACCTCGCGGTCCACGAGAGGCACGAGCCCCGACTCGCCGAGGCCGAGCGAGACACGCGCCGCGCTGTCGACGAGAAAGCCGCCGTCCCCGTTCTCGCCCCGCTCGAAGAGGAGGACGGGATCCTCGGGCGCGCCACCCGGCGAGGCCGGCTCGGGCGCCGCCGGTTCCTCGTCCGCGCTCTCGTCCTCGAGCCTCCGCCCCGCCCGCGTCGAGAGCTGTGGCATCTCGCGCTGCGCCATCGCGTAGGCGGCGTTGACCTCGGACGGCAGGACGTTCGAGACATGCGCGCGAGCTCCGTTCAGCTCGGTCTCCTCTTCCCGCACGAGACGTCCGTCGGACGAGAAGCGCGGGCGCCGCCCGACTCGCGGGGCGGCGAGGTCGTAGCGGAACGACAGCGGGACCTCGGTGGACAGCCCGAGCGAGACGTCGTGCCAGTCCTCGCCGGTGCGGTTGTCGACGACCGCGAGCCCTTGCAGACGGACGCGCCCGCGGTCGCCGGCGACGACTCGGTACGTCGGCTTCCAGCCCGTGACCTCCGCGACGTAGGTGATGCGAAGGTCGTGCTCGCCGTCCCGTGACAGACCGATGCGAAGAGTCTTGACCGCATCGGTCGAGACGCGGCGAAGGACCCGCACGCTCGAGATCGTCGCGCCGCGCTCGTCGACGACGGTCAGGCTCTTGAGGACATCGTCCACCTGATCGGGCCGCACGCTCAGGTCGACCGACCGCCCCTCCATCGTGCCGCGCCGCTCGAAGTACCCGAGCCCGTTCTGGAACAGCACGACACGGCGGAGCGACAGCCGGCCAGTGCCCCCTGCGGCCTCGACCACGGGCCTGCTCCCCGCGCCGCATCCCAGGCTCCCCGACACCACCCCGACCAGCACCCACGCCGCCACGATGTCTCGTCTCATGCGGCGAGTTTGACTGCTCCTCGCGGGAAGCCGTCGTAAGAAGCCGGTAAAAACCTAGCCGAAGATCCCCTCGAGCGCGGCGATCTCTCCCGAGATCTGCGCGTCCATCGCGTCGATCACGGAGCGGGTCGCGCCGAGGACGCCGAGCATGGGATGATCGGCCAGCTCGGCCGCCGGCCTCGCGGGCCGCATGCCGCGTCCGGTCCACGACGCGACCTCGTTCGCGAGCGCGACCATCGCGACGATGCGCCTCTGGCCGTCGGGCAAGTCGGGGATGGCCCCGAGGTCATGGTGCAGCCGCGCGGTCATCTCGCAGGCCGGGGGGAGCTGCCAGAGCTTGAGCACCTCGCCGCCGACCTCGGCGTGGTCGGTTCCCCAGCGCTGGCGCTCGATCTCGAGCGTCGTGTCGGCGAACGTCGAGGAGAGCTTCAGCACGGTCCCGTACTCCTGCGGGAAGGCCTGGTTGAGGATGGCCTTGCCGATGTCGTGCAGAAGCCCGCAGGTGAAGGCGTGGCTGACGGTCACCCCCTTGACGAGCCTGGCGCAGGCCTGCGAGGCCAGCGCGGTCGCGAGGGCGTGCTTCCAGAGGATCTTCTGCGTCGGGTCCGAGCCGGAGTGCGCCCCGCGCGACAACCTGCCGATCACGAGGTCGCGAACCGACTCGTAGCCGACGATGACCAGTGCTTCCGTGAGGTCACGGACCTGACGGCTCGCATGGTAGTAGGACGAGTTCGCGGCGCGCAGCACCGTTGCCGTCAAGCCCTGGTCCTTGCTTATCTCCGACCCCACCTTGGTGGCGCTCGCCCTGGGGTCGCTCAGCGCTGCGAGAATCCTCCCCGCCGTCCCCGGCACAGCGCCCAGATCACCGACCCGCTTCAATACCTCCTGGCACGGCGATGTCACGGGGACGAGGTTAACAAGTTCACGAACCGGGCAGGCGACGAAGTTGCGAATGGCCTGGAGACGACGGCGGTTACGCGGGTTTCGTGAACTTGTTAACCTCGTCCCCTCGGTCTTGGCCGCGCCATCACGGTGGCGGCCTCGGCGGCGCCGTACGCGCGGCCCACGGCGGTGACCCGGTCGACCTCGTCCAGGATCTTGCCGATCGGGGCGAGGAAGGCCGCGGCGGTGGGGAAGCGCTCGCCGGGGTCGAGGGCGACGGCCCGGCTCATCACCTCGTCGAGGACGGGCGGAAGCGAGGGAACGTGCGACCTCAGGCTGGTCGGCGTGCCCTGCCGGACCATCCCGTCGAAGGGCAGCTTGCCGGTCAGCATCTCGTAGAGCGAAGCGCCCACGGAGAACAGGTCCGCGCGGTGGTCGATGCCCTCGCCTCGGAGCTGCTCGGGCGACATGTACTCGGGAGTCCCGGCGACGACCGAGCTCTTCGCCGCGGCGTCGAGCTGCTTCGCCAGGCCGAAGTCCATCAGCTTCACCAGGCCCGAGGTCGTCCGCATCATGTTCGAGGGCTTGACGTCGCGATGGATGATGTTGCGGCCGTGCGCGTACTCGAGCGCGCTCAGGACCTGCTTGGTGACCCGAAGCGCCTCCACGACGCCGAGCTTGCCGTCCTCCTCGGTCATGCTGGCGACCGACTTGCCGTCCACGTACTCCATGCAGATGAACAGCCGTCCCTCCAGCTCGCCGAAGTCGTGGATGGTCACGATGTTGGGGTGATTGAGCTGGGCGATGGAGCGCGCCTCGCGCTGGAACATGTCGCGCATTCCGGCGTGGCTGCCGTACTCCTCCGACATGAACTTGAGCGCGACGTCGCGGCCGAGGACCTGATCGACCGCGCGATAGACGACCGCCATCCCTCCGCGTCCCAGCTCGCCGCGCAGCTCGTAGCGTCCGGTTCGGTCGCCCGCCTCGACGCCGACCCCACGGCCAAGCGCCGTCATCCGCGACCCGACGGCGCTCTGCCACTTCCGGATCTCCTCGGCGCGCCGGTCGGCGTCGCGGTAGCCCGGCGACGCCTCCTCCACCGCCTCGAAGGAGGACACGGCCTCCCTCCATTGCCCGGCGGCGAGCTGGGCGAGCCCGAGCCGGAAGAAGACCTCGATGTTCTGCAGATCGCACGGCCGGTCGCCGATGAACTTGCGCAACGACCCGATCGACGGGCCGGCCCGCGCCCCGCGGACGGCGGTGTCGAAGAGCAAGTCGAGCGACACCGGCGCCTGCTCGAGGCCCACCACGCGGATCTGGACGACGCTCGATTCGCCCATCCGCGTGGCGATCGCCTGACCCTTCGCGAGGGCCGCGAGGACGTCGGGCTTTCGCACCTGACCCGCCGCGGACCGAGCCGCCTCGAGCGCGAGCGATGACAGGTCGTCCGCCCCGAGGTTGATCTGGACCACCGCGGTGGGCGGAACGATCGACGCCACCGGCGGCGAGCTCTTGGTCCGGTCGAACATCGCGTCGGGCGACGCCTCGAGCTTCGCCATCAGCACTCCGACGTCCTTGTAGTCCCCTACCTCGCGCCGGATCGCCGCGAACGTCTCGAGCGCCCTCGCCGTGTCGCCGCGCCGGGCCAGCGCCTTCCCGAGCCGGTAGTGGATCTCGGCCGTGCCCTCCGAGGCGGGCCGCTCGCTCGCGACGTTCTCGAGGAAACGCAGGGCGACGTCGTCGGAGAGCTGCTCGATCCGGTCCACGTAGCGCTCTGGCTCCTTCGAGGCCCGCGCCACGTCGACCCACGCCGCGGCGGCGCGCTCCTTCTGGCCCGCCATCTCGTACAGCTCGGCGGCGCGCTCGTGGTTGCCGCTCGCGGCCAGGAGCGGCGCCGCCTCCCCGGGCGAGCCCAGCACGTTCACGTAGAGGTGGATCGCCTCGTCGTCCAGACCGCCGTCGCGGTAGACGTCGGCCGCCCTGCGCACCTCGCCGGCCGCGAGGAGCGCCTCGGCCGCCTCGCGCGCGAGGTCCTGCAGCCGTGCGCGCTCCACGTCCGAGCCCGTGCACGAGGGCGCGATGGCCCGGAAGTCCGCCTCCGCCTGGCGCGCGCGCCCGGCGGGATCCGCCGCGTCGGGGCGATCGCTCGCGGTCGGCCGCGACACGGCGCCTTCGGCGGAGCTGCGCAGGGGTGGCGCCACCTTGCGGCGCGCCTCCTCCGCCCGCTCCCTCTGACCGGCCTGCTCGTAGAAGTGGGCGGCGCGCGAGTAGTCGCCGCCCCGCTCGTACAGCTCGGCGGCCCTGAGCGACTGGCCCAGCCGCGCCGCGACCTGGGCGGCCCGCGCGGGCTTCTGCGCGCGGATGTAGTACTCGAGCGCCTCCTCCAGCCGATCGTTGCGCAGGGCGAGGCTCGCGGCCTCATCGTAGCGACCCTTCGCGAGCAGCTTCTCGATGCCCGGAAGCGGGCCCTTCGACGATCGGCCTCGGAGCACGAACGCCAGCACGAGGACGAGCAATGCCGCGACCGCGATGACGACCGGAAGCGGGATCGCGAGGAGGAAGCTCATCAATCGGCGACAGCCAGGAGCGCCTCGCTCGGCCCGACGACCTTGCGGGCCATCAGGAACGAAGCGTAGCGCGCGAACGTGAACAGGAGCCTGGACTCGGTCGCCATGCGGGCGAGCTCGGCGAGGTGCTGCCCGGCCATCAGGCCCGCGCGAATCTCGTCCGTGACCTGCAGCGTCTCGACGACCGCGATCCGGCCGGAGTAGCCGGTCTGGCCGCAGGCGTCGCACCCGACCGCGCGCGGCAGCGGGACCTGCGCGCTCCTGTCCACCAGCCCGCGCGCGACGAGGCTCTCGAAGAGGATCGGCGCCGGGACCTCGGCGCGGCAGCAGCCCGGGCAGAGGCGCCTCACGAGCCGCTGCACGAGGACGAGCGCCAGCGACTGGGCGATGAGGCTTCGCCCGCACCCCAGGTTCTCGAAGCGCTGGACCGCCGTGATCGCGTCGTTCGCGTGCATCGAGGTGAACAGGAGGTGCCCCGTCATCGCCGCCTCGAGCGCCATCTTGGCGGTCTCCTCGTCGCGCACCTCGCCCACCATGACGACGTCCGGGTCCTGCCGCAGCATCGCCCTGAGCACCTGCGGGAAGCCCAGCCCGACCGCCGGGCTCACCTGGACCTGTGTGACCCCGGTCAAGCGGTACTCGATCGGGTCCTCGACCATCAGGATGTTGGAGTCGGGACGGGTCCGCCGGCGCTCGTTCAGGGTGGCGTAGAGCGTCGAGCTCTTGCCCGAGCCCGTCGGGCCCGCGACGATCACCGCGCCGTGTGGACGGTTGAGCGCCTTGCGGACCGACGCCAGGGTGCCGGGTTCGAGGAAGACGTGGTCGAGCGGTCGCATCATCGCCGCCGCTTCGAAGATCCTGAGCACGATCTTCTCGCCCCGGCTCGACGGGAGCGTGGACACGCGGATGTCGAGCTCGCGGCGTCCGGCGCGCATCCCGATGCGGCCGTCCTGCGGGAGGCGCCGCTCCGTGATGTCGAGCCCGCCCAGGATCTTGAGCCGCGCCACGAGCGACTTCGAGAACGAGGGCGGGACGAGCTCGTTCCAGTCGACGAGCAGACCGTGGACGCGGAACCGGATCCTGAGGCCCCCGGCGTCGGGCTCGACGTGCACGTCGCTCGCCTCCCGATCGAGCGCGGCGATGAGGATCCTGTTGACGAGGTTGATCACCTCCTCGCCGATCACGCGGATGTTCTTCTCCGCGTCGCGCTCCACGTCGACCTGGTCGAAGGTGAGCGCATCCGGCGCCATGGACGGAGCGCCGGGCCGCCGGCCGTCCGAGCTCGCGACCACGTCCAGCTTGAGCCGGAGGAACGTCTGCGCGAAGTCGTCCGACGAGATGGCCACGACCTCCGGATCGACGGCGTGCAGCACTCTCCTCAGGTCCGTCAGAGCCGCGACGTTTCGCGGGTCGACCATCCCGACCGTGAGCGTCTTGCCCGACAGCCTGAGGGGGACGAGCTGGTGCTTCTGGATGACCTTGGGCGGCACCATCGCGACGACCTGGGCCACCAGGTCGTAGTCCGAGACCTTCACGAACGGGATGACGCCCAGCGCGGGGGGCACCGAGGCCCGGGCGACGGGCGCGGGCGTCGGCGTGGCCTGCGGGACGCCCATGGCGGGCGTCGCGCCGGACCCACGGCGCAGGCCCTTGAGGCTGGCCTGGAGCAGCCGGGTGGAGAGCCGGCGGGCGAGCGCGTGGCCGAACCCCGGGATCTTCGTGCAGAGCTGCTCCACGACCTCGATCGGGATCGCGAGGACCGTGCAGGTCTCCTCGGCCTGGACACCGAACGGCTGGGCGGTCCCGAGGATCGCCCCGACGTCGCCGAAGTGGTCTCCCACCCGCAGCGCCTCCGCGATCGTCGACTCCCCGGTCGCCGCGTCGATCACGCGAACGGTGGCCTTCCCGCGGAACACGATCCCCAACCACTGAGCCGGCGCACCCGCGGGCAGCACGCTCGACTGCGCGGGGAACTCGAACGCGACGACCCGTGGCGCCACCCGTCCGGCCACCGTCGGCTCGCACTTCGCGAACAGCGGCGTCGAGCCGAGGAACTCCGTGATGACGTCCACGCCGAGCTCCGCTCGCTTCGCTGCGCTCGGCCCGCTCACCGGAACATGCTACCCGATCGGCGCTCGCGAAAGGAAGGCGCGGGTGCTCTCGGCGAAGGCGGCGAGCCTCGCATCGACCAGGGCGTTGACGCTCTGGTCGGCGAACCGGCCCTCCGCGTCGCGAGCGCCTGCGGGCCGACCGGTGAGCAGCTCCATGGCCTCGTCGACGTCGGACACGGCGTAGATGCCGAACCGGCGGGCCTCCACCGCCTCGACCACGTCCCGGCGGACCATGAGGTTCTTCACGTTGCTCTGCGGAACGATCACGCCCTGGTCTCCGGTCAGGCCCCTCTTCTGGCAGACGTCGAAGAATCCCTCGATCTTGGCGTTCACGCCGCCGATCGCCTGGATGTGGCCGTGCTGGTCCACCGATCCCGTGACGGCCATGGACTGCCGGAGCGGGAGCTCGGACAGAGCCGAGAGCAAGGAGCACAGCTCCGCGAGCGAGGCGCTGTCGCCCTCGACTGGTGAATAGGACTGCTCGAAGACGAGGCTCGCGGACAGCGAGAGGGGCGACTGGGCCGCGTAGCGCGCCCCGAGAAACCCGGCGAGGATGAGCACGCCCTTCGAGTGCAAGGGGCCCCCAAGCTCCACCTCGCGCTCGATGTCGACGAGCTCGCCCTTGCCGACCCGCGCCCGCGCGGTGATCCGCGTCGGATGACCGAAGAAGTACTCGCCGAGCTGGATGACCGACAGCCCGTTGATCTGGCCGACCTTCTCCCCCGAGGTGTCGATCAGGATGCTCTGCCGCAGGATTGCCTCGAGGAGTCGCTCGCGAAGCCGGCCGGCGCGGCGGAGCTGCGCGTCGATCGCAGACTGGACGTCCACGGCCGACACGACCGGATGGCCGGCGCTCTGCGCGCAGAAGTCCGCCTCGCGAATCAGATCGACGATCGGGCGCATGTGGACGGACAGCTTCTCGGCGTCCTCGGCCCAGCGGGCGGCGTGGTCGATGACGCGGGCGACGGCATCGCGGCCGAGCGGCCTGAGCGCCTCCTTGCGCACCAGCGTCGCGACGAGCTGAGCGTACGCCCCGTGCGTCTCGGGGCTGCGGTCCATGCTCTCCTCGAAGTCGGCGACCACCTTCACGATCTCGGACAGCTCGGGGTCGAAGAGCGCCAGGAGGTAGTGCAGCCGTCTGTCGCCGAAGAGGATGACCTTCGTGTTCCCGAGCGGGAACGGCTCGGGCTCGAGCGTCACGGTCGGCTGAAGCCCCAGCGCCTGGCCGAGCGACTCGATCCGGACCTCCGCGGATCGGATGGTCCGCTTGATCGCCTCCCAGGCGAACGGGTGCTCGAGGACCTTCAGCGCGTCGAGCAGGAGATAGCCCCCGGCCGCTCGGTGAAACGCGCCGGCCTTTATGAGCGTGAAGTTCGTGACGAGCGCGCCGAACTGCGACTCGTGCTCGATCCTCCCGACGAGGTTCGAGAACGTCGGGTTGTCCTCGTAGACGACGGGTGCGCCCTTCTGCTCGGCGTTGTCGACGAGGACGTTCACCTGATACCTGCGGAAAGAGGGACCGTCCTGCTGCTCGCGGCGCAGCGCTCGGCGGAAGGCGGCCTCGAGTCCCTCGGCCTCGCCCTGCAGGAAGTCGTCGGCGTGCTCGATGACGTCCGCCTCCACCTCGGCGAGGTACGCGACGACGCGGGGCTGCTCCCGGTAGCCTTCGCGCACAGCCTCGACCACACGGTGCGCCACCGAGGTCGCGATCTCGCGGTCGAGCTCCTGCAGAGCCTCGTGGTGCTGCCGGCTCCAGTCGTGGAACTTCCGGAAGAGCTCCTCCAGCTCGGCGCCAACACGTTCCATCTGGGCGTGCAACCGTTCCTGCTCATCCTTCGGCAGGCGGCGGAAATCCGCGGCCTCGAGGGGGGCCTCGCCTCGAAGCGGCGCCACCACGATGCCCGCCTCCGTACGCGCGATCGCGATGCGCCGCTGCCGCGCGCGCTCCTGCGCCTCCGCGAAGGCCCGCTCCTGGCGGTCCTTCGACTCGCTGACGAGCTTGTGTCTGCGCGTGCGGTACTCGTCGCTCTCGAAGGCTCCGCGCATGGAAACTTGCAGCTCCGCGACGGCGCGCGCCATGTCCGACGCGAGCCGCGACCCGAGGCCCGCGGGCATCTCGAGGGCACGGGGTTTGTGCGGATCGCCGAAGTCGTGGACGTAGCACAGGTCCGAAGGCGTCGCCTCGCCCCCAGCCCGCTGGTCGAGGAGCTGGCGGACGAGGGTCTTCTTCCCCACGCCCGGCGGACCGATCGCGAAGACGTTGTAACCCGGCTGCCTGATGCCGATGCCGAACCGCAGGGCCTCCACCGCCCGGTCCTGGCCCAGGATCTCCTGCGTGCCCGCCACGTCGGCGGTCGTGTCGAACGGGATCTCCGCCGGCTGACAGGATCTGTGCAAGGCAGTCGAGGGTACGAGCGCCGCGCACACGAATAGATCGCTAGGTCGAGATGGGCTGGCCGCAAGGGGTGCAACACTTCATGCCTATCCGGTTTCCTGCCAAGCCGGGATCCGGACGGGCAGGGATTGAACAGGCGACAGGCGACAGTCAGCCGGCGACGGGCAATTCCGGACCCGGACGGGCAGCGCGTGCGTCCGGCGGCTGCCAGTTGCCAGTTGCCTGTCGCCTGTCGCCTGTTGGGCCCGCGTCTGGCAAGCAACCGGATGGGCATGCAACGCTTCAGCAGCCGATCGTCGGTGTCGACTTGTCCGCGCCTCAGTGTCGACGCGGCATGATGGTCGGGATCACCTGCCGCCCGTTTCGTCGATAGATGAGGAAGTCGCTGTCGAGCGTCAGGACGACGCTCCGCGACTCGAGCTCCGTCATCCGCACGAGGCACGCATCCGCAAGAGACATCGGGACGTTCCGGTATCTGGCGAGGAGCCTGCCGAGCGCGACGGCTTCGTGCTCGGCCGACATCCCGACCTTCAGCAGGCCCCGCTCCAGAAGGGAGACGACGGCGCCCGAGCCTCCGCGTGTGCGTCGCAGGAGGTAGCATGCCTCGGCCAGCACTGGCTCGCACGTGACCAACGGTGCGGGCATGGCCGATACCTGCGCGCGGACCCACTCGTGGTGGTCTTCACGGTCGTTCAGGAAGGCGACGAGCGGACCCGAATCGAGGAGGATCCGGCTCTTCACTTTCGGCCGAACCCCGAGAGGTGCTTCGGGTTGGTCCCGAGGTCGCGTGGACCCCGACCCAGGCCGATCAGGTCCTCGGCCAGCTCTCCGAACGACCCCGGGGCCTGCTCGTCGAGGCCCTCCAGCGCCTGGCGCACGACCTCCGAGATCGTCGTCTTCCGGCGACTGGCTACAGCGCGGAGACGCTGGAGCCGATCGTCCGACAACTTGATCGAGATCGTCCTCACTTCGATCGCCCTACCATGCTGGCAGAAGCGTACTACCGATGCCCGGCCGACGCCAGCCGCGCCCGGCTCTCAGCCCCCGACGAAGAGCCTCATTCCCCAGTCGACTCCGACGGCCGTGGCCTCGCCCACCGGCCGCCACACGTTCGGGTTCTCGGCGATGTGCTCGCTCGCCAGCACGAGATGCTTGACGAGCTTTCCCTGGGGGACCTCGGTCTCGCAGCGCTCCGCATCGAAGGCCGAGCAGGTGTCGCGCTCGGAGCAGCGAGTCTTGTAGGTGGAGAAGAAGAGCTCGCGTCCTTCGCGATAGCCCACCATGAGGTTGCCGTTCGTGGCGATGAACGTGAGCACGCTGGGCTTGCCTCCGACCCGCTGGCCGACCGCGCGGATCCGGTCAGCCGCGGTCCGCATGCAGTCGGACGCCACGCCGATGTCGACGCCACGGGAATGGATGCCGTCGACCCTGCGGCCGAGCAGCGAGAGGAACACGTAGAAGCAGATCTCGCTGTCGGTCGTTCCGAGGATGTACGGCCGGAACCGCTCGTCGACCTCGTCACGCAGCGCCGCCCGCACGTCTGCGCTCTCGGCGAACCCTCCTACCTCGCCGTTGTGCGCGAAGACCCAGTTCGCGAACTGGAACGGATGACAGTTGAGCAAGGTCACGTCGCCGACCGTCGCGCGGCGGATGTGCGCGAGCAGGGTGTAGGTCGCCACGACGCCGGAGACCTCCCGGAAGAGCCCCGAGCCCATCGCCCTCTCGGCGCTGCGGAACAGGTGCGGGTAAGCGTGGACGTAGTAGGCGACGCCCCAGCCGTCGGGGTGCTTCTCGCTCTGCCGGATGAGGGCGTTCTCGGCGGCGACGAGCGACTGGTGGACGTGGCTCTCGACCGATGACCTGAAGCCGAAGAGGCGGCACATGGGCGAATTCTTGCTCCCCGAGGCCGCACCTCGCAACTTCGGCGCCTTGACGCGCGGACGATCCGCCCTACGAGGGTCGTTTTCGAGCCTGGAGGACGACATGAGACGGACGCTTGTGGTGCTTCTTGGCCTGGTGGCTTCCAGCTTGACGGCCACGCTCGTCGGCTGTGGTGATGATGACACGAGCGGAACTGACGGCGACGCCGACACGGACGCCGACACGGACGCCGACACGGATGCCGACACGGACACGGATGCGGACGCGGACGCGGATGCGGACTCGGACTCCGACTCGGACTCCGATGCAGATTCGGATGGAGACGGCGACGCGGATCCGCTGATCGAGGCGTACTGCTCCTGTGCGGCGGAGAAGTGCCCCGATCTGTTCGCGGATGCGGACGCCTGCCGGACGGCCGCGGCCGATTTTCCCCAGGACGGCGGAGGGGGCGATTTCTCGGGCAACTCCCTCCAGTGTCGCATCAACCACTGCGAGGCCATCAGCGATCCCGGGAACGCCGGCACCCACTGCGATCACGTGATCGGCGCGTCCGACTGCACGGACTGACGGACCGATCCACGCTGGCCACCGGTCGTTCGGCGGGTAACAATCCGCCGATGCGGCGCGCCGTCGTGTTCGACCTGGGCCACACCCTCTGGGACTGGAGGGGCGACGCCGCGCACCTCGAGGCGGTCGCCGCCGAGGTGGCGCGCCGGCTGGGCAGCCCCGAGCGGCACCGCGAGCTCTTGCGTCGGGCGATCCTCACCGCGGGCATGAGGATCGCCGAGAGCTACCACCACGCCGACGCGCGGGAGGTCGACTTCCTCGGCCTCATCCACCGGCAGCTCGCCGCGATGGACGAGACCTTCAGGCCCGAGGACGCGATCCGCGTCGCTCAGGCCGTCTTCGAGATGGAGGAGCGCGTCTGCACCATGCCGGACTACGTCCCCGACACGTTCGCGCGCCTGCGCGCCTCCGGCTACGTCCTCGGGGCCGTCTCGAACTCCCCGGTGCCCGGCTCCTTCCTGCGGAGCTTGCTCAGGCGGCGCGGGCTGCTCTCGAGCCTCGAGGTCGTGATCTCCTCGGCAGACTTCGGCCTGCGCAAGCCCGACCCTTCCATCTTCGCCGCGGCGGCCCGCCGGCTGGACGTCGAGCCGTCACGGGTCGTCTACGTGGGCGACCGGGTCAAGGAGGACATCCGCGGGCCCCACTGGGCGGGAATGCGCGCCGTCCTCACGCGCGAGCACCGCTCCGACGAGCCCCACTCGACCGAGCCCGACGCGGTCGTCGCCTCGCTCCGCGAGCTCCCGGCCGTCATCGAGCGGCTGTAGCTACTCGGATCGAATCGAGCGAATCGTGACCTCGGTCCGGGGGACGTCGCCGGGCCCCGTGGGCGTCGAAGCGATCGCCCTGGCCACATCCATGCCCTCGATCACCACTCCGAATGGCGCGTACGAGTCGTCCAGTCCCGATTGCGGGCCGTCGCAGATGTAGAACTGCGCGGTCGCACTGTTCGGGTCGTTCGTCCGTGCCATCGCGATCGCGCCGTCCACGTGGCGCAAGGCGGGGCTGATCTCGAGCGCGATCGGCTCGTGTGTCTGCTTCCGCGCCATGCCGCTCGTGTAGCCGCCTCCCTGAATCATGAAGTCGTCGATGACCCGGTGGAAGATCGTACCGTCGTAGAACGACTCGCCCACGTAGCGCAGGAAGTTCTCGACGGTCCTGGGCGCATGCGCCCGATCGAGTCGCACGCGGATCGCTCCCATCGAGGTCTCGATCCTGACGACGGGGGCGTCGGCACTCGGTGTAGCCGGCATTTGACTTGTCTCCGGGTTGGCGGTCTCGGCCGCGGGCGGGCTGCCGGCCTCCTGGGTGGCGACCTCGACGTCCCGAGCGGTCTCGGGAGTCGAGCTCGGACCGCCGCAGGCGGACAGGAGTGCCAGCATTCCGGACGCGGTCAGGTGGCGCATCCGGACCCGCTTACCACAAAACCGCGCCGAGGATGAGCCGGAAGCTACTCCAGGCGATCGGGGCACTCGTGGGTGACGGTGATCGACCGCAGCACGGGGGACTCCGCGTCCGGGTCGAGCCGCTCGAGCGTGAAGACGACGCCCAGATAGGCCCCGGGCTCGATCCCCGCGGCGGCCAGCGGCCCCTCGATGTCGACGGGCGAGGTGTCGTCGGGGACGGTCGCGACCAGGATGGCCTCGGCCGGGGCGAGCGACTCGGGGGCGGCGCCCGTGCGCACGCCGACGGTGAGCTGGGTCCCCGCGGGCGTGTCCGCCTCCCAGGCCACCGTGCGCCACCGCACGTCGTCGCCGTCGCAAGCCGTCGCGAGATGCGTGTAGGTCCCGTGGCTCGCGACCGCGTTCCGAAGCTGGAAGCCCGTCATGTCGCTGTACGTGTAGGGATAGGAGAAGGGGGGCGAGACCGTGACGAAGCTGTTGTCGTCGGGGTCGATCACCGTAGCGCTGTTGTGGCCGATGTTGATCCCCCACGCGAAGCCGTCGAAGTCGACGGCCCAGCCGTACTCGCTGCCGCCCGTCGAGATCGTCTCGTACTCGAGTGTGTCGGCGTCGATCTTGAAGACGGTGCCGCCGCCGGTCCAGATGTTCCCGTCGCCGTCGGCCGCGATGCCCGCGCCGCGGACATCCTGCGCCGGCGAGTCCCACGTCTCGGTCGCGGGGTCGAACCGCGCGACGGAGCCGCCGATCCAGATCCGACCCTGACCGTCGACCGTGAGGCCGTACCAGCTCTCGCCCCCGGGCAGCGGGTACGTGTGCAGCTCGAGCGTCGTCGTGTCGATCGAGGCCAGCGCCTGACCGGCCTGGGTCCACAGGCGCCCTCCCGGCCCCATGGCGGCGCCGTATGGCGTCAACCCGGAGACGCTCCGGCCCGTGGGAACGCCGGTCTCGCCGTCGACCTCGTACATGGTGCCCTCGCTGTACGCACCGATCCACACGTACTCGTGGAAGCCGCCGTCCAGCTCGGACCGCTCCTCGATCGCGCTGCCGCGAGCGCCCTGGCCCACGTACGAGCTCCAGGCGATGCACTCGTCCTGGCCCCAGCCGAGGACGTCGCCGCCGCCCCCGGAGGTCGTGATCGAGCCGTCGCCGTTCGAGTCCGGGCATTCGCTTGCGAGGACCTTGGTCGACACGCCGCTGTTGCGGTTCGAGACGACGACGTCGCCGTGCCCGTTGACCGTGGTCCGGGACGGGTTGCCGCCGCCCGTGGAGCTGTCGGTCCAGTACCGCCCCATCTCGACGCGCGTCCGCGTGTCGAGCTTCGAGACGGTGCCCTGGTTGGAGTTCGCGACCCAGATGACCGTGTTCTCGACGGAGACGTTCCCGCCGCCGAGGGACAGCGTCCCGTCGTCGTCGAGCGACAGGCCGCTCGCGGCATCGGGGTCGAACGGCGAATCGGTCCCGGCGCCGACCGCCTCGTCGACGCCGGGATCCCACTCTCCCTCTCCCTCGCCCGCCTCGCCTTCGCCCTCGCCCCCTTCGCCCTCGCCCTCGCCCTCGCCCTCGCCGCCGCCGCCGCCGCCGCCGCCTGCCTCCGAGAAACCGAACGAGCCGTCGCAGGCCGCGACCAGAATCCCCGACAGAAGCGCGAAGAGGATGTGGCGGTGCATGCTCGCTGGAAAGCATCGGATGTGCCAGGAGCAAGCGCCGTTTTTCCGTGTACTTTCGCGCCGGCCTCGGGTCACCAGACCCCTCGGCAGGCCGGCCGGGGGGAGAGAAGGCCCGGGCCCCATGGCCCCCGGCCGACAGCCATTTGGCGGCCGAGGGCAGCGTCAGGGCTTGCCGGTCGTCGCGGCCGGTCTGGAGGTCGTGACCGGGCTCACGAACACCCCCAACAAACGGTGGCTCCCGAGGAGCGGGCCGCGCTCGACGAATCCAGCTCGGGGCGCCAGCGCGCGAAGGCTCTCACCACCGAGCAGTTGCGCCGCAAACTGGGGCTGTCAGCCGGACCCGCGGCACCTCGACAGCCGGCCGGCCCACCACGTCAGATGAGATAGAAGTGCAGGTTGAGGCCCACGAAGGGCTTCTAGAACGAGTGCCTCGACCTGAACCAGTGTGTGGCCGCCGCCGCGTGCGCGCCGAGCCTCGGCATCGACGCCGCCGCGCTCTGCCCGGCCGGACCCGCCTGGGCCTGCTGAAGCCGTGCCGCGAGCTGCGACGCGGACTGGCTCGGCGGCCCTCTCCCGGCGGTGGGCAGCGGCCCTCAGCGTATCGACGGATCGAGCAGCGCGAGCTTGGGGAAGTACGTGCGGAAGAACCCACGGTCGCGGCTGAGCAGGCGATCCGCGTTACCGCGGGCGTGAGCTCCGATCAAGAAGTCCGCGACCATCCGATCCCGACGGCCTCCCCGACTGCGGTAGAGCTTCCAGGCCGCGCCCGCGTCCAGGGCGGCGTCTCGATCGATGTCGCCAAACGAGACGCCGAGGCGCTCCAGCGCGCCTGCTGCCGCGGCCGGCGAGGGGAAGACCCCTGCCAGCTCTGCCCAGACGACAGCGCAGGCGACGAGTCCGCCCTGGGCAAGGCAGTCGCGGACGGCGACGCTGGAACGGCCGCCGAACGTCGGGTCGGCCTTGAACACGTCGAGGAGCACGCTGGTGTCGACTGCGGTGATCATGCTCGTCGCTTCCGGGTGCGGCGCGACCGCACCAGCTCGACTGCGTCGACCTCACCCCGCAGGTCCCTCATGATCTCGTCGGTCGAGCGGTCGATCCGGAGGACCCCATAGACGTTCGCCACGGGGTCCTCCGTGGAGAGCTTGGTGGCAACGAGACGGCCGCGCTCTTCCTGAAAGTCGAGAGCCTGTCCGGGACCGATCGCGAGCCGCACACGAAGGGCCTTCGGGATCACGACCTGACCCCTCTCGGAGACGATGCTCTTCATACCTCGAGGGTACGAAATCATACCAGCGCGTCAAGGCCCGTGGCTCTTGCGGAAGAAGCGCCGGCACTCCGTGGCGGCCAAGACGGACGGGCCTTCGGACATCAGATCGCCCTCGGATCGCCACCTGCGCGCGTACAATGACTTGCCATGACCTCTGTCGCACTGGCCCTCGTGGCGCTCGCCGTCCTCGCCCTGATCGTCATGGTGCTCCGCCGGCCGAAGTCGCGGCCTCCTGCCGTGTCTGCGGACCCCGCCTCGACCGCTCCGGCAGGCTCCTCGGCGGCCGCTCGCGAGGGCGTCGTCCTCTTTCGTGACAACGACTGGGAGCGGTTCAGCTTCGACGGTGTCGGCGCAGAGTGGGCGGCCCGTCAATCCCCGCGAGGCTTCTTCGGGGTGCCGCCGGGCCGTCACTTCGCCGTGACGGAGCTGTTCGATGGCCGGAAGGTCCGGATCGACTTCGTGCTCTATCCGGGCGAGACCCTCGTGCGCCGTCTCGACAGGGAGGCCGGCGAGTGGGTCCCCGACGATCCCGAGACCGAGCTGCGCTACAAGGAGCTCGCTCGCGGCGGAGGCGCCGGGGCGATGGCGTCCGCGCTGATCGACTACTTCATGACCGTCGGAACCCTGCTGCGCAGAACGGCGAAGCCGGGGGGCGGCATCGGCGAGGCGGCCCAGACGTTCGCCGCCCTGGCCGAGCGGCTCGTCGCCGGCGCCCCCCTCGAGGAGCTGCAGCCCGCGGCCGCCGAGGCAGGGATCCGGCTCGTGGGGCAACCGCTCTCGGGTGACGAGCTCACGCGTTTGACGGGGCTCATCGACGCGACGGCATCGGCATGCGCCGTCGGAGGCAATTTCCGGTCCGCCGCCGGCGTGGCCCTCCTCGGGTTGTGCATGCTCCCCGGCGATCCGCAGCTCCTCGAGGCGCTCGCGAACTTCTTCTGCGACGGTGGCCAGCCCGACGCCGCCATGGAGAGGATCCAGGAGGCGCTCGCGCGGGCCGACGTGGTCGATGGCCGCAAGCGGGAGCGAATCCACGCCACACGTGCCGAGGTGCTCTGTCACCTGGGTCGGTTCGACGAGGCGTCTCGCGCGCTCGACGAGATCGAAGGGCGCGCCCCAGGGCAGCCGGATGCCGCGCGCGTGCGGGCCTTGCTCTCCGAGAAGAGGCAGTCCGCTGGAAGAGCTGTCCCAAAACCGTGAAACCCGATCTCATCGAAGGTCATAGCGCTCTCTCAGCCAGCGGCGAAGGCCGCGGACCTGGCCGCGCGCGGCGAGCTCGTAGGTTGGCCGAAAATCGAGCGCGCGCACGATCGTGTCGGACTCGAAGTCGACGCGTCGCTCGGGGTCGCGCTCGTAGACCAGAACGCCTTCGGAGATGACGCGGTGACAGAAGATCGGCCCCTGGCTCTCGAGGACGACCAGGTCGACGTCTCGGAGCCCACCCAACCCTTCGATTCGGGCGGCGAGCTCCCCGATGAGCGCGAGGTGATCGCGGGCGGTCTCGCCGCGCCGCGTGAACACGATCCCCACGTCGAGGTCGCTGCCCGGGCGCGCCTCGCCACGCGCGACCGATCCGAACAGGTAAGCCACCGCCACCGCGGGATGCGGCTCGAGCGCGCGGGCGAGCTCCCCGGCGAGGTCGCGCAGGTGCCCCGGGACGTCACGGCGCCGGGGGGCAAACGGAACGAGCTCCGCCATTTGCCGCAACCCTACCACACCGGGTCGCACCGGACCGGCCGCTCCCGCGACGGACTGGGGTGAAGGGAAGACGCTCACACTTCGCCGAGCGAGAAGCGCGGGGGCTCGTGCTCGGGGTCGCACCGGTAGCGGGTGAAGTCCGTCCAGCCGCGCGACCGCAGGAAGTCCTCGTCGAGGAGGGCCTGACCGGTCAGCTCGTCGGGGCTGGAAGCGACGATCTCGACCGTCGCGTCGGCGAGGATGTCGGCCTTGCGCCACATCTTCGGACCGCCGAGGCCGAAGTTGATCGTCGCCTGGCTCTCGATGAGGGTCACCGGCCAGAGCGCGTTTGCCGCGACGTGCCGCCCGCGCATCTCGGCCGCGAGCCCGATCGCGAAGAGCGTCATCCCGAACTTGCTCATGCAGTACGCGACCCTGCCCGCCATCGCCGAGGTGTCCACGGGCGGCGAGTACATGACGACGTGGCCTCCGCCGCCGGCGACCATGTGCGGCAGCACCGCCCTCGTGCAGGTGAACGAGCCGCGCGCGTTGATGCCCTGGACCAGGTCGTACCGCTTCATCGGCGTCTCGACGACCGGCCGCCACCACAGCGCGCCGGCGTTGTTGACGAGGACGTCGATCCGTCCAAAGGCCGCCACGGTCTCGGCGGCCATCCGGTCGACGTCGCCGTCGTCGCGGACGTCGACCTTGACCGCGAGCGCGCGGGCGCCCAGCGCCCTCACCTCGTCGGCGACCGTGTGGATGGTCCCGGGCAGCCTGGGCGAAGGCGAGTCGCTCTTGGCAGCGATCACGACCGCCGCGCCCTCGCGCGCGAAGGCCAGCGCCACGGCGCGTCCGATGCCGCGGCTCGCACCCGTCACGATCGCGACCTTGCCCTCGAGGCGCCTCATTGACAGTCCACCTCCGCCTCCGGCCGGAAGGCGGCGCCGTCGCAGACCCAGGTCTCGTCGCCGGCCTCGCCATGGCACGTGCGCTCCTCGCAGAGCCGGTCCTCGGTGCACACGTACCAGTCCGCGATGTCGTTCGCCCGCCACCAGCGCCAGCCGTCCACGGGCTTTCCGGCGCAGAAGAACGCAGCCGCGCCGAAGATGAAGCAGGTGTCGCAGGTCGAATCGAGCGTCTCCGGAAGGCAGGTCGACTGATTGGGACGATTCCTGGAGCAGATGCACTGCCCGTCGGGCGCGACCTCTCCGTCGCAGCCCGGGTCGTACGCGCAACCGAGCACGAGGTCCTCGCAGACCGTGTCCGCGTCGCCGTCGCCGTCCGAATCCGAATCCGAATCCGAATCCGAGTCGGAGTCCGAGTCCGCGTCGCCGTCGGTGGTGTCATCGTCGTCGCCGCAGCCCGCGACCGCGACCAGCAGCAGCGCGGCGAGCAGCGCGCAACGGCTCGAGGCCGGGTCGTCGATGGTTCGAGGCCTCCTCACGCGACGTCGATCTATATCACGTGCATCGAGCGTCATGGTCTCGCGGCGACGCAGGTTCTCTGGACACCTGTGCCGGTCGAGACTGGACACCCCGGTCGGCCCCCGTCCCATCTCAGTTGAGCAGTCGGGTTCTCGCCATCGGGAGGGTTGTTGCGCACTCGGCCCCTCTTCGCAGCCGAAATCACGTGGCACGACCGGTGCACGCTCGGTCGCCGATCGCCAGGAGAGAGAGCATGAGACGAATCCACGGGTCGATGGTCGCCGTCCTTCTCGCCGCGAGTGCCGCCAGCCTGATCTCGGGTGGCGTCCTCGCGGATCCACCCCAAGCGCACCTCGTCGATCCCTGCCGGGCGGTGCCGCCGAACAGATTCGTCACCCTCCCACTGACCCAGGGCTCGTCGGCCGGTGGCGTGAGCCCGGACGCCGCTTACGCGACCGCGACGAACGGCTGCCCGAGGTACGTCATCGACGTCCGGGTCGATCCGCTCGAGCAGTTCAAGAGCGTCCGCCTCGACGCGGGCTTCGCCGAGGATTTGTTCCAGCCCGGGGACCTGTCCGAGGACCAGTGTGCCGCTGCAGTGCTGGACGTCGTGTACTACGCGAAGCCCCAGGGCCAGCCGCTCTTCAATCGGATCGGCGGGGGCCGGTGGAACGGTCACTGGGTGCCCGGTGTACATGGCCGGCAAGTGGATATCGAGGGCAATCCTCTGGGGCACTGTGAGCTGCAGGAGGCCCCGGGCTTCCAGGCGCCGGGGTCGATCCTCGGACCTACGAGCGGCACGAACATCTACCGAATCGCGGTCCGGGCGAAGATCGGCTCGGCCTTCCGGACGGTGAAGGGCGGCGCCTTCCTCTACCAGGCGATGCCCTAGTCGCCCTTCTCCGCGAGCCCCGCGGCCCCCGAGAGTGTGTCGACGGCCTCTGCCACTGGGACGTCCCGTATTGCGAAGCAACCGGGGACTGGCAGGATTTCTAGAGGCAGCGTCTTCAGCCCGAGTCACTCGCCGGAGCTCCTCCCCGGCCGTGCCCACCCGGGCGCACCCATCTCGACAGATGTCGATGGTCGGTCCTAAGCTCCGCCGCCATGGTGCGTACGTCGATCCTCCTCGCTGGCCTTCTCTTCAGCTCTGGTTGCTCCGATGACTCGGACGACGACGGCGAGGGCGAGGGCGAGGGCGAGGGCGAGGGCGAGGGCGAGGGCGAGGGCGAGGGCGAGGGCGAGGGCGAAGGCGAAGGCGAGGGCGAGGGCGAGGGTGAAGGCGAAGGCGAGGGTGAAGGCGAAGGCGAGGACCCGAGCGCCGAGCTCTACGACCCCGAGCAGATGCCACACTTCGACATCGGCCTTCCGCCCGACTCGCTCGAGGCGTTGCGTGACGAGCCTCGGACGTACACGGTCGGCAGCCTGACCTACACGGCCGAGGACGGATCGGTGGAGACCATCGAGGACATCGGCGTCCGGCTGAAGGGCGACTACAACTTCCGCGACCTCGAGGGCAAGGCGGCGTTCAAGCTGAAGTTCGACGAGCTCGTGGCGGACCAGACGTTCAGGGGGCTCAAGCGCATCACGCTGAACAACTGCAACGAGGACTGGTCGTACGTCGTCGAGCGGCTCGCGTACCACACGTACCGCGCGGCGGGCGTGCCCGCCCCGCGCGCGAACAGCGCGGTCGTCAGCGTCAACGGAGAGCTGTGGGGCCTGTACGCCAACATCGAGAGCGAGGACAAGACGTTCCTGCGCCGCTGGTTCGCGTCGGACGAGGGCAACCTCTACGAGTCGACCGGGAACGACCTCTTACCCGGAGAGCTCCTGGAGCTCGAGACGAACGAGGAAGAGAACGACCTGTCCGATCTGGAGGCGCTCATCGCCTCCATCGACGCCGCCGGCGACGACACGTTCCTCGACGACCTCGCTCCGGTGCTCGACACGGAGGAGTGGCTGAAGTTCGCCGCCCTCGAGGGCGTCGTCAACCAGTGGGACGGCTACGACTACGGTCTGTGGGGAAGGAACAACTTCCGCATCTACGACGACCCGACGACCGGCACGTTCAGCTTCATACCCTGGGGGCAGGACGACGCGTTCAGCGGCATGGGTCCGGACCCGTGGCTCTCCGTCTGGGCCGCCCAGAGCGTTCTCCTCGAGCGGTGCCTGGACAGCGAGACCTGCAGCGCGAGGTTCACCGAGGTTCTGGGCGAGATGCTCGAGCTCTTCGAGTCCCTCGACCTCGAGTCGACGGCCGAGGTCTGGTGGGATCAGGTCCGCGAGGACGCCTACGACGATCCCCGCAAGGAGTTCGAGAACGATAACTTCGAGGCAGCGGTCGAGGTCGTGACGGACTTCATACGCGGCAGGCCGGGGAGCGTTCGGGCCGAGCTGTGAGCTAGTCGACCTCGATCGTCGCGGCCAGGTCGATGTCGGCCCGGTTCCCCACGAGTCCGTAGGAGAAGCCGCAGCTCTGGTTGGCCCAGTTGTGGAGCTGAACGTATCCGCCGAGCTCCACGGTCGGGTCCTGGTAGGGGTTTGCAGCGACCCGCTGCGGGAAGCGGCCGCACGCCCAGGAGCCGTCGGGGGCGACCTCGCCGCGGTCACGGCCGACGAGCTCGAGGATGAACCAGTCGTCGCCGGGCTCGCCGGTCTCGGGGAGCTGGATCGTCTGGGCGTAGGTCGCGGTGCAGGTGATCGTGTCGCCGCGCTCCACGCAGTCCCCCGACTCGAGCGCCGGGAGCAGGCGGACTCGCTGCCGCGTCTCGTCGATCACCCGACCGTACCGCGGGCCGACGCCGTAGATCAGGTAGACCTCGACCTCCAGCGATTCGCTCAGCCGCGCGCTCGCGTCCATCTCCCACGAGATCGACCTGAGCCCCTGGCCCCTCAGGCCGCGGCCGCCGACGACCTGGCGGTTCACGTTGTTCCAGCAGGCGACGTCGTCGGCCGAGCCGCTATCGCAGAAGAGCCGGGTGCCGGCCACGGCGTACGGAGCGTCGGGGAGGGCGCGCTCGTCCGGCGGCCCCTCCTCCTCCTCCTCCTCCACGTCCTCACGCGCCGCGCCGATCGCGAGAGTGTACAGACCGGCCACGGTGTCCCGGTGCCCGACGATCCGGACGAGGTACGTTCCGGCCTCGAGGGCCACCTCGATCCTCGCGCCCGCGCCGTCCTCGCCGTCGTCCTCGTTGCCGGCGACGATCGGGCCGGCGGCTCCGGCGACGAGGGGATACAGCCCCATGTCGGTGTCGGTCGCGGCGTCGTCGCCCCGCGGGCCCGTCGAGGTCTCGAAGGAGTAGCGTCCGGCCGCGGCGATCTGCACCGAGTACCAGTCCTCGGCTCCCGCGACCAGCCCCGCCTCGCGCGTCACGGGAGGCGCGCCGAGCGCGATCGGCGCGCGGGCATCGTGCCCCTCGACCGGCAGCTCGGGCTCCTCCTCGGGCTCCTCTTCTTCCTCCTCCTCCTCGACGACCGGCTCCTCCTCCTCCACAACCGGAGCGCAAGCGTTCGGCGGCGTGAGCTGGCCGCGGAGCTCTGCGAGGTTGGCCGGACCGGTCGCGATGAGCTCGAGCACGTCGTCGAAGACGGCAGCGCCGACGCAGCAGTCGCGTGTGACCACGAACCGCATGCAGTCGCGCCAGTCGGGCGTGCCGACGGGGTCGACCGGCTCGACGGCGGGCAGCGCGTCGAAGGTCATGCTCACGGGGCCGGACAGGTCGATGCTGATACCGATGCGCCCGCCGCCCGCGGCGATCCGGACGTCCTCGACGTGGAGCGACTCGACCGCGCCGCTCGCTCCCGTGGCCGCCTCGAGCGATGCTCCGCCCGTCAGGCGGAAGCGGATGTGCACGTTCGCGTTCTTCGTGTTGTTCTCCACCGCGAGGTCGGGGTTGCCGAGCGCACCGAAGTCGATCGGCACGACCAGGTCGCCGACGTGGTCGCCCTGGCCGTTCGCGGCCACCGGGCTGAGGGTCGGGGTGCCGCCCGTCAGCTCGTACTCGCGGCCGTTCTGGATGCCCCTCAGGAGCTGGACGCCCAGGCGGTTGCCCTCCGCGAAGACGCGCGCGCGGAAGTCGACCGGCGTCTCGGCGACGTCCTGGTCGCCCAGGATCCCGAGGTGCGCTGCGCCGCTCAGCGTCAGGTGGAGGATGCCCGTGCGCTCGGTGACGACACGCTCCGGCTCCTCGGGGGTGACGGCGGCCGCGCAGCCGGCGCTCAGCTCCGCGGCCGTGTCCGTGGCGGCAGGCTCGCAGACGGCGCAGTAGTTCTGTCCGTCGCGCACGCACTCGAACAACGCGGACGCGCTGTCCTCGACCATCGGATCGAGGCCGCAGCCAGCGACCAGGGTGGAAACCAGTGCGAGAAGGGTCTTGTTGGTCGGCTTCATGGTGAACCAGGCCGCTGCCACGATCGTGCCGGCCTGCCGGACCGTCGCTCACCGGCGATCCGGTCCTCGCCGGCGGCGGGTTTTCCGGCGTTGTTCGCGCTCGCGGACCCTGTCGCCTCCGCAGTTTCACTGCCAGGGGTAGAAGCCGACTGATGCTTCCCGTGACCAGCCGGCGGCGACCCGACACGGTGAAATCGCCTGGCACCCGGGTTGCCACGAGGCCTTGCATGGATCGATGGAGTGACCCCGATGTCCCCGGCCGGCAGAGCTCGCCGGGGTGGAAGCGGATGCTGGCCTGCGTGGCGCTCCTCCTGGCATGGGGGTGCGCGGGAGGGGACGGTGATGAGACCGGCCAGTGGAACCCCGGGGATGGGGACGCCGATGCGGACGCCGACTCCGACGCCGACGCCGACACGGACTCCGACGCCGACACCGACGGGGATGCGGACGCTCCACACGAGTGCGGCAACGGGAGGGTCGAGGCGCCGGAGGAGTGCGACGAGGGCGACCTCCACGACGGAGACGGCTGCAGCTCCACGTGCACGATCGAGGGCGGCGGGGATCCCGAGCCCGCGGTCTGCGGCGACGGCACGTGCAACGGAGGAGAGGACGATGCGGGCTGCCCCGCCGACTGTCCGTGCGAGGCCGGCAACTGCGGCCACCGCCTGGGCGACTGCGGCAACGGCGTCTGCGAAGCAGGCGAGGGAAGGGACGGCTGCCCGGCCGACTGCGAGTGCAACGCCGGCGAGGCTCGTGTCGAGTGCTCCGGCGTCCCGTCGGAGTGCCACTTCCAGGCCCATCCCCGCTTCGACGGCGACTGCGAATCCTGCGTGCCCGACGGCTCGGGACGCTGGCCCGGATGCTACGCGGAGGTCGACTGCTGGCAGTTCTGCGTCGACGGCCGGTGGGAGACGGATGCCTGGTGTCGCGGCGCCTGCGCGGACGCGGACGATGACGATCCAGTCCCGGATTCCTGCCCGTGCCCCGCAGGCGACGGCGCGGACAACCTGTGCGACCAGCCGCCCCGGACGGAGGGCTGCCCGATGACCTCACCCGGCGGCTACTGCGATCCGGATGGCGACGGCTCGTACGAGGACGGGGACTGGGTTCGGGGGTGGTACGACTTCTCGGCGCACTGCGTCTGGTGACGAAGGGGGCGCGACTACTCGATGATGACGGCGTCCTGCTCCGGGATCACGATCACCGGAGTGGACGGGGCGGCCTCCGCGGGAGGAACCGGAGCCGCGGGTGCGACGACCACGTCCTCGGCCGCGGGCGGCAGGGGCGCGGCCGGAGCGGTCGTGGAGATCGTGATCGCCGGGGGAGCCGGCTGAGCGGGCGGCGCCGGAGCCTCGATCGCGGGCGGCGATGCGGGCGGCGCCACCACCGTCGCCGATGCGACGACGGCGGACTGCTCCTCGATGAGGAGCTGGCCGGCGGGCACACCGAAGAGCTGCATCAGGCCACGGTTGAGCTGATCGAGGTCACGGCCGCGAACGAGGCGCGGGTTCGCCTGGCGCATCTTCTCGGCCTGGACGAGCTCGGCGGCGGCGCGCTCGGACTCGCCGAGGGACAGGTAGGTCATGCCGCAGTAGACGTGGTAGCGGGCGCGGTGCGACTCGCCCCACCGGGCCTGAGCCATCCCGTCGGTCTGGCATCGGCTCGCGGCGCTGGCGTAGTTCCCCCGCCCGTACGCGGTCTGGATGCGATACGAGTAGCGGCCACAGGCGACGACGGTCACGGCCAGCATCACGATCACGAGCGTCCGAACGATCCTGGGGGTGCCTTCCACGTCGTCCTCCTTATCCGTGGCTGTCGACGAAGCAAGCAGCATTCCCTTATCCTACATCCGAGATCATTGGGCTTTTCGGCCCACCGTGAACTGCGCTTCTCAGGGGTGTATCTCCACGTGCGCATGTCAGAATCCGGTTTCGGTGGCCCCGATCGTCCTCGACCCCGTCGTCTCCACGGCTCGCTTGCCGGGCCCGGTCCGCGCGCCCTTGCGGAGCGCGACTTTCCTGAGCCTCACGGCGGGGTTCTTCGCGGCCGCGCGCCTGCATCAGGGGCTGGTTGCCGAAGACGAGCGGGCCGGGGTCTTCGCCCTGTACCAGCGGGGGTGGTTCCGCTCGCTGCTCGAGACGTTCGACGTGACCGTCAGCCTCCATGGTGACCCCGAGGCCACGGCTGGAGTGGCCAGGATGGTGGTCGGTAACCACCGCTCCGCGATCGACGTCGCGGTCCTCGGCTGGCTCTTCGGCGGGAGCCTCCTGAGCCGCGGCGATCTGTCCTCATGGCCCTTCCTCGGGACCGTGGCGCGCGCTGCCGGAACGATCTTCGTCGACCGCGACGACGCCAAGAGCGGCGCCCTTGTGGTGAGGGCCATCCGCGAGCGCCTGCGAGCCGGCGGCACGGTGTCGCTCTTCCCGGAGGGGACGACCTTCGACGACGACCGGGTCAGACCGTTCCGGCGCGGGTCGTTCGTCGCCGCGGCGCGGTCGGGCTGCCGCGTCGTGCCGGTCGGGCTCGCGTACGACTCGAGCGGTCGTGCGATCTTCCGCGACAGGACCTTCCTCGCCCACCTCGGTCGAATCTCGAGCGCACCCGGAATCGGCGTCGCCGTTCGCGTTGGCTCGCCGATCGCGGCCGCTGCGACCTCGTCGGAGGAGCTCGCGCGCCAGGCCGAGGCCGCCGTGCAGAGCCTCGTGATCGCCGCGCGCGCGGACTGCGCCGAGCTCGAGGCTCGCCTCGCAGCGCGACGCTGACGCCCGAGCACATCGGTATGCGAAACGGCTGCAGCGGCGGGCCCCGCCTCCTGATCGGCTCGACAGGAGTCGTCGAGGGCCCCGGCAACATCTGGGACTGCTAACGCTCGGGCCATCCCGCCTGTCTCCAGGAGCATGACGGACGCTCGACGCTCGATGCCCCTCCTCAGCTTGCTCGTGGTCGGCTGTTCCGCCGACTCCCCGGGCGCCGAGCCCGACGGCGACCCGATCGCCGAGCCGAGCGACCTCGACGCGGCCTTTCCCCAGGATCGGGTGGCCCGGCTCGACCTCGTCCTCGAACCCTCGGACTGGCAAGCGATGCTGGAGGACATGACCGGCATGCTCGGCGATTTCGGATCGGGCGGGACCTCGGCCGGGCCGCCGGACCAGGGGCCCGAGCCACCCGAGGAAGTGCTCGAGGCCTGCGCGGCCGCGGCCGTCGACGCTCCTTGCTCGGCCGTCATCGATGGCCGGACCATCGAGGGGCAGTGCATCCGGATCCCCGACGGCCGGCTGGCCTGCGCGCCCGGCGGCGGGCCGCCCGCCGGCGGCGACACGGACCTCATCCCGGGCACACCGATCTGGGCGCCTTGCACGATCGCCTTCGAGGGGCGGACCTGGCAGCACGTCGGGGTGCGCTTCAAGGGGAACTCGAGCCTCAGGGACGCCTGGCTGGCCGGCATCTTCAAGCTCCCGCTCCGGCTGAAGCTCGACGAGTACGAGGACGAGTACCCCGAGACTCGGGACCAGCGGTTCTTCGGGCTGAAGCACCTCTCGCTGTCGAACGGCGCCCGCGACCCGTCGCTCCTGAGGACCAAGATCGGAAACGACGTTTTCCTCGACGCCGGGCTGCCCTCGCAGGTGAGCTCCTTCTATCGCGTTTTCATCGACCACGGGGCCGGTCCGGTCTACTTCGGCCTGTACGTCGCGAGCGAGATCCCCTCGGACGACGCCTTCCTGGACCGCGCCTTCGGCGCCCACGAGGGCAACCTCTACCAGCCCGACGGCGAGGCCGGCACGCTCGCGGTCTGGGACGAGGAAGGGCTCGGCAAGGAGAACCACGAGGAGGAGGCGGACTTCTCCGACGTGCGCGCGCTGTTCGACGCGCTCGGCGCCGATCGGACCGATCCTGGCTCATGGGCGGAAGACCTCGAGGCGCGATTCGACGTGGACCTCTTCCTGCGCTGGCTCGCCCTCAACACGGTCGTCGTTGACTGGGACACCTACGGGATCGGACCGCACAACTATTACCTGTACGCGGATCCCGGCGATTCCGGGCGCTTCGCCTGGATCCCGTGGGACCACAGCGAGTCTCTGAGGACAGATCCACGAGCGCTGTCGCTCGGCCTCGAGGACGTCGACGAGCGCTGGCCGCTCATCCGGCACCTGCTCGACGACGCCGGGTACAGGGCGCGCTACGTCGAGCTGGTCGGCGATGCGGCGCAGGGGGCGTTCGAGCCGGGCGCGACCGAGGATCGCCTTCGCGCAGCCCATGAGCTGATCGCGCCGTTCGTCGTCGGGGCCGACGGAGAGCAGGTGGGCTACACGTTCCTCGGCTCGGACGAGGACTTCGACTCGGAGCTCGAACGAATCGTCGACCACGTGCGGTCCCGCGCGGCGGCGGCGACGGCATTCGTCGATGCCGAGGGCAACTGAGCACGCTCTCGTCCTTTCGGATCTGATATCAATGGCGCGTGGAAGGGCGCTCGCCCCACACGCTCGATCAGGACGGTCCGCTCAGACCGGAGTCGTCGCCGCCCGTCGCGGCCAAGCTGGTCGTCGTGGAGGGGCCTGACGAGGGGCTCGAGACACCTCTCGACGGCTCGGTCGTCGTCGGCACGGACCCCTCGTGCGGTCTCGTCCTGCGCGACGCGGCGGTCTCGCGCAGGCACGTCGCTTTCGAGCGCGCGGGCGCCGGTATCGTGGTTCGCGATCTCGGGAGCAAGAACGGGACGTTCCTCGGCGGCGCCCGCCTGCACGAGGCGCAGCTTCCTCTCGGCGCCGTCGTCTCTCTCGGAAAGTCCGCCGTCGCGATCCAGTCGCGGTGGCACGTCCGCGAGGTCCCGCCGTCCCCGAGGTCTCGCTTCGGCGAGCTGATCGGCCGCTCGGTCGCCATGAGAGAGGTGTTCGCGGTGCTCGAGCGGGTCGCTCCCGCGGACGTCACGGTGCTCGTCGAGGGCGAGAGCGGCACGGGCAAGGAGCTCGTCGCGCGATCGATCCACGAGGCGTCGGGGCGCGCCGGGAAGCCCTACGTCGCGTTCGACTGCGGCTCGATCCCCACCGAGCTCGCCGAGAGCGAGCTCTTCGGCCACAGGAAGGGTGCTTTCTCGGGGGCCGTGTCCGACCGCGCCGGCGCCTTCCAGCGGGCCGACGGCGGCACGATCTTCCTCGACGAGATCGGGGAGCTGCCGCTCGAGCTGCAGCCGAAGCTCCTGCGCGTGCTGGAGGCCGGCGAGGTCCGACCGGTCGGCGAGGACGTTCCCCGTCGCGTCGACGTGCGGGTGGTCGCAGCGACCAATCGCGATCTGGACGCCGAGGCTCGCAGGGGCCGCTTCAGGACCGATCTGTACTACCGGCTCGCGGTCGTCAGGCTCCGGATGCCGCCGCTCAGGCAGCGGCCCGACGACGTGCCCGACATCGTCCTGCACCTGCTCCGGGGGAGGTTGCCCGATGGCGACACGCCGTCGGGTCCGAACCTCGCCAAGCTCGTCGCCTATGGCTGGCCGGGCAACGTCCGCGAGCTGAGGAACGTGCTGCAGCGAGCGGTGACGCTGGCGACCCAGGCGGGCGGTCCGCCCGCTCCCTTCTCGTCCCTCGTCTTCAACCTGGGACCCGCCGCAGAAAGGCCCGTCGCGATCGGGATCGACTACCCGGGGATCTCGACGCCGCTGCCGTACAAGGAGGCCAAGGCGCAGCTCCTCGCGGGGTTCGAGCGCGCCTACGTCGAGGCGCTCCTCGAGAGGAACGAAGGGAACGTCCGCCGCGCGGCCGCGGCGGCGGGCCTCTCGCGAAAGCACCTGTACGACCTCATGCGCCGCGTGCTGGGCGTCGCGCCGCCCGAGGACGGCGCCGAGGACTAGCCTCAGCTCGACAGAAGGCATCGCCGAATCACGAGGTTGCATCTGCCCATGAAGAGTTGGCGGCCGCGGCCGTATCAGTGTGGCTCGGCCAAGGCTTGAACTGTCTGATGTCATCTGCTCAAATGCGCGGCTCTGGGGCTGCGGCCCCCCAAGGAGGAATGATGAATCGAAGCTTGGGATTGGTGGTGATAGGCGTCCTGGCGACGGGGCTCTTCGCCGGATGCGGCAGCAAGAACAAGCCCAACCCGGATGGGGACGCCGGGCCCGGCGTCGATGGCGGCCCCGACGTCGACTCCGGTCCCGGAGAGGACGGCGGGCCGGATTGCGATCCCGGCGACTGCGTCTGCGATCCCGCCCAGGCGGGGTGCGAGGACGTCGTCGTGATGCTGCCGAATGGCGACACCTTCACCGACGACAACTCCATCTTCAACGGCGTCGTGATCGAGGGCGACTCCATCACCCTGTCGGCGGACGTCGTCATCAACGAGGTGATCTGGATCGCGAACTCCCTCGAGGGCTCGATCTCCAAGATCGACACGACCACGCACGAGGAGCTGGGCCGCTACTACACCGGTCCCTCGCTCGTCGAGACCACGACGGCGCCGGTCGAAGGCGAGTGCCCCGAGGGGTACGAGGAGCGCGACGCCAAGACCTGCGTCACGTACGACTACACCTCCTGGGGGAAGTGGAGCGGTCCTGGCCAGAACCCGTCGCGGACCAGCGTCGACCGCTTCGGCAACGCCTACGTCGCGAACCGCTCGTTCGACTGGATCCCCTCCGTCACGAAGATCAGCCATCGCTGCGAGCCGCGCGATGACGTGGCGGGCCTGGTGACCTGGGCTCCCGACGGCGACGACGATCTTACGAACGACCCGCCTCCTCTCGCCTTCAAGCGCAACACGAACGGGTCGCAGAACAACCCCTGGGACGACACCTACGAGTGGGACGACGATTGCATCGTCTTCCACACCGTGGCCGCGCTCGACCCGCTGGACAGACAGGACTACGGCACCGAGGACGAGGCGGACGATTACGCGACGACGATCGGAACCAAGGGGCGCGGAGTATCGCTGCAGGAGGTAGAGGGAGAGGACGGACTGTTTCACACGTTCGGGTGGATCGCTTCGTTCGATCTCCACCGCTACTACGAGTTCGACGCCGAGAGCGGCGAGCTGACCGGTCGCGTCATCCACTTCCCGTTTTGCACCTCCTACGGCGCCGCCATCGACCGCTTCGGAGTCCTGTGGAGCGCCTGCCTGGGCTCCTGGATCGGTCGCGCCGACACCCGCATGCGGCTCGAGGACGACGACCTTCCTGACGACGTGCCCGACGTCCCCATCCCGGGAGCCGCCGGCCACTGCCTCGATGCCAGCGGTCAGGACACCGAGTTCACCTGCATCGAAGGCGAGGACATCTCCATGCCGATCGACGGGACCTACGGCATCACCGTGGCGCCGGCCGTACGTGAGGACGATCCGCCCGTGCGCGTCTTCGCAGCGTCCACGGGTATCACCGAGTACATCCCACCCCTCGAGGACGGCGAGACGCCGATCTGGATTCACTACGCCGGCGCCGGCTCCAGCCTCGGCATCGGCGTCGACCGCGAGGGAATCGTCTGGACGAACAGCGACGGCGGCGCGGTGGTCCGCGCCAACCCCTACCAGGTGCCCTTCGATCCCGTCACGGGCCTTCCCGATTTCAAGCCCGGCTGGGGCGGAGTGTACGAGGCGCCGGCCGAAGCCTACACGGTCATCCCCACGGGTCGGGGCGGTCGCGGCGTGGGCGTTGCCACCGACGGCTTCGTCTGGATCGTCAACTGGGACCACTACGACACGAACGGGCCGAACGACGGCAACGTGACGCTGCTCGATCCGCACCCCGTCGCCGACGCGGACGAGGACGGCGATCCCGACGTGGCGGCGCCCGAGGACTACCTCGACGGCACCTGCTGCGAGGAGATCAAGGTCTCGTACACCTACTCCGACATGACGGGCTTCCAGTACACGAACGCCACGGTCCCCCTGGGCGAGTTCAGGTTCTTCGTGCCGGGCTGCGGCGGAGGGACCACGACCTGGGGCGACATCGCGGTCGCCGGCGACTTCCCGGCCGGCACATCGCTGCGCGTGCAGGCGAAGCTCGTCGAGGACCTCGTCGACCTCGCGAACGACGACGACTGGGTCTCGATGTCCCTCGAGGACGGCGGCGGCGAGGTGATGGACGACACCCATCCGCCGGGAGGCGAGGGAGGCACCTTCCTCCTGCCCGAGCTGGTGGGCGCCGACCCGAACCTCGGACTTCGCGCCACGCTCACCGCCGAGGATCGCGCCGATCGACCCGCGCTGTCCTCCATCCAGCTCGGCCGCGCCTGCGACTAGCCGTCCTCTCCTCTAACCTCGAGTAGCTTCCTAGTGCCGCGGGCCACGCGGCGAGACCGGCGCGATCACCGCCGCGAGCGCCTCGGGGCGGCGCACCCGCTGCGAGGCCAGCCACTTCCATGCGGTCCCCGTCAGGCGGGCGCCCTCGGCTCCGCCGACGAGCTCGCCGAGCCTGAGGCGCGCCGCGGCCGCGTGGAGCATCATGTCCGCCGCCTCGAAGCTCACGATCGCCGCCGCGAGCTCCTGCTCGGCAACGCGAGGGTCGGCGTCGAGGAGCGCGAGCTGAGCCCTCGTCAGACCGGCGAGCGCCGCCGCCCAGCCCGTTCCCTCCCGCGCCATTCGCCGTGCCGCGCTCCGGGCGACGCCCAGGAGCTTCGGCCGTGGAGCGAGACCCGCCGCGGCCGCCGCGAGGGCGACTCGCGCGCGCAGGTCGTTCATCACGACGCGGACCAGCGGGTTCCACAAGAGAAGCGAGCCCTCGAGGGGCCGCCAAACCTCGGCGACGCGCCCGACCGCGCGACCGGCGTGCCCCTCGTAGAGGTCGGCGTTCGCGGCGAACAGGGCCTCGTACGCGTGCTGCATGAAGAAGCCCGCGCGCGACCAGCGAGCCATCGCCGCCTCGACGACCCGTCTCCCCTCGGCGGGCTCGTCGTTGGCCAGCCACCCGAGGCCGGCGACGCCGACGACGAACGCCGAGGCGGCGAAGGCGTCCCCCTTGAGCGTCGCATCGCGGTGCAGGATCGGAACGCTGCGCGCGAGCTCCGAGAGCTCGCCCAGCCAGGCGAGACCCCAAAGTCGGGTCGTCCTCGCCATCGTCAGCGCCCACGTGGCGCCGGTGCATTCGTCTCGAAGCGTCTTCTCGGCGCTCTCCGCGAAGCTCGCGGCGAGGCGCCACTTGCCGAGCTGCAGGGACGAGAACGCGACGGCCGTCGCGGCCAGGCCTCGGGCCTGCGGATCGCCGGAGCGGCGGGCGGCGGCCTCGGCGAGACCGCACAGACGCGCAGAGCGGACCTCGCCGGACGGGCCGCGCGCCGCCTGGACCGGGGCCTCGAGCGCGAGCGCACGGGCGACCCGGGTCGGCTCGCCGGCCGCGAGCGCCCGCGACAGGTGCTGTGCCTGGAAGTGGATGCCCCGCGCGATGTCCACCATCGAGAGGCCGACCGCGGCGGTCCAGCAGGCGTCGATGGCCCCGAGCTCGGCGGGCGGAATCTCTGCGACCTTGCGCTCCGTCCAGCGATGGCCCCGCAGGGCACGAGCCGCTTGACGGACGCCGAAGGCGAGGAGCGCGCCCTTGGTCGTGCGGGGTACGCGGATTCCGGCGGTGCGCAGAACGGCCTGGAGGTGCTGGACGCCGAGATCGACCTCGCCGGAGCACAGCAGGCGCTCGGCCGCGCGGCGCCTGTGGTGCAGCGCCTCCGAAGGCGGAGCGCCTCGAGCCGCGTCGAGGAAGGCCTCGGCCGCCTCGCGGCCTCGACCGGCGTTCTCGAGCACGATCCCCAGGCGGGCGGCGATCGCCCTCCGCTCCTCCTCATCGCGTGCAGGAGCCGCATCGGCTGCCAGCCTGTACATCCGCGCCGCGCGATCGAACGCGAGCGACCGGTCGGCGAGCTCGGCGGCGAGGAGCGCCCATTGCCGTGCGACCGTCGCCTCGCCGGCCGCCAGCCAGTGCTGAGCGACCGTCGCGGGATCGACCGTGCTCCCCTCTTCCAGGGCGCGCGCCAGGCCGCTGTGGAGCGCGCGCTGTTCGTCGCGCGTCAGCGCTTCCACGACGACCTCGCGCACGAGGTAGTGCTCCGGCTCGAGGCTCCGCTGCCCGCGGACGCGGGAAGGCCGCGCGAGGTGCGCCATGCGGAGGGCCGCCAGAGCCGCATCGATCGCGTCTTCGTCCACCGCCAGCGTGCGCGCGGCGGCCGTCGTCGAGAGCGGCTCCTTCGCGAGGCAGCACAGCTCGAGGAGCGCCCGCGGACCGCGATCGAGCGAATCGACGCGAGCGGCGACGGCGCGCCGCGCGGGCACGAGCCCACCGGCGGAGGCCGCATGGCGCGCCACCTCGTGCAGGACGAGAGGGTGGCCGGCGGACGAGCGTGCGATCTGGGAGATCATCCTGGCACCGGGCAGCGCGCCCAGGACCCGCGCGGCCAGCCGTTCCGACTCCTCGACCGACAGGCGCGAAACGGCCACCATGCGCGGCGTCCAGGGTAACGACGAGCACGGCCCCGGAAGCTCCGCGTCCGGCGCGCAGCGAACGGTGGCGAGGAGGAGTACGCGCGGCGGAGTGGGCGGCCGCAGCACCTCCTCGAGGAGCGTCAGGCCGTCCGCGTCGGCGAGGTGGAAGTCGTCGATGGAGATGACCACCGTGTCGGTCTCGGCGAGTCGGCGCAGCCAGTCGCGCAGGGCTTCGAAGAGCCGGCGCCGTCGCTCGAAGGGATCGAGCCGCGAGCCGGTGACCTCACGGGCGATCCGCGGGGGACGCGCGCGCGCATGATCGAGGAGGGCCCTTACGGGCGGGAAGACCTCGGCGACGAGCGCCGCGTCGGCAGGGAGCGCGGAGCGCACCTGCGCCCCTGGACGGCGGCAGAGGTTCGTGCACAGGGCGTCGACCAGTCCGTCGACGGTCCGGAAGGGCACGTTCTCACGATCATGGCAGCTCGATTCGAGGACGAGGGCGCCCGCGGGCACCGCGACCTCGTCGAGGAAGTGCCGGACTAGAGCGCTCTTGCCGACGCCCGCCTCGCCGTGCACGAGGACGGCCGCCGGATGGCCCGCGCGAACGTCCTCCAGCGCCTCACGGAGCGCGCGGGTCTCGCGGAAGCGGCCCACGAGCGCGGTGCGGGAACGCAGCGGAAGGGCGACGACGCGCGCGCGCTTGCGCTCGGTGACGCACTCCAGGACGGCTTCGCCGCCCGGGCGAGCCGACGCGTCGGTGGCGAGGAGCGAGCGACACAGCTCGTCGAGGTCCTGCGGGATCCCGGGCACGAGGGAGCTCGGGGTCGGAGCGGCGTACTTGCGCTTGTCCGCCAGGACTTCGAACGGGCTCCCGACGAACGGCGGGCGACCGACCAGGGCCTCGAACAGCATGGCGCCGATCGCGTACCAGTCGGCTGGTGGTCCGACGTGCCGGCCGTCGGCCTGCTCGGGGGCCATGTAGTCGACGGTGCCGGCCACGCGACCGTCGGCCGGATCGCACGCCGGCCGGGCGAGGCCGAAGTCGAGGAGAACGAGCCTGCCCTCGGGGGTCACCCGGATGTTCGAGGGCTTGACGTCGCGATGCACCAAACCGGCGCGGTGGATTGCCATCAGCGCACGGCCGAGCTGTCGGACGGCGGACCTCAGCCTTGCTTCATCGAATGGCGCGCCGGTCGAGCATGGCGGATCGGCCATGGCGTCCGCCGTGGGAGCGAACGGAAGCGGGACCACCTCCCTGACGAGGCTCTCGGTCACCTGCGCGGTGGCGGTCCGGCCAGGGCGAACCCAGTCGATCACGTCCTCGCCCTCGATGAGCTCCATCGTGAAGAACCAGGTCCCGTCCTTCTCGAGGAGCTCGTGGAGCTCGACCAGGTTGGGGTGGGCGAGATCTCGCACGATCCGGAACTCGCGCTTGAGCGACAGCACCGCCTCGGGGCCAAGTCGATGGAGCGTCTTGATCGCCACTCCGCTCCCGCGCTCCCGGTCGAAGGCCCTCCAGACGGTACCCATGCCCCCGGCTCCAAGGCGGCCGCGGATCTCGAACCGGCCGGACCGTGGAAGCGGTGACAGTCGCTCGAGGCCCCTCACCGGCATCACAGTCCGCGGTAGCAGGGTTCGAACCAGCCTGAAAACCCAGCGATTCCGCCAGCCGACGGGCGTCGAGGTGGCAACCGGCGCCTCGCGTGGCGGCTCCTCGAGGCTTCACTGGTGCCGGGCATGAGCACGAAGAAGCGCGGCGGTCTTCCCGAACCCGTCGCTCTCCGCCTGGCGCGCCTGGTCCTCGAGCACCGCGTCCGAAGGCGGCGCGATCGTGAGGGCCCGGTCGAGCGCGACGACGCTCGTGTCCTCCATGCGCACGCGCCGCAGCCGCGCCGCGAGGATGGACAGAGCGCGAGGGTCCTCGAGCCCGGCGAGGTATGCCTGCGTGGCCCGGTCGGCGACCTCTCGTGAGACCAGCGTCCTCCTGGCCTCGTCCCGTGCTACCGCCAGGAACAGGCCGCCATGGGCGAGCGGGCGGTCCGGCTGCATGTCGATCGCCACGCGGTAGGACCGAAGCGCGCCGGGCAGGTCGCCCGCCTCGCGCAGCACCTCTCCGAGCTTGAGCCGCGCGAAGTACGCGTCCGGCTGTGCCCGAACGGCGGCGCGGAACAGGCGCACGTCGCTCGTGAACTCGGCGGCGTGGGCGCGCGCGACGAGCCCGAGGACGAGGACCGCGATGGCCACCGGCACGGCGCGGGCCCAGGCGCGGCTCGTCGCTGCTCGCGGAGGGAGATCGACCGCCATCGCGACGAGCCAGCCGAGCCCCATCAGCGAGAGCGAGGCGTAGCGATCGGCGACCCAGTAGTAGACGGGCACGACGTTGCTCACGGGCAGGAGCGAGAGGACGAGCCAGCTCGTCCCGAGGCGCGCGCGCCCGAGCTTGCGCATCGCCAGCGAGCCGATCCCGGCCGCGAGGATCCCGAGGCCGGCGAGCGCGCGGCCATCGACCCCGGCGGCGCGATCGATCGGATACAGCGCCGAGAGCCGCGAGGGCCAGACGATCTTGCCGAAGTAGTGGAGGTACGTGTGCCCCACGAGGGCGAGCCGCCCACCGACGCCGGCCCTCGGCTCCGGTCGAATCAGCTCGGCGCCGCTCCACAAGGCGAGCACGAGACCCCCGGCGGCGGCGGAGAGGAGGGCGAACGGGGCCGCTCGAAGCGCCGCCTGGCGGAGCGTCCGACCGCGCACGAGCCAGTCGCACAGCAAGAGGAAGAGCGGCAGCACCACCGTCGAGGTCTTCGATAGAAGCGCGAGGGCGTGCAGGCCCAGCGCCACCGCGAACCGGCTGCTCCGCATCCTGTCCGATCCCAGAGCGAAGAACGCCGAAGAGCAGAAGAGCCCGAGAGCCAGCACGTCCTTGCGACTGCTGATCCAGGCCACGGCCTCGGCCTGCAGCGGATGGACGCCGACCACGAGGGCGCCTGCGAGCGCGGCGACCCAGCCGACCCCGAGCGCGCGCAAGAGCGCGAACAGACACGAGAGCGACAGCGCCCAGAGCGCGAGGTTCATCGCGTGGAAGCCCGTGGGCCACAGCCCGAACAGCGCGTGATCGAGCATGTACGAGAGGAGGTGAACGGGCTGATAGGCTTCGTGCTGGATCGTCCCGAAGATCCGGGCGAGGTTGTCCGCGCCGAAGCTCCGGATCAGGGGGTTCTCGGCCACCAGCCGGCCGTCGTCCCAGGACAGGAACTCGCCGCCGACCGCGGGCCCGAACGCGAAGACCGTCGCTCCGGAGATGACGGCACCGATCACGACCCAGAGAAGCAGGGCACCGCGGCGACCCGTCCCGGACGAGCTCTTGGGGCTCACCGCCGTACCGAGACCGGTCACGGACGCATTATCGACCGGAAAGGCGCCCGCGATCTCCGGAAGTGGTCCGACGAGAATCGCCGCCGTACTTGTCCGTTGCGGTACGCAGTTGCCGGTCGCTCAGGGAACGAAGGTCGGGATGCCCTCCACGCTGGTCGCCGCCGTTCCGAAGAAGCTCGCAGCCTGGCGGCTCGCGTCGGGATCGTCGAAGACCACGAAGTGGCCGTCGTACGCCCCGGCGGGGTCGTACTGGGCCACGACCGCGGTGCAGTCGGGCGACCCTGGGCAGTTGAAGTTGGAGGTCACCGGCGCGTCGACGGTGCCCGAGAAGGCGTCGATCTCCTCGAGGACGGGGTTGACCGGACCCGCATAGCTCGCGCGGGCAAATGCGGCGAGCGTCTCGGGAGGCGAGTAGGTGTCGCCGAGGCCGTAGGTCTGCAGGAAGTGCGTCGCCGTCATCTCCGGCGCCGGCTCCCGAACGAGGAGCTTGCCGTAGTTCAGTGCGTCCGAGCGATCGAAGTACCACTGGAAGAGGTTGAGGACGGGGTGCTCGCGGCCGATCCGCAACAGATCGTCCTGGGGCTCCTGCAGCATGAGCGAGATCCCGAAGGTCGCATCGACCGGGCTCGTCTTGTTGAGGAGCGAGTCGACCAGGAACGCGCCTGCGCCCGAGAGCACGGCGACGTCGACGTCCGGCTCGTACGGCAGGAACAGAGCTCCGACGGTCGAGCCCTGCGAGTGTCCGAAGAAATAGATCCTCGAGGTGTCGAAGCGGATCGGCTCGGCGATCGGCGAGGAGGCGGCGTCGAGGTCGAGCTCCTCGAGCACGCGGACGATCTGGAAGAGATCGGCCGCTCCTTGCAGGATGTTGTCGCGAGCCGCCTCGGGGTTCAGGACGTTGAAGAACAGCTCGTCCTCGCCTCGTTCCGAGCCCCCGCGCCGGTCGCCGTGCATCGCTCCGTCGTAGCCGAAGACGGCGAAGTTGACGTTCTGGCCGCCGGCGCCGGGCGCCGACGAGAGCGCGCCGGCCACCTGCAGGCCCGACCGGAAATTGCCGCCCGTGCCGTGGCTGAAGACCACGACCGGCCATCCGGCGGCGGGCATCGACACGCCCTTCGGGACGCTCAGCGAGAAGCAAACCTCCTCGGTGCCCTGGACCACCGGTGCTCCGGTCTCGTCCACCTCGATCGCTCCGCCCTCCAGCTCGTAGGGGCGCTCTCCCGCCTGCATCATCGGGTTGGGGAAGCGACCGTGGATCTCCCAGAATCGATCGTCCGGGTCGCCGCAGTCTCGTTCGACGGGGTCGCCGCCGTCGACGCAGATCGAGACCGCCACGCCGTCGCAGACCATCGTCTCGGTGGGTGCGGGAGCCTCGGTCGCGCGGATCGCGTCGCGCAGGAGCGATGCGGGCTCGCGCACCGGCGCCGTCGTGAACACCGACGCGACCAGGACGGTGTCGCGCGCGATTCCCTGCGCGTCCAGGAACTCGCGGAAGATGCCGAACTTCTCGTGAGCGGCGGCGAGATCCGGATCCTCCGGGACCTCGTCGGACATCACGGCGTCGAAGTCCTCGTCCCGCGCGATCGGGTTGCCCTCGGGATCGCGGACCGCGGTCGTGATCCAGATCGCGTAGGTGGTGCCGGGGTTGAAGGGCTGACCGATCAGCGGTCCGATCGCCAGCCAGTTTGGGCAGATGTAGTTCGTCGAGTGGTTGGCCGACCAGCGCCAGCCACGGACGTTGGCGTAGCCTGGAGAGTCCGGCGTGATGTCGATGATGTCGAACGTCGGGTCGTCGCCGCTCCCCTCCAGCGTGTCGTAGTCGATGTTCTTCGAGAAGCGGAAGAAGACGGGGCTGTTCGTGCCGAAGGCGCTCGTGTCGTTCTCGAGCGCGCCCCTGTACAGGTCCACGACGTCGACGCCGAGGACGCCCGGGCCCGGCGTCGGGAAGCCGGTGAGGCTCGGGTGACCGCCGACGAGACGGACGTCGTTCGGGAAGGGAAGCCGGAAGAAGTCGTTCGGAGGCTCGCCACCACGGGGCACCTCGAAGTAGGCCACCGACGCCTCGTCGTCCGGGGGACACGTCACGCCGAGCCAGGGAGGGAAGGCGATCCCGAACGGCTGGCAGGTGCCGGCCGCGCCACAATACAGCCCGGCGAGGCATTCCGCCGTCGCGGCGCACGCGTCGTTCCAGTCCGCGGCGCCGGACTCGGCGCACGATCCGCTCAGCCCTCGCGCCTCGCAGAAGAGCCCCGCCGAGCAGTCCGCCGGAGAGCCGCAGGGATCGCCGACCGCGGCGTCGCCGGCCGGCGCGCATGCGCCGAGAGGCGAGCAGAACAGCCCTTCGCCGCACTCGCCGGTGAGGGTGCACAGCTCGCCGGGCAGCCCGTCGGGCACCGGCTGACAGGTCGAGGAGCCCTCGTCGCAGCCGAGGCCCGGCCGGCACTCCGCGTCATCCGCGCAGGTATCCCCGACGCCCAGCCCGGGCGGCAGACCTCCGTCGACGTCTGCGTCCGCATCGCCGTCGGCGCCTGCGTCAATCTCCGTCTCCGTGCCACCCTTGCCGCCGCAACCAGTCGCGCCGGCCGCCAGGAGAAACGCCCAGCAGACCCTCTTCGATCGCATCGCAATAAGCATCCGGAGACTGTACCTCGACTGACCCGAGCGTAGAAGCGGCGCAATTGGACACCTGCCGGAGCCCTCGACGGTGGATCGATACGCGTGGGGACGCTAGGCTTCGGGACCCGGCCATGAACGACGCCACCCCGGCCAGCGTTCCCTCGAGGCTTGGCTCCTATGCGATCCAGGAGCCCATCGCTGCGGCCGACGGCATGGAGCGCTACCTGGGGAAGAGCGGCGCGCAGCTCGTCGAGCTGGTCGTCATCAGAGCCGATCCGTCGGGGTCGGACGTGCTCGCGGCGCGCGAGCTGGCTCGGGTGATCGAGGCCATGGCCAGGTCGTCCAGCGAGCACCTCGTCCGCGTGCTGGGCACCGGGACCGAGGGCGACCTGACGTTCGTCGCCGCGCAGCACCTTCCGGGCACGTGGCTCTCGGACCTCTCGCCGCCGGGAGGCGAGACCGGCCTCGAAGCTCCCGTCGCGCTGCGCCTGCTCCGCGACGTCGCTCGGGGGCTCGACTCGTTGCACGGGGTCGAGGTCGCGCACGGAGACCTGCGCAGGCGCACGATCCTGCTCTGCAGGGATGGCATCGTCCGTCTCGGCGGGCTCGGCATCGGAAGCGTCGCGCCGCTACTGCCCCTCTCGTCCTCCACCCGCGCCGCCAGGCTGCCTTACCGGCCGGCCGACGAGCTGCGCGGTCGTCCCGCGTCCGTCGCCGCCGACCTCTACTCGTTCGGCATCCTGCTCCACGAGCTCCTCGTCGATGCGCACGAGGTCCCCGAACCTCTGCGTCAGTTCGGAGCGAGGCTCGTCGCGACCGGCGCCGACGCGCGCGCGGTCACGGCCCGCGATGTGGTCGATGCGCTCGAGGATGCGACGAGATCGATCGAGCTGGCTTCCCGCGCCAGGATCGCGAAGCTGGCGTCCGGCGCCGCTCCTTCCGCAGGCGTTGGCGGTGGCTCGCCCCCCCATCGACGGCCTGTAGACCCGCCTCGGCCCTCCGCGAGCGCGACCGACGGGAAACAGGCAGCGACGCGAACGCCACCTCCGCCTGCGTCCGACCGGAGGCCCGCGCCTCCGCCGCCACCTCCAGCGTCCACAGAGCGGCGGTCCGCGCCTCCTCCACCACCGGCGGCGACCGGGCAGCGGCCCGCGCCACCGCCTCCTCCACCACCGGCGGCGACCGGGCAGCGGCCCGCGCCACCGCCTCCGCCGCCCGGTCCCGCGGCGGCGGAGCGGCGGTCTGCACCGACTCCGCCGCCACCTCCCGCGGCGACGGAGCGGCGGTCCGCACCTCCTCCCGCGCCGAGGCGATCGTCGCCCCCACCGCCCCCCACGCCGAGCGACGCGCGCTCGCCGGCCCCGCTGCCGGCAGCGCCAGAGCGGGAAGCGGACGAGGACGATCCCACCAAGCTGGCGAGGGTCGGACCGCCCGCGCAGAAGTCCCCGCCGGCGCCGTTCGGGAAGACCTGGAGCGCGCTCCTCGAGGACGAGGGCTCGACCGCCCGGTTCGGGTCCGCAGCTCCGGCCGGCCTCGCTCCACCCCAGGGCACCCTCGGGCCTCCCGTGGACCGGGACGAGGAGAGCCGGACCAAGCGATACCTCTCGGCTCCGCCGGTACAGGACCCGTCGCAGGGCGATGGTCGGGCCAGGACGCCGCCGCTCCCGCTCGTGGCCACGCCGACCTCCACCGTCCCGGCCGAGCCGGGCTCCACCGGCGACGACGATGCTCCGACCTCGATCAGCAGACCGGCGCCGGGACCCGAGCCGGCGCTCGCCGAGGCGTCTGGATCCGACGGGTCCGCTCACCCGCCGCCCGCGCCCGATCGGCCGCCGGTCTCCGACGAAGACTCCTGGCCCGTTCGCGTCGTCCCCGCAACTTCGAGCAGGAGACTCATCGCCGCCGGCGCGGCGTTCCTCCTCGTGGTCGGCGGCCTCGCGTGGCTCGCGCTTCCACGCTCTGGCGACAGGTCGGAGAACGCCGCGCCTGGACGAGCTGCTCGAGCGCGGGACACGAGGCCGACCGCGCCGAGTCGGGTGGACGCCGTGACCCCCCTGACCCCCCCCGCGCGCTCGGCTTCGACGGCGAGCCCCGCGCAGAGCGGATCGCCTCCTCCGGACTCGAACCCGGTGCCCGCAGCCACGCCCGAGCTCACCGCGGCGCGCGACCCGACCGCCGTCGGAAGCTCGTCGGTCTCGCCCGCCGCGACGGCGACGCCGCAAAGTGCCGAGCCGACCGCTGGACCTCGTCCCGAGGGGGCGGCCGGTCGCATTTCGCCGGAGAGCGATGCTCCACCCGCCGGGCCCGGAGCTCCCCGTGTCACCACGACGAAGCTCTCCTCGGGAGGCGATGCGTCGCGAGGCACGGGGAGGCTCGTGGTCTCCTGCGAACGACCATGCACGGCTCGCGTCGACGGCGCGATGTCGGCGCAGGCCACGCGAGGCGGAGCGGAGGTCCGATCCGGGCAGCACGCGCTGATCGTCACCGACCGACAGACGGGCTTCTCGACGACGATGCACGTCTCCGTGCCGGCAGGCGCCACGATCCAGAAGCGAGTTCGGTTCTGATCAGATCCTCCGCGGCCTGGAGCGGCGCTCGAACCAGCCGCGGTACGTCTGCATTCGCTCGGTCTGGGCGGCGGGGGCGTGGCGGTTGCACGTCGAGGCCTCCGGGCTACCGGGCGGTGCTCCCCACCGAAGCTCGTTGCAGTCGTTCGGGTCGTAGGCTGCCTCGAACGCCGCCGCCCGATCCATGACCTCGCGGATCGTGAGCGATTGCTCCGAGCCGTCCGAGCGACGATATGCGATTAGCGTCTCGGCAGCGCGTCGCGCGAGCCTCTCGGCGATTCGAGCCGCGGCGGCCCGAGGAGCCTCGCCCGCCACGAGAGCGTAGTGACCGGGGCGTTCGGCGACGCCGGTGGCGAACTCCTCGATCAGATCGAACGCGCCGAGCATGGCGAGGTCGCGCGCCGGCGTGGAGTAGTCCTCCCATGGCCCGGTCGACTCGAAGATCTCCGGTCCCTCGGGCATCTCGATGACGGTGCCCGGGTGCTCCGCGATCCATCGAGCGCCGAGCTCGACCGAGCGAACCCTGGCCTGCACCAGCTCGACCAGCGCGTCGAATGTCTCGTCGAAGGCGCGCTCCGCCGTGAGCCGCTCGGGGTTGATGAGCTCCTCGACCCGCGCGTAGAAGCCGTCTGCGCCGAGCCGGTACTGCTCGTGCGAGTAGTTGCCGTAGGTACGCGACACGTTGACCTCGCGGTTCGTCAACGCGACGAGCTCGCCGTCGCGCTTGACGATCGGGCGGAACGCCTTGAAGCCTGCAGCGCCCGACCAGACCGGTGCGCCGAACGGGAAGGCCCCACGCCAGAACCGCTTCCGCCCCATCGAGCGATCGGGGTTGCCGTCGATCGCGTACAGGAGCCCCGACTCCGCCGGCGTCTGGGGGATCCACCGCGCCACGACCAGCACGTGTCCGTAGGGATCGGCGAACACCGTCCCAGGACGGATGCTCTGGCGGTTCAGCGCGACGGGATAGAAGTCCGCGGCGTCGTCGGTGGGAAGCGCGCGCATGTTCCCCGAGTGCACCGTCTCGGCGAGCCGCCCTAGCAGCTCCTGGAACGCGCCCAGCTCCTGGCGGCTCGTGCGCTCGAGGCCGTTGTCGAAGCGCTGGTCGCAGACGGGAGCGCGCCACGCCGACTCGGCCTCGCAGTGCGACCACTGAAAGGGCAGTCGCAGCTTCCAGGCGAAGTAGGCACGAAGGAAGTACGGCACGTCGGCGCAGTCGGCCTCGAGCACGAGGGCGCCGGCCGAGGCCGCGTCGTCCTCGCCCAGACCGAGGTGATCGTACAGAAGGTTGCGCTCCCGATCCCTCGTCACCTCGTGCAACGGCCGCCACCCGACCCGCACGCGGGGCGGGGCGTCGAAGAGGTGCTCGATCCACGCCGAGTAGAGGTTCTCCGTCCCTCGATCCCAACCGCGCTCCGCTTCCCAGATCGTGGTGCCGGTCCCGAGCCAGCCCGTTCGCTTGCGGACCCGGGCGCGGCGGCAGGCGACGAGCTCTGCATCGCGCGAGAGCCCCACCGACCACTCGCCCTCGGTCGGGCTCGTCACCGTCGCTGCCCAGGCCCAGGGCGGACCGCCCCAGTGCTCCTGGCGGAGCTCGACGATCCCGCCGGGACCCTTCGCCACCACCGTCGCGCCGTCGATCTCCTCGTCGGCGACCACGACGATCCGCATCTGCCCGGTCACCGTCGGCCGGCGCGGCGACACGAAGACCGCCACCGATCGGCTGTCCCTGCATTGCCTGGACGCGGCGAAGGGATCGCCGCCGGGACGGCGAGGCTCCGAGAGCCCGATCGTCCTCGGGACCGTGGCGGGCGGTGGCTGGGCTGGGCGCGACGTGTCCGTTGCGGGCTCGGTCTGCCGGGCACCTTGCGCCTTCGACGGTGTCGCGGCGGTCGACCGGGCGGGTCGCCTGGCCGGGGGCGGCTCGGCGTCCGAAGCCGACGCACAGCCGACCAGGCAACCGAGAGCGAGGACCGCCGCCTTCACCACCGAGAATCACCTACCCGGTCGGGGCCACCCGCGCAAATTCCTGGCGGGCTCCCTACGGTGCGCCCGGCCGGTAGATTCCCCCGCTGCTGACGGGCTCGTCGAGATCCTTCGTCCCGTTTTGTTGCCGTCGCGAGGCCGGGGCGGTAGACCTTCGAATCGTGTGGTCTCGGGCCCGCGTGGCCGTGCTCGTGGTCGCCGCCTCCTGCGGAGTGCGCGAGGATGCGGCTCCGCCGCGCGAGGCCTCGCGTCGTACGGCCGTCGAGCGATCGGGGTCGCCCGCTGCCCTTCCGGCGTCGGCGCCCACGGATCAGCAGCAGACCGGCCGGCCGGAAGCGGCGCCTGCGCCGGCTCCGCCCGTTCCTCCCGATCTCGCGAGCGTCTCGGCCTGCACCGACTCGCTCGAGGTCGCGGTGTTCCGGTCCCCGCGGTTCCCGCATCCCGGTCAACCGCTCAGGTTCATCGTCGTCTCCGAGCGCCCGCAGGCCGACTCGGTGCTCGAGGTGCTCGGGCCCGACGGCGCGCCGATGGGCTTGTCCGTGAAGCAAGGCGGGGGACCGCCGTACTGGTGGGTCGCCGAGGTGGCGCGACCCCGCAGCGGCGCGTACAAGGTCGGGCTCGGGCGGGGAGCGGACGTTCGCGCGTGCGAGGTGATCCGCGTCGGCACCGGGCCAGTTCGACCGACGATGGATGCCGGCGTGTGGCCGAGCGCATGGAAGTGGGAGCGCGACACGGAGAACTTCTACTCTGCCTGGGTCGAGCACCTGTTCGACGCTGGCGTCGATCAGACCGTCGGCTGGCGGCCGCTGCACGAGGTGCTGCGCGATCGCTCCAAGAACCTCCTGTTCGGTCACCTGTCGCTCGGAGAGGACGAGCCGACCCAGCGTCCGCCGCTCGTGATCGCGCCCGACTGCGCGGACACTCCGTTCGCGCTGCGCGCGTACTTCGCCTGGAAGATGCAGCTTCCGTTCGGGTTCCGTGCTTGCACGCGCGGCGGCGCGGCGAGCCCGCCGCACTGCGGCGAGTGGAGCTCGAACCAGGAGGAGCCCGCGGAGGACCTCGGCATCGTCGGCGACTTCGGCGATTTCCTGCGGCGGCGCGTGTCGTGGACGGTGCACTCCGGCAGCGGCAGGACGCTGCCCGACGACGACGACACGGACCTGTATCCGCTCGCGCTCACCCGCGAGAACCTGCGACCCGGCGCCGTGTTCGCCGATCCCTACGGGCACTTCCTAGTCCTGGCGAAGTGGGTCGACCAGACTCCGACACGGAGCGGCATCCTCTTCGCGATCGACGGGCAGCCGGACGGCTCCATCGGGCGCAAGAGATTCTGGCGAGGGAACTTCCTCTTCCACGCGGACCTGCGCATCGCGGGCGCGGGCTGGAAGGCATTCCGCCCGATCGGGCTGCGAAGCGGCGTCCTGCGGCCGCTGACGAACGGGGAGATCGCCTCGAGCCCCCAGTACGGGAACTACTCCGACGAGCAGTACCGCCTCGGAATCGACGGCTTCTACGAGCGAATGGAGCGGCTCCTCAACCCAAGCCCGGTCGATCCGGCGCGAGCGCTCACGGACGTCGTCGACGCGCTGCGCGAGCAGCTCGAGGCCCGCGTCCGGTCCGTGAGGAACGGCGAGGACTACATGACGTCGGCGTCGGGGCGCGTCGTCTCGATGCCCGAGGGTCCCGAGATCTTCGAGACCACGGGCGCCTGGGAGGACTACGCGACGCCGTCCCGAGACATGCGCGTCCTCATCGCGATCCAGGTGCTGCTGGACTTCCCGGAGAGGATCGTCCGACAACCCGACTTCTTCGCGATGCCGGCGGGCAAGACGCCCGCCCAGGTCAGGGGCGAGATCGTCGCCCTTCGCGACCGCCTCACCGGGGAGCAGTCCGTCCGCTACGACAGGACCGACGGATCCCAGTTCACCCTGACGCTGGCCGAGATCCTCTCCCGCCGCCGGGACATGGAGATGGCCTACAACCCGAACGACTGCGTCGAGCATCGCTGGGCGGCTCCCGAGGGAAGCGCGGAACGCTCGACTTGCGGCCGTCACGCTCCGTCTGACCAGGTGGCACGGATGGAGTCCTACCGGTCCTGGTTCGCCACCCGCACTCGGCCGCCCCGCCCCTAGCGGTCCATCCCGGAGGTGCCACCGCCGCTGACCGCGGCAGCCAGCCCGCGAGCCCGTCCATCACCGAGTTTTTTGTGGAAAGCGCCAGGACCGCCGCTTGCACGGGGCCCCGCCCATGCGACCGTGGCCGATCCTCGCCGTGCTCCTTTCGTTGCCTGCCGTCGCCAGGGCCGACGGCTCGGCGGCGCTCAGGGTGACGGACCAGGGGCTCGCGTGGCTGGCCGATGAAGTCGTCTCGCAGGTCCCGCCCGAGACCGAGATCGATGACGTCGAGTACGGGCTGGCGGACTGCTGGCCCTCGGACTCCCGATTCGAGCTGTCGCAAGGTCAGCTCGCGCTCGACGATGTCGACCTCTCGTTCCCGCTGGGGCAGGCCGAGCTCGGCATGGAGCTGCAAGCCGACGTTCGTGCGAGCGGAACGGCCCTCCTCGATGCCATCGGCTGCTTGCCGCTCTCGGTTTCGTGTGACGTCGCGATCGTCGCGGACGCAGTCCGCATGTCGGGCTCGCTGGTGGCGCGGCCGGGCGCGCTCGCTCTGGGCGGGGTCGAGATCGAGGTCGATCCGGCCTCGCTCGAGCTGGAGCTCACGAGCTGCACGGGCGACATCGAGGAGGTCCTCGAGTCCGTCTACGAACAGCTCGAGCCCGCCATCCTCGACCTGCTCCGGTCGCGGCTCGAGACCTGGATCGACCAGGAGGTGCGGCCTCGGATCGATCAGGCGCTCGCCGCCACGCTGGCGATCCCGATCGACATGGCCAACGTCGACGCGACGGTCAGGATGGGCACGGCCATGGTTGGCGCCGACGCCGTCGAGCTGGTCGCGTGGGTCGGCCTCGCGCCGCGGGAGCTCTCGGCCTGCGTGCCCCAGACCGCGCCCGAGCTCGAGGCCGATGGAGGGGTCGAGCTCACCGACTGGGATCCGAGCCCCTTCGCGCTCGGAGTGTCCGAGCGTGTTCTCGACGAGGGCATGCTCGCGACGTGGCAGTCCGGCCTGATGTGCTTCGAGCCCCACGACCTGTCGGCGTTCGACGGCCTCATCGAGGGCCTGCCAGAGGGCGTGGACTTCCAGGTCGCCTTCACGCTAGAGCAGCCGCCCGACGTCGAGTTGACGCCCGATGGAGTCGACGTGACGGTGGACGGCGTCTCGGCGGCCGTGCACTACCAATCGGCCGGCGGTGCGGGTGACGCCGTGATCGAGGGCTCAGCGGCCGCCAGGGCCTCGCTCGAGATCGACCCGGCCACGAACGGCATTCGCTTCCGGATCACCGACCCGGTGGTCGGCGAGATGGACCTGGCTTCCGGGGAGCTCCCGCCGGGCGCGGACCTCGGGCCCTTCATCGACGAGATCGTCTTCCCGATGCTCCTCGATTTCGTCGGTGACCTTCGCGTGCTCGACGCGGTGATCCCCGTCTCGGACTACTGGGTCATCGGAAACGCGATCGACTACCACGAGGGCTCGGCCTCGCTCGCCTTCGAGCTGTTCGCCGAGCCCGAGACCGACGAGATCGGCCCGGACACGTTCGTGCGAGAGGCGCCACGTGCGTTCGTCGCCCCGGGCGAAGGCGTCCGCATCGTGGTGGGCGGCTCCGACGACCTCGTGCCCGAGCGGCTCCTCCGCTACCAGATCCGCGAGGAGGACGGCGGCGACTACTCGGAGCCGACGTTCTCGCCGACCTTCACGATCAGGAAGTACGACACCGGCGCGTTCGCATACGAGGTCCGCGCCATCGACCTCGCTGGAAACGTCGATCCCGATCCGGCGAAGATCACGATAGAGGTCGAGGAGGTCAGCGCCTCCGGTGACCATCGGCCGGCCCTGCCTCCGCCCGAAGACGAATCGGAGGCCGACGCTCGGCCCGCGGGACCGGACCCGGTCGAGGGCGGCTGCTTCTGCAGCGCGGGCGGGTCGGGGGGCGGCGCCGGCGCAGGGATCCTGGTCCTCCTCTTCGCCCTCGGCCGGGTGTGTCTCGGTCCCACATCTCCCACTTCCTTGACACGCCGCCGCGACCCCGCGTAACAGCGGGACGATGCAGTCTCTCCAACGCGCGGCCTGCATGGCAGCCATCCTCGCCGCCGCGCCGGGGAGCGCGCTCGCGCATCGCCCGGCGCCCAGGGTCTACGAGATCCGGTCGGGCGACACGGTCAGCGAGATCGCCGAGCGGTTCGAGGTCGATGCCGAGGCGATCGTTCGAGCCAACCAGCTCGAGGGCGACGGTTCCCGGATCCTCGCGGGCGAGGAGATAGTGATCCCCGCCGACGGCGTGGAGATCGAGTCGCCGCAGAGGTTCCGGCTTCCCGCGGATCCCTCGGCGATGGTCCCGGGCTCCGGCGAGATGGCAGTCTGGCTCATCGCGCGGCCGCCGACGAAGAAGCTCCTGAGGTCGGCAGGGCGGGGCCCGCGCGTTCCGGAGACGCTGAGGTGGCCGGTCTCGAGCCGCCGGATCGGACGCGGCTTCGGTTCGGGCAGGGAAGGCCGCCACTTCTCCCTCGACATCCCCGCTCCCATGGGCGAGCGTGTCCGCGCGGCGGCCGGCGGCTACGTCGCGTACGCGGGTCCTTTCCGCGGCTACGGGAACACCGTGATCCTCGTCCACCCGGGTGGAGCCGTCACCCTGTACGCGCACCTGACCCATGCCACGGCGCCCCCGCGCAGACGCGTTCGGCGCGGAGACGTGATAGGCAGGTCGGGAAGCACCGGGCTGTCGCGCGGACCTCACTTGCACTTCGGCATGTTCGTCGACGGCCGTCCGTTCGACCCCGCTCCGCTCCTTCGCCCTGCACCGACCTACAACGGAGGCCGCTACGGCTACGAGCCTCCGGTGGCCGCAGCGGAAACCACGAAGTAAGGCTCCTCGGAAAAAAACCGAGAAACCGTGATCCGTCCCCGCGTTCGCGGCCGTGCTACCTTCGGCTGAGTGTCCGAGACGACCCAACCCGTGGTCGCCGGAGCTGCCGAGACCGCTCCGGCCGCCTCGAAGCGCGTGGGGCCGTACCTGCTCATCGAGGAGCTGGCGACGGATGAGCGCGCGAGCGTGTTTCTCGGCGCGATAGAGGATCTGCCGGGGCAGCCGCGCAAGCCATGCGTCGTGAAGCTCCTCGAGAGGCCCTCGGCCGCCGACGTGGACGCGACGCGGCGGCTGGTCCACGGCCTGATCGGGCTGGTCCACCCCTGTATTCCGCAGGTCTTCGACGCGGGCAGGTTCGGGGATCGGATCTACCTGGCCGAGGAGGCGATCGTCGGGATGACGGCGCGCGAGCTCGTCGCGACGGGCGCCGCCATCCCCGTCGAGCTGGCGGCGTACGTCGTGTCGGAGGCGCTGCGCGGGCTCGTCGCCGCCCACACGTCGGCGGACAGCCCCATGCTGCACGGAAGGCTCGATCTGTCGTCGGTGATGGTCTCGTTCGAAGGGCAGGTCAAGCTCGTCGGGCTCGGCTCGGCACCCGAGGGCGCGACGGAGGACTCCGACGTCGCGAGGATGGCCGCGGTCGCCGCGGAGCTGCACCCCGAGCTCAGGCCCTCGGAGCGCGAGGCTCGCGGTCACGCGACGCTACATGCGCACCTCGCGCGCCTCATGGGGCCTCAGGCTGGGCCCGCGGCGCTTCGCGAGCTCCTGGAGAAGGTGGCGCCCGATGCCAGGGCCCGCTGGCAGGCTCGCCTCCGGAAGCTCGAGCACACGACGATCGACGCTCCGGTGGCGCCGCCGCACGAGGTGACGGCGATCCTCTCGGAGGGCGAGCGCGAGATCGTCGGCCGCGCAGCGGCGCGCGCGCTCAGGCCCGAGCGAATACCCGAGGGTCCGATCCCGAACACCCGCTACTCCATCGTGCGGCCGATCGGCGAAGGAGGCATGGGCGTCGTGTACGCGGCCGAGCACGTCGACCTCGGCAAGATGGTGGCGATAAAGGTCCTGCACCGCGAGCACGCCGCGACCCGCGACGGAGTGGCGCGGTTCCGCGACGAGGCCCGCGCCGCGAGCGCGATCCGCCACCCCCACGTCGTCGAGGTGACCGACTTCGGCGAGATGCAGGACGAGCGGCTGTTCCTCGTCATGGAGTACCTCGAGGGAGAGCCTCTCGCGAGCATGCTCGAGCGGGAGGGCGTCGTCGATCAGGTTCGCGCGCTGCGGATCGCCCAGGACATCGCTTCGGGTGTCGCCGAGGCGCACCGGCGAGGCGTGATCCATCGCGACATCAAGCCGGAGAACATCTTCCTGACGACCGGTGCAGGAGGGACGCCGATCGCCAAGGTGCTCGACTTCGGGATCGCCAAGCGCGCCGCCGGCAGCCTCCGCAAGACCAGGCACGGTGTGGTCTGCGGAACGCCGGCCTACATGGCGCCCGAGCAGGCCGCGGGCGACCCGGTGGACGCGCGCGCGGACGTCTACTCGCTGGGCGCCGTGCTCTACGAGATGCTGACGGGCCAGCCGCCTTTCCGCGGCGAGAGCCATGTCGAGGTCCTTCGCCGCAAGATGATGGAGATGCCGCCACCGCCCTCGAGCCACCTCGGTCCGGGGCGCGTCCATCCTGCGGTGGACGCCGTCGTCCTGCACGCTCTCGGCACGACCCGCGCGATGCGCCAGTCGACCATGGACGAGCTCAACGCCGATCTGCGTTTCGCCGCGCGGCAGCTCGAGGCTCCGCCGCTGTCGGAGGCCGACGCGGACGTCGACCGCGAGATCGCCAGGACGTGGGCTGCCGCGATCCGGCCCATCTCGAGGCGCCCGCTCACCCAGAGCCCTCTCGCGATCTCCGTGGCGTCGGCCGGGCTCGTGATCGCCGTGGGTGTCGGCGCGCTGCTGCTCGGGCGCGCGCCTCCGCCGCGCCTCGTCGTGAGCGACGACGTCACCGCGCCCGATCCGGAGTCGAGAGCGATACCGATCTCGAGGCGCGCGAGCGCCACGCGCGCGGGAGCTGCGCCGGCCTCGACCGACCCCTCGACGCAGACGGACGCTGGCGGCGCCGAGCCCCCCCTGCCCACCAACGCTCGTGCTCTCGAGACCTTCCTCTCCGAAGGAGACCGCGCGGTCCAGCGCGGGGACCTGGCGGCCGCCGTGCAATCCTACGAGCGGGCCACCTTCCGGGCCCCTTCCAGCGCCCGCCCCTGGATCAGGCTGGCCGACACGCTGTTCCAGCTACACCGCTACCCCGAGGCCGAGCGGGCCGCCCGCCGCGCGGTCGCCCTCCGCGGCGGCGGAGCCCACGCCCGGCTGACCCTCGGCGTGATCCTCATGAGGATGTCTCGACCCGAGGAGGCGCAGGCCGAGTGGCGGAAAGTCCTGGAAAAGGACCCGAACAACCGCCTGGCCAGGTCGTACCTGCGGGCGGCCACCGAGAAACGAGAGGCACCCCGTCGCAGGTAGCTACGCACTGCCACCCGCCGTCAGGTTCTTTTTCACGCCGCAGCTCCCGTTCCCACCGGGGCATCGCAGCCGCCGCCTGCTCGGGAACGAGGGAGCGGAGGCCGATTCACTCGGCCGTAGCGAGCGAGCACACGTGGCATCGAAGCGGGGGGGCCCGCGGTTGGCCTTCGGTTCGGGCGCAGCCCCCACCCGCGCTCAAGTGGTAACTCGGGCGGCGCGTTGCGCGCTCCCGGGGCCTCGGATGGCGCCGACCCCGGCGTTTTCGCCGGATGAGTCGTGGCACGCGTCGTGCTGGCCTTCTCGCTCCAGCAAAGGAGGTCACGATGCGCAATCCCCTACGACTCGCCGCGCTGCTTTCGCTTTCCTTCGCGATCGGATGCGTCGGCGGAGAGATCGGGGGCAACATGCCGACGGCGGTCCGCGAGGCCGGGCTCATGTGCCTCGACCAGAACGCAGCCGGCGAGACCTGCCTCCTCGAAGGACTCGACGAAGGGGACGGCGAGGATCTGGTCGAGGGGGGCTGCTGGATCACCGGTGGCGGCCACATCGGCGACGAGAACAGCCACGGCGGAGCCGGCCAGAACGACCAGGATAACTTCGGCTTCAACGCGATGGGAATGAAGCAGGGTTACGTCCGGGGCGAGATCCAGGACACGACGCACCTCGGAGACGTCTTCCACGGCCAGGCCACGTGGATCCGTTGCTGGAAGGACGAGGGGCTCGGTCCCGAGGTCCCGAAGGCCATCCCGAACAACGCGGAGTGGGGCGGGCCGGGTAGCTGGAACCACGAGGACGGCTACACCTGGAAGGCTCACCTGGCCGACCGCGCCGAGGGCGGCAGCCACATGGACGAGTACGAGATCTGGGTGTGGAACGCCGAGGGAGAGCTCATCTACTCGCAGACGGCGACCGACGACCTGGTGATCACGGGGGGCAACTTCCAGATCCATCCGCCCAACGACGGCCACCCCTATCTGGGCGGCGACTGCGGTGAGTCCCCCGGCTGCCCGAGCGAGTAGCGTCCCTCACCGGTTCCTGCATTCGTCGACGCAGTCGAGATCGGCGCAGTCGACCCAGTCGTCGCAGTCGTCGCTCACGCCGTTGGAGCAGCTCTCGGGGCGGCACCCCGCGCAGACCTCGCTGCCTGCGCAGTCGGTGTCCGAGCAATCCACCGATCCGTCGCAGTCGTTGTCCCGTCCATCGAGGCAGCTCCCGGCCTCCGGCGCGCGGCAGTCCGTGTCGTCGCAGTCCTCGAACCCGTCGCAGTCGTTGTCGCGGCCGTCGAAGCAGTCGCTCTCCGCGCCCAGGAGCCCCGGCGCGCAGACGTCCACGTCCATGCAGTCCGTCAGTCCGTCGCAGTTGTCGTCGACTCCGTTTGCGCAGTCCTCGTCCAGCGGGAGGTCCTGGCACTCGTGGTCCTGGCAATCGCGCAGCCCGTCGCAGTCGTTGTCGGCGAAGTCCGAGCATCGCTCGGGCGTGTCCTCGGCCAGGGCGGTCTGAAGGCAGAAGTCGTCCTCGCAATCGACGTCCCCGTCGCAGTTGTCGTCGAGCCCGTTGGAGCAGTTCTCCGCACCGCCCCGGTCGCAGCAATACGGCTCGCAGTTCACGTCCGCGCAGTCCGCGAGGCCGTCGCAATCGTCGTCGAAGCCGTTGGTGCAGTCTCCCTCTTCGGCGGGCCGTGGGCAGTCCTCCTCGTCCCGGCAGTCGATCTGTCCGTCGCAGTCGTTGTCCTGCGCGTCGTCGCAGACCTCGGGAGCGGGCTGGGGACACTCGCGGCAGCGCGCCACGTCCGCGCAGCTCTCGTCGCGGCAATCGATCTTTCCGTCGCAGTCCTCGTCGTCGTCGTGGTCCGAGTCGAGGTCGTCCTCCTCCCCGCAGTCCTCCACGGTGCACGAGCGGCACGCCAGCGCGCGGGCGCAGTCGTCGTCCTCGCAGTTGATGAGCCCATCGCAGTCGTTGTCGGCCTGGTCGTCGCACACTTCGTCGGCGCAAGTGGCGCAAGCCGGCAGATCCCAGCATTCGCGATCGGCGCAGTCCATCGCCGAGTCGTCGGGGCCCCGGAGCTCGTCGTGGCAGAGCCGCTCGTGCCGGCCGTCCAGCGGCTCGGGCTGGCAATCCGACGGTTGGGTCTCGCAGGATCCCTCGCAGGCCCCGAGCCCCAGACAGATGCAGGTCATCGGGACGGTCACGGCGAGCTCCTCGCCGCGCCGCATCTCGATCCGCACGAAACGCCCCTCCCGGTCGGGTCCTTGCGCCACTTGCCGATCGGCGGCGTCGCCGGCGACGACCCGCATCTGAAGCGGGCCCGGATCCTCGTCTGCTACGATCCGGAGCGCGATCCCATCGCGGATCGCGAAGCGGTTCGAGAAGAGCGTCAGCTCCCACTCCATCTCGCCGTCGGCGTCGACGTCATGCGCCCTGATCCGCACGTCGTCCTCGAACGTCTCGGCTTCCTTGGTCGGCAGGCCCTCGAGCGGCCCCCCGCCCGGCGGCTCGAAGTAGGCGACGATCCGGTCGATGGCGGCGGGATCGACCGAGCAGTCGAAGTCGAAGGTCAGGACGATCGACGTCTCGTCGGCGCAGCCGACGCCGCAGAGGAGAGCGAGGAGCGCAGGGAGCCACCGCAAGCTCGCCAATGGTACACCTCCCCCGCAGGTCTTCCGCCACGCCCAGATCGTGCGAGGTCGAACGCAACGAGCCGGTCGGTGCACTAGCGACGTAGGCGGCGGAAGACGAGGACGAGCGCGGCGAGCGCCGCGAGCCCCGACCCCGAAGACGTGCCCCCGCCCGCCGCCGCGCAGCCGCCCGTGAGGCCGGGGACCGGTGAGGAGCCTTCGCTCTCGAAGCCGGGGTCTCCCGGAGGGGAGCGGTCGGTCCCATCCAGGCCTGGAAGGTCGTCGTCGCGACGGTCGCCATCGCCGCCGCCATCCCCGTCACCGCCGCCATCCCCGGGATTGCCGCCGCCATCCCCGGGATTGCCGCGACCATCTCCCGAGTCGCCGCCCCCGCTGTCGGGGTCGGGCCCTTCGCAGGCGTCCCCTACGCCGTCGCCGTTGCCGTCCCGCTGGCCGGGGTCGGCGACGTCGGGGCAGAGGTCGCACCCATCGCCGACGCCGTCCCCGTCGGCATCGGTCTGGCCCGGGTCGGCGAGGCTCGGGCAGACGTCGCAGTCGTCACCTACTCCATCGGCGTCCGCGTCGCGCTGGGCGTCGTTGGAGAGGCCGGCGCAGTTGTCGCATTCGTCCCCGAGCCCATCGTCGTCCACATCGACCTGCCCGGGGTTAGCCTGCTCGGGGCAGTTGTCCTGCGCGGTCAGCACGCCGTCCCAGTCGTCGTCCGCGAACCAGCCGGTCCGCATCTCGGCGCCGTCGATGGTCAGCTCCGCGTGGATGTGGTCGACGTGCGGATTCGGGCCGCCGTAGTCGTCGGTCTTGGGAGGGTCCCTGTGTCCGCCCCAGTCCGTTCGGTCCCAGATGATGAACTGAACGCCGATGAGCTCGGCGTGCTCCACCAGCCAGTTCGCGACCGGATCGCCCGCGTCGTTGTCGGCCGCGTCGCCATCCGTCTGGATCATCAGATCGAGCGCGCGCCCCGTACCGTGCACCGAGAGTTGCGACGTGTTCGCGGTGTTCTGCCGGCACGAGTACCCCCCGTAGCTCGAGATGCCCCCGGAGATCGTGGCCAGCCTTCAGCCTGCGAAGGGCGTCATCGCATACGTGCTCCGTACGCACGCCGTCTACGACGATTTCGACTGCGTCCTGCGCCTGCGGCTGATCGATGGCGACCAGACCACGAGCCGGGCCGGGCTCCTGTTCCGCCACGAGGACGATCAGACCTTCGGCATGGCCTGGATCTCCACGGCCGGCACCTGGTACCTCGGCATGGTCGGGGCACCGGACGTCGCCAGGGCGCTCGCCGGGTGGAGTCACCACGATGCGCTTCGCCGAGCGCCAGGCGAGCTGAACGAGATTGGCCTGCGCTGCGAAGGGACGCGCATCTCGATGTCCATCAACGGCGTCCACGCCGCGACCGCGCGCGAGCCCGGTCTCAGGCATGGCACCCTCACGGTTGCAGCCCGGACCGAGGAGCGTGCGCTCACATTCGCGATCGCGGGCCTCGAGATCCACGCCGTTCCGGCCGGCGCCTCGGAGACGAGCCCCGAGCCAAGCCGCGAATTCTGCGAGGTGGTCCTGCAGGAGGCGGGCCCGAACAAGATCCAGGTGATCAAGGTCGTGCGCGACCACGTTCCCATGGGGCTGAAGGAGTGCAAGGACCTGATCGAAGCGGCGCCGGCCATCGTCATCCGTGACGCGCCGCGTGCGAAGGCCGAGCGGCTGCGGGACGATCTCGCGCGGGTCGGCGCCGTCGCTCTCCTGCGCTGACGGCTGGCCCGGGCGACGCTGCGACTCCCTGCGTTCTAACGCCTCCTTCACGCTCGCCAAGACTCTCGCACGAGCGCCGCCGCGTGACCGGGGCCCGCTCTGCCATCGCGACCGCGCCTGGAGCGGTCTATAGTAACGGCATGTCGCCCGCGCTGCTGCCCCAGCTCGTCCTGGACCGCCTGCGCGCGGTGGCCGCCGAGGCTTCCGACGCGCGGCTGGTCGTGCTCTTTGGCTCCGTCGCCCGTGATCAGGCGATGACGACGAGCGACGTCGACCTCGGCATCTCGGGCCTGGGCTTCTGGGACTCGCTGCGGCTGGGTGCCGAGCTGGGCTCCGTCCTCGGCAGGGAACCTCACGTCGTGGACCTCGACCAGACCTCGGACGTCCTTCGCTTCCACGTGGCGCGCGACGGCATCCTTCTGCACGAGGGCGCACCGCACGCGTGGACCCGTTTTCGCGCAGAGGCGCTCGTGCGTTACCTGGACTTTGCGCCCATCTTGTCGCTGTGCGCCGAGGGTGTCCGCCGGCGGCTTCTCCGCGAGGCCGGTCGTGGGTGAGCTCCTCGCGCGCAAGATGCTTGCCTGCCGCGATCGGATCGCGAAGCTCAGGGCCTCGCTCCCTGCCGACGCGGAGGAGGTGCGGCGCGACGAGCGGCTCGAGGCGTTCATCTCGTTCAACCTGTTCCTGCTCGTGCAGGATTGCATCGACCTCGCGGCCCATCTGGTGGCCGACCGCGGGCTGGCGCTGCCAGCCACTCACAGGGAGACCTTCCTCGCCCTCGCCGGCGCGGGCCTGATCCTCCGCGAGACCGCCGCGGAATTGGGCGCCATGGCGGCGCTGCGGAACAGGATCGCGCACTCCTACGGAGACCTGGATCCTGCGCGGATGGCCCGAGAGGCGCCCGAGGGCCTCCGCGCAGTCGAGCGTTTCCTGGACGAGCTCGCAGGCGCGATCGTCGAGTCCTAGTGCCGCGCGGATCTCGATCGGAGGTATCGAACGCGCCTCAGCGGTCCGCAGCCGACTGGCCCGTGCAGCCGGGAGCGCCCGCGCAATCCTCGTCGTCGCAGTCGCGGTCGCCGTCGCAGTCGTCGTCCTGGTCGTCGTCGCACGAGATCTCCCGAGCGGGGCGCAGGTCGGCGCAGTCCGAGCTCTCGCAGCACTCGTCGTCCTCGCAATCGATCCGTGCGTCGCAGTCGTCGTCGAAGGAGTTGTCGCAGACCTCACCGCCTGCGCCCTGGCAGTCCTCGTCCTCGCAGTCGTTCTTCCCGTCGCAGTCGTTGTCGAAGCTGTCGGCGCAGTCCTCCGGCGTCGAGTTGCGGCAGTCGTCATCCTCGCAGTCGAAGAGGCCGTCGCAGTCGTCGTCCTCGTCGTCGTGGCAGTCCGACTCGGGATCCTCGAGGACGCCGCCCGCGCAGCGCTCCTCGCTGCACGCTTCGTCCGGGTAGCAGTCGGGATCGTCGCAGTCGATCCGGTCATCGCAGTCGTCGTCGAAGCGGTTGTCGCAGTCGGTCTCGTCCGACGGCTCGCAGTCCTGGGCGTCGGCGCAGTCGACGAGGCGATCGCAGTCGTCGTCCTTCTGGTTGTCGCAGACCTCGGACACCGGGCTCGGGCACGATCCGGTGCACGCCGGGTCGTCCCCGCAGTCTGGATCGAGGCAGTCGCGCCGACCGTCGCGGTCGTCGTCGCCCCCGTTGTCGCAGTCTTCGTCCCTCACCCCGGCGCAGACCGCCACGGTCGTGCAGTCCGTGTCGCCGCAGTCGACCCAGGCGTCGCAGTCGTCGTCGGCGCCGTTCCCGCAGTCCTCGGGGCCGCAGCCGGCGCAGGGTCCCCGGGCCCAGCATTCCGGGTCCGCGCAGTCGGACAGCCGATCGGCGTCGTTGTCGAGGCCGTCGTGGCAGTACCGCTCGCGGTCCTTGCGGGGGCGGCACCCGTCCTCGCGGTCGTCGCAGGTCCCCGCGCAGCCGTCCATTCCGTTGCACAGGCACTCGATCGGCAGATCGACGGTCACGGACTCGCCGTCGACGATCTCGATCTCGGGCGCGTCCTCGCCCGCGATCCCACCGATCTGGCGGTTCTCGTCGTCTCCGGCGATGGCCTGAGCCAGGATCGTTCCCTGGACCTCGCTCTCGAGCACGAGCCGGATCGCGAAGCCGTCGCGGATTCGAAAACGGGCGCGGGTCGCGACGAGCACGAGCTCCGGCCGGTCGTCCGCGTCGATGTCGTCGCCGCCGATCACGACGCCGTCCTGGACGGCAGCGGGGGCATCGAGCCCCGGCAGATCGGGGCCTTCCCTGGGCTCGAGGTAGAAGACCAGCTTCGAGACCTGCTCGGGATCGACGGAGCAGCCGTCGAAGCGCGCCCGGAGCACGACCGCGGTCTCGGAGCAGGCCGGAAGCGTCGCGAGGGCGAGGAGGATTGGAGCCGGCACCCGGCTGCCGCGGCGGGCCCTAAAACCCATCAGGCGGTGGCCAGTGAACCGTCCCATCCACCCCATCGTCGCCGCTCGTCAGCGCGAGCGCCGCGGCGATCCCCCCTCCCACGGCCGCGGCACCGACGGCCCACACGTACCAGCGCCCGTACCACGGCGTCGTCGGCGGTCCGGGACGCACCCGCCAGTCGATCGGAGGGCGAGGCGGCTCGGGTGGGCGGAAGAGCTCGTCGAGGAACGAGCCGACACGCGCGCCGTCGCGCGGCAGCTCGCGCCACGCGCCGGCCTCGAGGCTCGTGGCGTCCGCCAGCCTCAGGCGGGCGGCCGCGGTGCTCGCCTCCACGACGACCGCCACGTCGGCATCGACGGCGCGCGCGAGCCGAGCCGCCACGACCTCGGTCGCCTCCTCGCCGCTCTCGGGCCCGAGCAGGACCGTGACGCGTGACGAGGAGCCGGCTCCGATGGGGATCAGCCGGGCGAACGGGGCGCGGCCGCTCGCGTGCAGCGCGACGACATGCTCTCCGGAGAACAGGTCGTCGATCTCCACCGGTGTCACGCCCCGCGTCTGGCCATCGATCATGACCTCGGCGCCGGCGGGATCGCTCTGGAGGATCACGCTGCCCCGTGGGAGGAGCGCCGCCGTCCGCCGGGCGTCGGCGAACGCCTCGCGCACGAACGGCGAGAACCGCTCCGGATCCATCTCGTGGTTCGGCGCCAGGACCACCGCCCGGGCGAAGAGCTGGAGCGCGGAGTTCTGCTTGCGCGCCTCGAGCAGCACGGAGGCGAGCTCGAGCTGGGTTCCCCAGGACTCCTCGAAGTCGCCTGGCGTCGCCGGGATGCCGGCCGCGGCGATCGCGTCGTACAGCGCCCGCTCGGCCTCCTCGAGGGCCAGCCGCGCCATCGCGTCGCGGGCCACCGCGACCGCCTCGCGCGCGCGTGCGGGCGCAGCGGGGTCCACGCGCCCATCAGAGGCGAGGTAGACCCCGCTGCCATCCCTGCGAACCACCCTCACCCACCGGCTCTGCTCGAGCTGCGACTCGAGCTGGCCGATCACCCGCGCCCCTTGCTCCGCCGTCTCGGCCGGGGACGCGTCGAATAGAAGGATCGGGCGGCGAGGACCATCGGCAAGCGCAGTCCCCGACCGGACCACGACCATCGTGGCCAGGGCGACGAGGGAGAGGAGGGGATGAGCGCGCCTCAGCGTCCTCCGAGAATACCATCTCGACCGCCCGTTCCTGTGCTTCGTCGGAGCACGGAGCGTGCCGGCGGAGTTCCCTGCGGAATCCGCGTCGAGCGGGGGCTCGGCGCACCATCAGCGTGCCGCCGCGTGCCAAACCTGGGGCCCCGACCCGAGACTTGCCCGGCCGGCGGCCCCGGAGCTAGCGTCCTACGCCATGCTCCTCTTGCGCTTCGCTCGGACCACTCCCGTCTCCGGCCTGCAGGCGGGCTCGGTCGTCGTCGTCCAGGGCAGGGTCGTGCCCCGCAAGCTGCTCAAGATCGCGAACACACCGCTCGACTGCGTCTACCACGAGACCGTGATCGAGGAGTGGCGCAGGGGAGTGCGCGGCGGGCGCGCGATGTGGACGCCCGCGGCCGGCGATGAGGAGCTCGAGCCCTTCGAGGTCGAGGACGCGACTGGCCGGGTCCTCGTGTGGCCCGAGCCGGGCCAGGTGACGGTCCGGGGTGGGCGCAACGAGCGCGGCGCGGGCAAGCGCGGCGGGACCCGCTACGTCACGCGCTACATCGGGGTAGGCGACGTCGTTCGCGTCCGCGGTCTCGTCCGCGTGCCTCCAGCACCGAAGAAGGGCAAGCCACGCGCCCCGATCGAGATCGCTCCCCCGAACGGCGGGAAGCTCGTCGTCCTGTTCAGGAAGAGGGGAGCGCCGCCCCCGTAGCGCTTGCCGATTCCTGGTTCCGCGGGGTCGTCGGCCCGGATAAGATCGAACCCCCTCGATGGAGCCCGGAAAGCCAGAGGCGGGCGAGGATCCGACCCGAAGGCGTCTTGCGGAGCGGCTGATCGGCGCGCTTCAGAAGGCCGTCCGCATCGTCGGGTATTTCTCCTCCGGCCACCAGGCGGCGATGGCGGCGCTCGACGAGCTCGTCGAGGTGGCGACGGCAGCGACCGCCGAGCAAGGGGAGATCGCGTTCCGGCTCGCCGGGGACGGCCTGTACCTGGGAGATGCCCGCATCTCGCACTACTCGGGTACGGAAGACCCGCACCTCTTCCGCCTGTTCCACAACGGCGTGCGCCAGCTCTCCTTCCGCGCCGGCATCGGCCGCGAGGACATCATCGCGTTTCTCGAGTCCGTCACGGCCGACATGAGTCAGCCCGAGTTCGCCGAGGAGGACGTGATCACGACCCTCTGGGCCCGGGGCATCACCGGGATCACCTGGGTCGTCGTCGAGACCTTCACCGAGGTTGGCGAGGACGAGGAGCAGGGCTCCGGGGCCGCTGCCTCCGACGAGCTCTCGACCTTCCTCGGCGAAGCCGCTCGCGCCAGGCTCGCCTCGGATCTGGGCGAGGGAGTGGACGGGGCCGGCGCGAACGCGCTCGCGCTCACCTCCGCGGACGTCCGCTTCTTCGCCGCCGAGTCAGTCGCGAGCCTCCTGGAGGCGCTGCCCAAGGCGCGGGAAGGCCTCGGCTCCGTGTACGGGATCGACTCGACCGAGTGCCAGGCGCTCCACGAGCAGATCGCTCGCGCCGACCCGCTCCTGGCGACGCGCTACCTCGACGCGCTGATCGCCGCGACGGTGGGCGGCATCGCCGAGGATGACGCGACGTCGACGGCCCAATCGATTGCTTCCGCGCTCGTGGCGCTCGCCAGACAGTCGGGCCTGGGCGCGATCGGAGAGGTCCAGACGCGACTGGTCGAGTGGCTGGGTCGCGCCGGTCCCGACGACCGCCTCGCCAAGGCGGTGCTCGAGATCGTCCTCGGAGGAACGCTGCTCACGGCGACGATCTCCTCCATCGACGATTGCTCCGATTCGGACCTCCCGGTGGCGCTGCGGCTTCTGGCGTCGGCTCCCGGCAACGAGGTCCCGCGGATCGCGCGTGCGCTGGCGGCCGCCAAGAGCCCCGAACGCCGGCGCGCCGGGTTCGAGGTCCTGCTGGGTCGGCCCGATGGGCCGAACATCCTCGCGCCGCTCGTCTTCGAGCTCGCCCAGGAGGTCGCGCTCGATCTCCTCGACTCCGCCGCGGCCTCGAAGGGGGCGCCGGCGGGTGCGGTCGCGATCGGTTCGTCCGCCGTGACGCACGATTCGGCGGCGGTGCGCGCCCGGGCCGTCCAGCACCTCGGTGGAGCTGGCGAGGCCGCGGCGCTCGAGCCCCTGTCTCGCGCGCTGTTCGATGTCGATCCGAGCGTGCGGCTCCACGCCCTCAGAGGCCTTGCCGGCACCAAGAAGTCGGCGGGTCCGTTGAAGGACGCTCTTCAGAGCCCGAGGTTTGCGGACCTGCCGCTGTCCGAGAAGCGGTCGGTCGCGCTGTTGTTCGCGCACATCGAGGGCATGAGGGCGGCCCCGCTCTTCCACATGCTCCTCGGCCGCAAGGCGATAGTCGGACAGTCTCAGAACGACGAGATCCGCTCGGTCGTGGCGGCTGGTCTCGGGTACATCCCCGACCCGCGAGCGCAGCCCGCGCTGGAGAAGCTCGCGAAGACTCGTTTCGTCACGGTGCTCCTGCGCAACGAGGCTCGCAAGGTGGCCACGGCGCTGGCCGCCGGTCAGCCCGCATACCGCGAGTCGGACCTGCAGGCCCTCCTGGCGCCGCCTCGTGACGAGGCGCCGAACGGAAAGGCGCCGAAGCAGGCGACCTCCGCGGCGACCGGCCCGCTCAAGCTAGCCACGGGCGCCTATGCCGTCGCCACACCGCCGATGGGCGCGCCCGCGGTCTCGGCGCCAACGGCCAGCCCGCCGTCACCGCAAGGGGCGGCTCCCGCGGCGACGGGTTCCCCGTCACGGGCGCCGCAGCCTGCACGCGCGTCGACCGCGCCAACCGCGTCACCGGCGGCGCAGTCGTTGCCCCCATCCCTCGCGCCGCCTGCGTCACCGGCCGCGCAGTCGCTGCCGGGTTCGCTGGCTCCCTCCGCCTCAGCGGCCGCGGAGTCGTCACCGGCGGCACTGGCTCCCTCCGCGCCTGCCTTGTCGGCGGCGCCGCACCCCGTTCCGGCGTCACTCTCGTCGCCCGCGACTGCTCCCCCGCCGGCGTCGCGGACCGCTCGACCAGCGGCCCTGGCCTCGGATGTCGCCCGGATGCTCGAGGCATACGTCTTCGATGACGAAGGTGGCGGGCGAGAAGAAGCCCCGGCCGAAGCGCCCTCGACGCTCGGGGCTTACGTCTTCGAGGACGATCGCGGCAGCGGCTTCAAGGTCCCGGCCCCGCAGCCGGCCGTGCCGGATCCAGGCCATGTCTTCGAGGACGATCGGGGCAGCGGTTTCGAGGTCCCGGCTCCGCCGCGACCGGCGGTGCCCGATCCGGCGCCGCTCGCGGAGGCGGACCCGGCCACGACCGCGAGCGACGAGCCGGCGCCGGATCTCGAGGCTCTCCTGCGCGACTACCTGGAGGACTCCGAATGAGCGGGTCTGCACAGGACGACGCGGGCAGGCGGTCCGATCTCCCGCGGCAGTCGCTCGAGGTCGAGAGCGAGGACCGGGCGATGCAGCGACATTCGCTGGCCGTGCTGAGCGCCCTCTTCATCTCCATGAAGATCGCGCTCATGCACAGGGTCGACAACAAGGCCTTCCGCGATGCGATCGGCTCGGTGCGGAGCGCGCTCGACACGTTCCGGACGGCGTGCGGACCCTCGGCGGCGATCCAGTTCGTCGGCGACTACACCTACGTCAACCGGGTCCTGTTGCGCGTGCCCGTCACGCTCTGGGAGGCCGTCCTCTACGTGCGGCGAGTCCTCGAGCGCTTCGGGATGGGCGAGCTGCTCCTCGCGGAGGACTTCAGCGAGGACGGGCTCGCGGACTTCCTGGCCATCGTGAAGGACAGCGTCGGGGCGCAGAGCCCCGCCGCCCTGATCGAAGGCAAGACCTTCGCTGGCGTTCAGCTCCGCCCCCTCAGGGCCAGGGTCGATCGGCTCGACGAGCTCTCCATGTCCGCGCGCCTCAGGGTGCTCAGGGCATACGGCATCGCCACCCTCACGCTGCGAGACGTGATCCACAAGGTCGCGGCCGGCCGCAACCCGCCGGTGGTGCCGCTCAAGCGCGCGATGCAGGAGCTGGCGAGCCTGCCTCCGGACACGGCGCCCTTGCAGCTCTCGCTCCTCTCGCTCGAGCGTTACAGGCAGGAGCTGGCGGGTCGAATGATGAACGTCGCGCTCCTGTCGATGCAGATCGGCGCGCGGCTGGGCATGCAAACGGCGGCGGTGCGCGATCTGGGCGCCATTGCGGCGCTGCACGACATCGGCCGCGCCTCGCGTCCGGACCTCGAGTGGGCCTCGCCAGAGGGCGCGGCCGCCGCGGGCCTGCACCTCGAGTCCGTCCGGCGGCTCACGGCGCTCAGGACCGGTGGCGCCGCCTCTCTCGCTCGCACGGTCGTGGCTTACGAGTGCGGCCTCGGGCTTGGGCCCGCGGAGCAGCATCCGTACACCCGGATAGTCGCCGTCGCGTCGGCCTACGAATGGATGACCCAGGCGACCCCGCGCGGCGCCGGGATGCTCCCGGACGAGGCCCTTCGCGATCTGCTCCGCGCCTCGGGGACGCGCTTCGACCCGCTCGTCGTCAAGACCCTGGTCAACGCCGTGGGCCTGTACCCCGTCGGCACCACCGTGCGCCTGTCGACCGGCGAGACGGCGATCGTCATCGAGGCGCCGAGCGACCCCGCGCTCTTCGGGCGCCCGCGCGTGAAGATCCTGGCGAGCGCGGACGGCTCATCTGTCACCCGGCAGTGCGACCTGTCGGAGACGCCCGACGTGACGATCGTGGGCTCGGTCGACGCGAGGGGAGAGGACGTCAACGTCGGCTTCTACTTCTTCTCCTGAGAGTCGCTCGTGGAGTCCCTCACTTCCGAGCCCGTCGCTCGGCGATGCGTGCGGCCAGGCTGGCGGCGTCGATGAGCACCTCGCGGGCGTGGCGAGACAGGAACCCGGCGTAGTGGTCGAGCCAGAGGACGCGAAGTCGGCGTCGGAGAGCGCGCTCGGACCGTCATCGAGCAGGTCGCCAGGCACGACAAGAACATGGCGTCGCGAACGGCTCGTCGGAGGCTCGCGGCCCTTGTACTACCGGCCCGGGTCGGGGTCCGGTATCCTGCGGCTCGTCGTGGTGCGCATCCTGGTCGTGCTCGGGGGACTGGCCGCGGTGTCGTGCGCGGCGATCTTCCCGCTGGAGCACCGCGATGACGATGACGATGCCGGAGCGGAAGGCGAGGGCGAGGGCGAGCCGTGCGACGGGAGCTGCTTGCCGGACCAGCGCTGCGTCGAGGAGTCCTGTGTCGGGGACGACCCCTGTGCCGGCGTCGAGTGCGATGGCGACGAGGTCTGCTCGGACGGCGACTGCGTATCGCCGCTCCTCGATCGGGACGGCGACGGCTCGCCGGTCACGTCGGACTGCGACGACGGCGATCCCGAGATCAAGGACGGATCGATCGTTCCGTGCTCGTCCGACTGCGCAGAGGGGACGACGACCTGCGCTGGTGGCGAGTGGCAGGCCTGCACGGCTCCCGAGACCTGCGACTGCGAGCCGGGCACGACGCGCGAGGAGCCTTGCGGCCGTTGCGGCACCGCGGCGCGGACGTGCAGCGACGCGGGTACGTGGGAAGTCGGGCTCGGCCCCTGCCTGAACGAAGGGGAGTGCACTCCGAACGCGACCGGCGTGCGGCCTTGCGGGAGTTGCGGAACCGAGTCCAGGCCGTGCGGCGCCGACTGCACATGGGGTGACTACGGCAAGTGCGTGGACGCGGCCGAGTGCGCTCGCGAGGACACCGGCACCGAGAGCTGCGGCGCCTGCGGCACACGCCAGCGGACCTGCACCGACCAGTGTCTGTGGACCGGCTGGGGAACCTGCGCGGGTGAGGGTGCGTGCACGCCGGGCACGACCCGGCAGACGGACTGCGGCGAGTGCGGGGCGCAGGAGCAGACCTGCACGGCGAGCTGCGCCTGGCAGAACGAGGGGTCGTGCGACAACACGCCGGGCCGGCAAGCGGTGTGCGTCGACGCCGACGTCTGCACGACGGACACGTGCCTGGCCGATGGAACGTGCACCAACCCGGAGTGCGATCCATCCCTTCGCTGCTGCCCGGGCGAGGGATGCCTCGAGTGCTGCGGGAACGATCCGTTTACTTGCCGGGGCTCCCTCGGGACCTGTCTCGAGTGGGAATGTCAGGAAGGCCAGTGCGTCGCCGTCCTGGCCGGCGACTACACGACCGGCGGCTGCTCCGACGGGTCCTTCTGTTGCGAGGGCATGTGCGTGGCCCAGTGCTGCCGCCCGGAGGAGATCGCCCTCTGCGGCGTCGAGCTGCTGTGCGCCAACTGGGACTGCATCGCCGGGGTTTGCACGCCCATGTACGAAGAAGCGGGGACCGATCCGGAGCTCGAGTGCAAGGGCGAGCAGGTATGCAACGGGTTCGGCGGCTGCGTTTCGGGCATTTGAGCCCAGCCGGTCAGGGGAATCTCGTGCTCCAGCGCGAGCGCGTGGTAGTCGAACGGGCGCAGCACCGCGCTGCCGCTGCGCCTCCGCGTCGCGTCCCGTCGCGGGCAACCACGCATCCTGCACGCACGGCCCGCGCACCATGTCGTCGAGCTCGATGAGCTCGTCGACCCAGTCGAGGTCGGCGTCCCGGTCGCCGAATCGTTCGTTGCCCTCCTCGACGCACGTCGAGGTAGGCGGCGCCGGAGGTCGGCGGCGAGCCCCTCACTCCCGAGCCCGTCGCTCGGCGAGGCGTGCGGCCAGGCTGGCGGCGTCGATGAGCACCTCGCGGGCGTGGCGAGACAGGAACCCGGCGTAGTGGTCGAGCCAGGACGCGAAGTCGGCGTCGGAGAGCGCGCTCGCACGCGTCCGCGGGCGGGTCGCGAGGTGGTCCGGATCGACGAGCTCGATCGCCTCGGCGAGCGTGAACGACGCGCAGGGCTCGAGCACCGTGACGGACACGATGGGCGGCTCGCTGCGATCCGACCCGAACGAGACGTTGATGCCGTCGCCCGCGAACGCGATGCAGAGCGACACCTCGTCTCCGTGTACGACCGGCGCGGCGAACCCGTGGTCCCGCTCGAGGAAGCCGAAGCGCTCGCGGACGAGCTGCAACCGCGCCGCCCAGAAGCGCGGATCCCTCGGGGGCCGGCGATGGGGCCGTGCGTGCCGGCTCACGCCCGCACTCCCTGCGACCTCGCTTCGGCGGCGCGAGCCCATCACGAGATGATAGCAGCGCGGCAGGTCCAGGGCGGAGAGTGACGGCGGCACTGCCTCGCTCGGTGATGCTAGCCTCCGGGAGTGATCGGCATCTCTCGGCTCGGCAAGAGCTACGGCGCGCGGACGCTGTTCGCGGACGTGTCGCTCGAGCTCGGCGTGGGAGCGCGCTACGGGCTCGTGGGGGCGAACGGATCCGGCAAGACCACGCTCTTGCGGATCCTGGCCGGCGAGGAGGCGGCGAGCGACGGCAGCGTGCACGTGGTTCGTGGCGCGCGGCTCGGAGTGCTGCAGCAGGACCGCTTCCTCGACGACGCCGAGACCGTGCTCACGGTCGCGATGCGCGGAGACGGCATTGTGTGGACGGCGCTCGAGAAGCAGCGGCGCCTCCTCGAGTCGGGGTCGCCCGACCCGGTGCGGCTCGCCGAGATCGAGGACGTGCTCCACGCGAACGAGGGCCACGCGCTCGAATCGCGCGCCGGCACAGTCCTCGAGGGGCTCGGCATCCCGACCGTGCGCCACGGCGAGCTGCTCGGCGCCTTGTCCGGCGGCTTCAAGCTGCGGGTGCTCCTCGCGCAGGTGCTCCTGGCGGGCCCAGACGTTCTCTTGCTCGACGAGCCGACGAACCACCTCGACATCCTATCGATCCGGTGGCTCGAGAAATGGCTCGGGCAGCACCGCGGCTGCTCGGTCGTCATCTCGCACGACCGGCGCTTCCTCGACAACGTCGCGACGCACGTGCTCGACATCGACTACGGCACGGTGACGCTCTACCCGGGCGACTACACGGCGTTCGAGCGCCAGAAGCAGGAGACGCGCGAGCGCAAGGAGCTCCAGATCGCCCGCGCCGAGAAGGAGATCGCGCACAAGCGCGCGTTCGTCGAGCGGTTCGGCGCCAAGAACACCAAGGCGACGCAGGCCCAGAGCCGCCTCAAGCAGATCGCGCGCATCGAGGAGGGCATGCAAGAGGTCGCCCACTCCTCGCGGCGCGCCCCGTCGTTTCGGTTCGAGGAGGTGCGCCCGAGCGGCCGCGACGTCCTGGAGGTCCGCGGCATCTGCAAGCGCTTCGGCTCGCTCCAGGTGCTCCGCGACGTCTCGCTCGTCCTGCGGCGCGGCGAGCGGATGGCCGTGATCGGCGCGAACGGGCTGGGCAAGTCGACGCTGCTCCGCATCCTCGTCGGCCGGCTCGATGCCGACGAAGGCGCGGTGAGCTGGGGCCACGAGGTCCGGACCGGCTACTTCCCTCAGGACCACCACGAGGTGCTCGCGGCGCCTGGGGAGACGGCGCTCGAGTTCCTCTGGTCGATCTGCCCCGCCGAGCCCGAGCGGTTCGTCCGCGGGCAGCTCGGACGCCTCCTGTTCTCGGGCGAGGACGTCGACAAGCCGGCGGGCCTCCTGTCGGGCGGCGAGGCCGCGCGCCTCGTCTTCTCGCGCCTGATGGTCGAGCGCCCGAACGTGCTCCTGCTCGACGAGCCGACCAACCACCTGGACCTCGAGGCCATCGGAGCGCTGACGCAGGCGCTGAAGCGCTACGAGGGCACCATCGTGCTCGTCTCGCACGACCGCTTCTTCGTCTCGCAGCTCGCCAGCCGCATCCTCGAGCTCGGTTCGGCTGGCCCCCGGGATTTCCCCGGCACCTACGACGAGTACCTCGAGCGCTGTGGCGACGATCACCTCGACGTCGACGCGGTGGCGGCGCGCGCTCGCCGCGAGCGTGCACCCCGCGCCGAAGGCACGACCGCACCGTCGTGGGAGGAGCAGAAGCGCCGCCGCAACCAGCTCAAGGAGCTCCCGCTCCGCCGCGACCGCGCGTTGGCCGCGCTGGAACAGGCCGAGGCCCGCCGCCGCAGGATCCACGCCGCGTACGCCGATCCGGGCTTCTACGATCGGACCTCGCGAGAGGAGCTCGACGCCCTCGCCGCCGAGGACGAGGCGCTCGGGCGCCGGATCGAGGAGCTCGTCGCCGAATGGGAGCTGCTGGAGACCGCCCTCGAGGAGGCGGCGAGGTGAGGTCCCCGAGTGCCCGCCATGTGGAGGCGAGCGCGGGATCGACCGGAGCGGCGCGGCATTCTGCTACTGCCCGTGAGGTGCACGCGCCGTCGAGCCAACGCGAAGGGGAAACGTGAGCTGGAGGCCGTCCGGCCGGCTTCTACTTCTTCTCCCCGGAGCCCATCCTCTCGAGCGCGGCCGAGCTCATCGCCATGCCCTCGCGCCAGCCGATGCGGCGGGCGGCGTCGTAGGCGCGGCCGAAGGACATCCGGGCATCGTCCGCTTGCTTCTCGAGCAGGAGGATCGTCGCCAGGTTGTAGGACTGGCGCGCGACGCCGAGGCGGTCGCCGATCTCCTCGGACATCTTGAGCGCGCGCTCCGTGAACGCCCTCGCCTTCGCGGCCTCGCGACGCCTGGCGTAGATGCCGCCGATGTTGCCCAGAAGTCCCGCCGCGTGGACCTGGTCGTCCGTCCGCTCGGCGAGCTCGAGGGCCTGGCTGAAGAACGAGACGGCACGGTCGAGGTTGCCGAGCTCGAGCTGGGCGCGACCCAGCCCTGAGAGGAGCCGTCCCAGGACTGGCAGCGCCTCCTCGGCTCGCTCGCCCTCGACCACCTCGAGCCCCTTGAGCAGGCGCGCCGAGGCGGCGGCGATGTCGCCCGACGCGGTCGCGAGCTCGGCGAGGTCGCAGTGGAGCTTGCCGGCGAGGACGCGGTCGCGGTCAGCCTCGGCCACCGCCAGCGCGCCCTCGAGCTCGCGCTGGGCCCTCGCCGACTCGCCCGACAGCGCGAGCGCGCGCCCGTGGAGCCGGAGGAGCTCGAGCAAGACGGGCCGGTAGTCGCCGCGCCGCGCCACGTCGTAGCCCTCACGCAGTGCGGCCTCGGCCGCGGGGAGCTCACCGGCCTGCAGGAGCACGTCGCCGAGCTCGGCCGAGACCTCGCAGAAGGCTCGCTCCGATGCGCGGTCCGATCCCCCGAGAACGAGCTTCTTCGCGCCTTCCAGGATCGAGGCGGCCTTGGCGAGCTCGTACGCCTTGCGCTGCCGGACGGCGGCGATCCTGAGAAAGTGCAGGGCGCCGGCGACGTCGCCCGAGCGGGCGAGGTGCTCCCCCAGCTCGGCGGCGAGCGAATCGGCGACCGCGCGGCCCGAACGCTGGATCTGCTCGGCCGCCTTGGCGTGCAGGGAGCGGACGACCGTCCTCTCGATCCGCTCGTACATGGTCTCGCGGATCACGGGCTGGCTGAACCGCAGGCGGCCCTCGCCAGCCTCGACCAATAGCCCCCTGCGCCGAAGCTCGGCCAGGCCGAGGTCGATCTCGGCGCGAGTGCCAGCGACGCTGAAGAGGAAGTCGATCTCGAGCTCGTCACCGAGGACGGCCGCGACGCCCAGGGTCGCCTGGGCTGCGGGCGACAGCGCGTCGATCCGCGAGCGCACGAGCGCCCGCAGGTCCTCGGCCTCGATCGTCTTCGCGGCGTCGGCCGAGACCGTCCAGGCTCCGGCGCTCGACCGCGTGAGCTTCCCGGTCGCGCGGAGCGTCATCAACCGCTGCTCGAGGATGAGCGGGTTACCGGCGGCCCGCCCGGTCACGGCCTGCAGCACTTCCGGTCCCGAGCCGCCCATGCCGAGCATCACCACGACGAGACGCGCGGCCAGCTCCGAGGTGAGGGGACCCAGCTCGTAGAGCTTCTTCTGGCGAGGCAGGGGGAAGGGGAGCCTGAAGTCGTTGCGATACGCCAGCACCAAGGGGATCCCCAGCTCGGAGCTCTCGAGCGCGAGCCGCTGCGCCAGCGCGATGATCCGACCGTCGCCGAGCTGGAGGTCGTCGATCGCGACCACCAGCTTCCGGTCCCGGGCGAGGAGCCTCAGCGCGGCCACCACCGAGGCCACGACCTCGTCGCGGAGGCGCTGTCCGCCGAGGGCGACCTCCTGGTCCGCCTCGGCTGCCGGCTTGGCGAGCGACGCGAGGAGCCGGCGGCTCTCCGGATCGAGCTCCGCGAGGGCGGCCTGGCCCCACGTCGGCTCGGACAGCTCCAGGAGCGGATGCCGCCGGCCCCAGGACTGGACTGCTCGGACCGAGTGCCAGAGGACTCCCTTGTCTGCCAGCCGGAGGCCCAGCTCCCGGAGCAGCCGCGTCTTGCCGATTCCCGGCTCGCCCGTGACGATGGACACGGAAGGCGTCTTGGCTTCGCCGATGACATCGAGAAGGCTCGCGAGCTCCTCGTCTCGGCCGACGAAAGGCGTCAGGACTCTGAACGTCGCCGAGCTCGTGTCCTCGAGGTTCTGCACGCCCAGGACCTGGAACATCCCCGCGGAGGTCTCGCCCTCGCGCGGCGGTACCGGCGCGATGCGAAAACGGGTGGCGCAGGTCTTCGCGAGCGTCTCGCCGATCAGGATCTGTCCGGCGCTCGCGCGCTCGCAGACCTCGCGGAGGCGCTGCGGCCATTCCCCCACCGGCCGGTAGGCGAAGGCCTTGTCGCTCGCCTTGCCGTTGGCGAGCACCTTGCCCTGCGCCAACGACACCCTCAACGCCGGCGTGCCGGTCGCCGCGAGCCTGACCTCGGAGAGCTCGGTCGCGATGCGAACCGCGCGGTCGAGGTCGTCGTCCTTGGCCGCGCCCAGACCGACGAGGAACATGATGGGCGAGGGGCGCGATCGATCGAAGAACGCGCCGTGTTCGGCGGCGATGGCGTCGGCGGCCTGGCCGATCCGCCCGCGCTCGCCGGCGTCCAGCGTGTATGCGGGGTCGGGATCGGCCCGTACGGCGTAGACGTCGCGAAGGTCGCCCTCGGCTTCGGTCCGGGTGGCGGCGATGTCGGCCATGACCTGCGAGGGCAGGATGCTCCTCAGGTCGGCGATGCGGTCCGACAGGCTCGAGCGCGCCGGCGGCTCGGTGATCTTGCGCGCCCGCGAGGTCGCGGCATCGGAGACGCCGGGGCCTGCCGCGCCGGAGAGCGCGTCCTGGAGCGCGCGCTTCATCTCCAGGGCGTTCGGGTGCCTTCGAGCCGGCTCCTTCTCGAGCGAGCGCATGACGACATCCTCGAGCGCCGGATCGATCCGTGCGCCTGGGTTCTTGCGGGACGGCGGCTCCGGTTGCTCGAAGACCTGGCGTGCGAAGATGGAGCTCTGACCGCGGCCCACGAACGGAGGCGAGCCGGCGAGCATCTGGTAGAGGATCGTTCCGGCGGCGTACAGGTCCGCGCGGTGGTCGAAGCCCTCGCCCCGCAGGTACTCGGGCGCCATGTAGGAGGGCGTCCCGATCACGCTGCCCGCGTGGGTGATCTGCTCGTGTTCCACCGTGTCCCGCATCGACGCGCTGCCGAAGTCGAGCACCTTGACGTGATCGGGGTTGCCAGGAAGGTCCGCGAGCATGAGGTTGCCGGGCTTCAGATCCCGGTGGATCACGCCGCCTCGATGGGCCGTCTCGAGGGCATCGCAGAGCTGGGCGATGATCCGGACCGCGCGCTCGGCGGGCAGCGTCCTTTGCTCGCGGAGGATCTTCGAGAGCGCCCGCCCCTCGATCAGCTCCATCACGATGTAGAGGGTACCGTCCTCCTCCTGCCCGAAGTCGAAGACGCGGACGATGTTCGGGTGGTTCAGCGCGCTCGCCGCCTTGGCCTCGCGGAAGAAGCGCGCGGCGAAGTCCTGCTCCGCCAGGAATTGCGGGTGCAGCATCTTGACGCAGACGCCGACGTCGAGGGGACGCTGGACGGCCATGTAGACACGCCCCATGCCGCCGGTGCCTATTGCCTCGACGATGGCGTACTTGCCCGAGCCGAGGACCCGGCCGATGTTGGGGTCGGCGACGGTCCCCTCGGGCACGGTCTCCTGGACCGTCACCTCGATCTCTGGCTCGTCCTCATCACGCGCGGCCGGCGGCGACTCCGGCACCATGCCGCTCCTGGTCACGACGCTCGCGCATCTCGGGCAGGGCAGCGAGGCGTCGGCGCGCGGCGCTCCACAGGACGTGCAATGGACGAGGTCGGCCATCCGGTCGCGATCGGCCGCTACGATAGCAGCTCCGAGCGGGCGCGTGCGCGCCGTCGCGCGGGTGCGTGCGGGCGCACGGGTACGTGCGTGCTAGCCTGGAGCGATGGCGCGAGCGCTCCTGGCGGCGGCGGCGGTGTCGGGCTTTCTGGCCGTGGCCCTCGGCGCTTTCGGAGCGCACGGCCTCGAGCGTCATCTCGCGGGAGCCCCGGACCTCGCGCGCCGCATGGAGTGGTGGCGCACCGCCGCGGCCTACCACCTCGCGCACTCCCTGGCCGTGGCAATCGCGGCGCTCGTCGCCGGCCGCGCCGGCACGGCGGGCGTGGTCGGGGCTCTCGCCTTCCTCGCCGGGATCGTCCTCTTCTCCGGGAGCCTTTACGCCATGACGCTGACGGGAGCCCGCGGTCTTGGCGCGGTGACGCCGGTGGGTGGAGTGGCGTTCCTGGTCGGCTGGGCCGCGCTCCTCGTGGCAGCGCTGCGGATGCGCTAGCGGTCGGGAGCGATGTCCGTCGGCGTCGCAGGTGCGGGCATGCCCCTCATCTCCACGCTCAGGTGGCGGCTCGCGAGCGCCTCGAACCTCGAATCGCCTCGCAGCGCGGCAAGGTCTGGATCGGAGCGAGCGCGGAGCACCCAGAACGCGGGGCTCCGGTGCGTTCGCGGCGAGGGATCCCGCACCTCGAAGCGCACCGCGGCCGCGAGGGCCGACTCGAGCTCGGCGATGCAGCCCTCCCGGTCGCCGGCACCGCAGCGGGCGCAGGCCAGGTTGTAGTGGGTCTGTGCCGGATCCGGCGTGAACCGGAGGGCAGCCTCGAGCCACGTTCGAGCCGTGGCGAAGTCGTGCTCGGCCAGGTAGGAGACGCCGATTCCCTCCGTCGCGATCCAGACTTCGCGATCCGACAGCGCCGCTCCCCGCCTGTGCAGATCGAGCGCTCGCCGCAGCTCGGCCCGCGCCGTGGTCGCGCGTGGCGGCGACTCGCGCAGCGCGGCGCTCCCGGCGGCAACATGGGCCCGCGCGAACCGGGCTTGCAGCGCCTGCGATGGCGGAAGAGGGCGGCTCGGGCCGCAGCCCCCAATCAGCACGAGAACTGCCAGACGAAGCATGGGGACGAGGTTAACAAGTTCACGAATGGGCTTGGGAGGTCCGGCGGGCCATGGCACGCAGGCGCCTCGGGGCCGTCAAGGCGGCCCCGAGGCGCTCCCGAGCCCATTCGTGAACTTGTTAACTCCGTCCCCGTTGCTAGACTGCCGCACTCCATGGCGCACCAGTACATCTTCACCATGCAGGACCTGCGGAAGGTCTTCCCTCCGAACCGCGAGGTCCTGAAAGGCATCTGGCTCTCGTTCCTGCCGGGCGCCAAGATCGGCGTCCTCGGAGCGAACGGCGCCGGCAAGAGCACGCTGCTCCGCATCATGGCGGGGGTGGATACGGAGTTTCTCGGCGAGGCGTGGCCGGCGGCGGGAACCCGGATCGGGTACCTCCCGCAGGAGCCCATGCTCGATCCGGACAGGGATGTCCTCGGCAACGTCCAGGAGGCGGTGAAGTCGACGAGGGATCTCCTGGCCCGCTTCGACGAGCTCAACATGAAGCTCGGAGAGAGCCTCTCGGACGACGAGATGGCGGCCGTCATCGAGGAGCACGGCAAGGTCCAGGACGCGATCGAGGCGTGCAACGGCTGGGACCTCGACCGCACGCTCGAGATCGCGATGGACGCGCTCAGACTCCCGCCGCCCGATGCGCGGGTCGAGACCCTGTCGGGCGGCGAGCGGCGCCGAGTCGCCCTCTGCCGCGTGCTGCTCGAGCGGCCCGACATGCTCCTCCTCGACGAGCCCACGAACCACCTCGACGCGGAGTCGGTGGCCTGGCTCGAGCGACACCTCCAGGAGTTCCCCGGGACCGTGGTGGCGATCACCCACGACCGCTACTTCCTCGACAACGTGGCGGGCTGGATCCTCGAGCTCGACCGCGGCGCGGGGATCCCCTGGCAGGGCAACTACAGCTCCTGGCTCGACCAGAAGCAGAAGCGTCTGGTCCAGGAGGAGAAGCAGGCCTCGGCGCGGCAGCGAACCCTCGACCGCGAGCTCGAGTGGATCCGCATGTCGCCACGCGCCCGGCAGGCCAAGAGCAAGGCGCGCATCAGCGCCTACGAGGCGCTCGTGGCCCAGGAGCTCGACAAGCTGCCCGAGACCGTCGAGATCCCGATCCCTCCGGCGCCGCGGCTCGGCGACGTCGTGGTCGTGGCCGAGCACGTCAGGAAGGCGTACGGTGACAAGCTCCTGTTCGACGATCTGAGCTTCCGCCTGCCGCCCGGCGGCATCGTGGGAGTGATCGGCGCGAACGGAGCGGGCAAGACGACGCTGTTCAGGATGATCTTCGGCCAGGAGAACGCGGACGCCGGCAGCCTGAAGATCGGCGAGACCGTGAGACTCGCGTACGTCGATCAGAACCGCGACGCGCTCGAGCCCGACAAGACCGTCTGGGAGGAGATCTCGGGCGGCCTCGAGACGCTGGAGGTCGGCAAGCGAAAGATCTCTTCGCGCGCGTACGTCGGCAGCTTCAACTTCAAGGGAACCGATCAGCAGAAGCGAGTCGGGGACCTGTCGGGCGGCGAGCGAAACCGCGTCCACCTCGCCAAGCTCCTCAGGCGCGGCGGGAACCTGCTCCTCCTCGACGAGCCGACGAACGACCTGGACGTCGACACGCTGCGCGCGCTCGAAGACGCGCTCCTCTCCTTCGCGGGCTGCGTCGTGGTGATCAGCCACGACCGGTGGTTCCACGACCGGATCGCGACCCACATGCTGGCGTTCGAGGGCGACAGCCGGGTCGTCTGGTTCGAGGGCAACTACCAGGAGTACGAGGCCGATCGCCGCCGCCGCCTCGGAGCCGAGGCGGATCGACCGCACCGGATCAAGTACCGCCCGCTGCGCAGGGACTAGGGGAACCGCCGTGGAACACCGCGCGCTCGGCAAGAGCGGTCTCAAGGTCTCGCCCCTGTGCCTCGGCGCGATGACCTTCGGCGACTCGCAGGGCTTCATGAAGGGCGTGACCTCCACGGACGAGGAGGCGCGCCGCATCCTCGACGCCTCGCTCGATGCGGGCATCGACTTCGTCGACACGGCAGACGTCTACGGCGATGGCAGAAGCGAGGAGCTCCTGGGCGAGTGGCTCGAAGGCCGCCGCCAGAAGATCGTCCTCGCGACCAAGTGCCGGTTCCCGCTCGGGCCGCGTGGCTCGGCGGGGCCGAACGACCGCGGTCTCTCGAGGCGCCACGTGATCGCGGCATGCGAGGCGTCGCTCCGCAGGCTCCGGACAGACTGGATCGACCTGTACCAGACGCACCTCGAGGACCCCGAGGTGCCGATCGAGGAGACGCTCTCGGCCCTCGACGATCTGGTGCACGCGGGAAAGGTCCGATACGTAGGCTGCTCGAACTACTCGGCCCATCGCCTCGTCGAGTCGCTATGGGCGGCCGACAGGCGGGGCACGGTCGGCTACGAGAGCGTGCAGCTCCAGTGGAGCCTCGTCGTCCGCGGCGCCGAGCGCGAGGTCGTCCCCGCGTGCCGCGCCTTCGGCCTCGGCGTCCTCGTGTGGTCGCCGCTCGCGAAGGGGTTCCTGTCCGGCAAGTACCGCCGCGGCGAGCCCGCGCCTAAGGGCTCGAGGCTCGAGGTCCGCGTGGAGGCAATGCGGGGCCTCGACGCCGACCGCTCGTGGTCGATCCTCGAGGAGGTCCGCGCCGTCGCCGGCGAGCGGGGCACCACTCCCGCGGCGGTCGCGCTCGCGTGGCTCCTCGCGCGACCCGAGGTCTCCTCGGTGATCGTCGGCGCGCGCACCGCCCTTCAGCTCCGCGCGAACCTCGCGGCCACCGAGCTCGAGCTGTCCGTGCCCGAGCTCGCGCGTCTCGACGACGCCTCCGCGATCGAGCCGGGCTATCCGTACGACTTCATCGAGGCGCTCAGGCGAAGCTGAGATCACTCGGGCTCCTCGCCGCTCCGCTTCACGTCGGGAACGAGCTGGCGGAGGTGCCATGCGTGCAGGTGAAGGCGTCGCTCGGCTCGCGCCAGCGCCCGCCCCACGCGAGAGACGAACAGCGCGGGGCCCACGACGACGCCCAGGTTCGCGAGCGTGAGGAACGCGAGGGTCGGGCCCGGGGCGAACGAGTTTGCCTGGGCGCGGATCGTCATCGCTCCCCCCGCGAACGAGTAGGACGGCGGCAGGATCCCGGCGCACTCGAGGACGAGCGGCGCCAGCATCGCCAGGCAGCCGAAGAACAGAGCCGCGCGCTGCAGGAGACCGTTCGGGATGATCGAGAAGCCGATCGTCGACGCGAGGGCCACTCCCGGAACGAGGAACAGGGCGCCGAACATCCGGCTCATCAGCACGAGCCCGACAGAGCAAAGGGCGAGGCACGCAAGGAGCATCCCGGTGCGGGGCCACTTCGAGGTCGCGTAGTTCACGACCGCCGCGGCGAGGATCAGGACCAGCCCGAAGAGGGCCGCCCCGCGGTTCTCGACCCCCATCGCCAGCGCGAGGGGAGCGAGGAGCAGGCAGTACACATACGCGAGCGAGCCCGCGCGGCCCGAGTCGCGCACGGTCCGCTCGGCGGAAGCGTCGAGCACCGTCCGGACCTCGCGCGGGAGCTCGGCGGGCGGCTCCATCATCAGGCGAGCGATCGTCCTCAGCGCGGGATCGCTCGTGGGATCGAGCGCCAGGGCACGACCCGCCTCGCGCATCGCCCGGCTCCTGGCCGCGTGCGCTTCCGGATCGGCGGACAGCGCCAGGCGCGCGGCGTCCTGGGCGGCCCGCGCGTGCTCGCAGGCGAGAGTGTGCCGTCGGGCGAGGTCTCGATCTCCATCGAGGAAGTGCTCGAGCGCGTCGTGGAGCTCGCGGGCCGTGGCATACCGGTCTTCGGGACGATCCGCGGTCGCCCTCCTGCAGATCTGCTCGAGCTCGGGCGGCACACCATTCATCGGACTCGCGCTGGCTGCCCGAGCCCGCGCGGCGCGCGCGTCCGCCGGGCGATGGGGGGAGGTGGCGCGTGCGGTCGAGCTCGACCCGGCGCCGAAGGCCAGGGGCTCGAGCGTGAGGATCTCGTACAGGATCGCCCCGAGCGCGAAGACGTCGGTCCTGCGGTCGATCTGCTCGCCGGCCCGCTGCTCCGGGGCCATGTAAGCGGGAGTCCCGAGGACCACACCGGCCTCCGTTGCGCAGCGGGCGCCCGCGCCGTCCGAGGGCTTCGCCAGACCCCAGTCGAGCACGTAGACCTCGCCGAAGTCTCCGAGCATGACGTTGTGCGGCTTGAGGTCCCGGTGCAGCACCCCCCGCGAGTGTGCGTAGTCGACCGCCAAACAAACGCGGCCGAACGCCGTCAGGAGCTTGCGTCGATTGTGGGCCGCGATCACCTCCGGGTCGCCGGAGGCGAGGCCCTCGACGATCTCGCCCAGCGTCATCCCCCGGACTCGCTTCATCGTGAAGTAGACGTCCCCGTCGGGCGTCGTGCCGATGTCGTAGACGGGCACGATGGACGGATGCTCGAGCTGCGCCTGCACGCGCGCCTCCGCGAGGAAGCGACTGCGTGCCGTCGATCCGGGGCCCTCCTGCGCCTTCGCGACCTTCATCGCGACCTCTCGCCCGATCCGAACGTCTCGGCAGAGGCGCACCTCCCCCATCCCGCCCTTGCCCAGGAGCGAGCCTTCCGCGTAGCGCGCCTCGGACTGGGCAAGATCGGTCTCGCCCGGCTCGTCGGGCTCCGGCCAGGGTGTCGGTGCCCTGGCGGGCGCGAGCGTCTCGTCGTGGACCTGTGTCGGAAGCCTCCGGGCCCGCGGCTCCTCGCGCCGAGCTTCGAGGGAGGCTGGCCGTGTCAGGTGGTCGACCGAAGGCCCCGCCGTCGCGGCCGATCGAAGCATCGCGCGATCCGGGTGCAACCCCCACGCCGCCGAAAGGGGTGTCCATCGCCGCGGACCGCGATCGCGACGACCGGTGGGCCAAGGTCAGTCGACCCCGTCGGGCGCGCGCCGCGCTCCGCTCGACGCGTCAGTACGCGCGCTCGAGGTCGGCGACCATGTCGACGGGGAAGCCCTGGACGCTCGACTGGAGCTGGATCTGCGCGTCCTCGCCGCCAGGCCCGACCGAGAAGGGCCACCGTATCCTGGCTGTCCTCCGCACGGCAACGCGATCCGGGTGTCAGAACCGGTCCCAGGGCACCGCGAGCACCCGCTCGCTGACTCGTTCAGGACGGGCGCAGCGACACACGAGGAAGCCCCGGCGCGCGCGCCGCGGGTGCTCGTCGAGGAAGGTCTCGAGGTGTCGCGCATCCTTCGGCGCCGGTCGGGCCGTCCACTTGACCTCCACCGGGATGTCCTCCGCCGGGCTCTCCCACACCCAGTCCACCTCTGCGCCGCTCGCGGTTCGCCAGAAGCTGACGTCGTGGCCACGGCCCAGGATCCCGGCGCGGCAGATGAGCTCCAGACCGACCCATTGCTCGAGGAGCCGCGGGCCTTCGGATCCCAGGATCGACTCCTCGATGGGGAGCCCCGCCGCCGCGTTGCGGACTCCCGTGTCGAAGAGCAGGAAGCGAGGTGTCACGAGGAGCCGCTTGCGGCCCTGCCGGCCGTACGCGCGGATCCAGTAGCCCACGAAGGTGTCGACGAGGACGCCGTAGAAGCCCTTGAGCGTGCTCGCGGCGATCCCGCTCTCCTGCGAGAGCGCGGCGAGGTTCGTCTGCTGGCCCGACTCGAGCGCCGCCAGCCGCAGGAACGTCGAGAAGGCGCCCAGATCTCGCACGACCGCCTCCCGGCGGATCTCCTCCTCCAGGTAGTTCTCCACGTACGCCTCCAGCGTCGCAGCCGCCGTATCGGTCGGCTCCGCCCGGACGCCAGGAAGGCTGCCGGTCACGAGCGTCCGCCCGAGCTCCTGCGCAGGAAAGAGGGGATCGGCGCTGGCGTGCCGTCCGGGAGGCGAGGCGGCCGGCCAGTCCACGCGGTCCGGTCCTTCCTTCTCCCACCGGCTCACCGGGTAGAGGCGATAGACGTGAGAGCGACCGGGGAGCAGGTTGGCCGACTCGCTCCGGAGTCGTCGAGCCGAGCTCCCGGTGAGGAAGAACTGCCAGCGGGTCCGGTCGGCGCCGTGCAGCCCCTGAACCTCGTCGAGGAGGGACGGAACCTTCTGGATCTCATCGACCACGACGTTCTGGATGCGCTCCGGAAGGGCGAGGACCATCCGCCGGAAGGCATCGGGGTCCGCTTCGTAGCGCCTGCGGTCCCTTGCCGGGCCGAGATCCAGGAGCAGCGTCTGCTTCGGATCGACGACGTGCCGCAACAGCTCGGTCTTCCCCACCTGACGGGCGCCGAAGACGAGTCGGATCTTGTTGCGCGAGACGGGCCCCGAGAGCGCGCTCGAGAGGGTTCTGCGGTGAAACATCTTTATGTGGAGTCTACAGTATAATCAACATCGACATGTGGAAACTCCGCTCGACGCGTCAGTACGCGCGCTCGAGGTCGGCGACTATGTCGACGGGGAAGCCCTGGACGCTCAACTGGAGCTGGATCTGCGCGTCCTCGCCGCCAGGCCCGACCGAGAAGGGGTTGCCCTCCAGGCGGAAGGTCGCGGTGCCGTCCTCCATCGCCTCCTGGCCCATCGGGCTGTCGGTGAACTGGCACTCGGGCGAGAAGTCGATCGCGTTGCCGCGGATCGTGTACGTCCCCTTCGCCCCCGAGCCGGCCCCGAGCTCCATCGGCTCGTCAGAGCTCGTCAGCTCGATGCGCGCGGTCCCGTCCACGGCGAAGCGGAAGGTCCCCGGCGGTTCGAGCACGAACCAGCCGCTTCCGTCGAAGCCCGATTGATCGAGATCCGCGAGCGAGGTGACGACCGGCGGCAGGTACAGCGTGACGCCGGCGACGATCCAGGCGCCGGTCAGCTCGCCGCCCGTCGCGACGGGAAGTGGAGCGTCGCCCTGCACGACGAGGACTCCGTCGAACTCGGGCGGCGTGCCCGGCGCAACGCAGACGTTGCACTCGGGGTCGATGGGCTCCGGATCGGGAGTGCACTCGGCACCGTCTTCCATGAGGCTGGAGCTGCCCGAGGCAGCATCGCTGCAACCCGAGACGACACCGAGGCACCCGAATGCGAAGAGGACTCCGACGACGCGAGCGACATCCAGTGACAGCTTCATCAGCACCTCCCTCCTGAAGCGAGACGAGGCACCGGTCGTGCCGCTTCCGGTCGCGGGTGCCGGCGCTGTCCATCGCGCGCCGATCGATCGGTTCGCCGCCCCCCGACTGACAACGGCCCGTGGTCAGCCCTGGTCTCGAGCCCTGGGGACGACGAGCCCCTGCGAACAGGCGTACGATCGAGCCGGCGGAGCGCGGCGGGGAGTCTCGAGGAGGCCAGAGGCCATGCGACAGGGGAGACTGGCTTGGATCGCGTGTGCGGCCCTGGTCGCCTGCTACTCCAGCGAGGGACCGGGTCCGACGCCCGCGGACTGCACCGACGAAGACGGCGACGGGTACGGGAGCGGGCTCGATTGCGCGGGGCCCGACTGCGACGACGGAGACGCGTCCAGGACGGTGCAGTGCGCACGCTCCTGCGAAGACGAGCCGGCCGCCCCCGGCTGCGCGTGCGACGGCGAGCCCGTCCCGATCGCGTGCTACGAGGGGCCCGCGGAGACCGCGAACATCGGAGCTTGCTCGACCGGGCTCAGCCGCTGCCGCGACGGCGCCTGGAGCGCGTGCGAGGGACAGGTCCTCCCCTCGGACGAGGTCTGCAACACCATCGACGACGACTGCGACGGAGTGATCGACGATGGCGTCCTGACCCCCTGTGGCGATTGCAACCTCTGGTGCGAGCTCGAATGCGTCGGAGTCGGCTGCGAGCCGTTCGTTCCTGGCGAGGGGGCGTCGCTGGCGGAAGACGGCGCGCTCATCGTCGCCGGGACCGTGGACGTGACACCGAGACAGCTCTGGGTCACCTCGGCGTCCTCGGGCACCGTGACCAGGGTCGACACCGACTGGCTCGAGGTCACCGGTCGCTTCCGGACGGGCCCCGCGGGCGGGACCTACCCCGTCGCCGTCGCGATGAACGAGGTCGGCGACGCCTTGGTGGTCGACTCCCATGGCGGCCAGAGCTCCACCGGGCTGACGCGGATCCTGTCGGGCGCCTGCCCGGACGTCGACGGGGACGGGATCGTCGAGTCGTCCAGCTCGACCGAGATGCTCGACTGGGGCGAGGACGAGTGTGTCGGATGGCAGGTCGATCTCGAGGACTGCGAGGGGAACTGGGGCTGTGGCAACGGCGCGGGGATCGCGCTCACGGAGGAGGGAAGGCGCGCCTGGGTGTCCCTGAGCCAGGCACGTTCCGTCGTCGAGGTGGACGCCGAGGCGGGCGAGCTCACCGGGCGCCGCGTGGACCTCGGCGCGACGCCCATGGTGATCGCGGCTGATGCTCGGGGCAACCTCTGGGCTACCACCTATGCCGACAGCCTCTATCGGATCCCGCTCGACGATCCCGAGGACCCCGAAGCCATCGACCTCCCTGTCACGACGTACACGACGGCCCTCGACGTCGACGACGAAGGCCGAGTCGCCTTCGTCGCGCCGCTGGGCATCTACGATCCATCGTCCGGCGAGTCCGACGAGACGTACTGGTCGGCCTGGGACGTCGCGGTAGGCATGGATGGCTCGGTCTGGGCGGCGGACACCGATGTGCTGCGGCGCTACGATCCCGACAGCCTCGACTACGACTCGTTCGACGTGACCTCTCTGACGCAGATCGCGATCGACCTCGAGGGGAACGTCTGGACGCTCGACCAGATCGGGACGTTGACCGTCCGCGATTCTTCCGGCGAGGAGATCGACACCCTTCTGGACGAGTGCGAAGGCGGCCAGTGGGGAGGCGGCGGCTGTGCCGGCCAGGGCCACCTCGAGGGCGACCCGACCGGGATCCGTTTTCGACGGGCCTTCGGCTCGAGCACCGAGGCCGAGACCCGACACGTGTTCGAGTCCGCCTGCGCGAGCCCGCGATGGATGCTCTTCTCCTGGCAGGCCGAGGGAGGGGAGGTCGCGTTCGGCGCGAGGGCTTCCGTCCGACGGGATGACCTCGAAGCCTCCTCGTGGGCCGACGTCGGAGCCGCGCCGCCCGATTCCGGGTCGGCCGTCATTGAAGAGGCTCTCGAGCCGGAGAGCCTCGAGCAGGCTCGCTTCCTCGAGGTCAGGGCCATCCTGCGCGGGCCGGACGCCAGGCTCCTGCAGATCGCCGTCACGGTCTCCTGCGGTGGAGATCCGTGACCGTCCCCCCTGGGACCGTCAGCGGAGGAGCAGCACGAGGAGCGCGAGGGTGCCCAGGACGGCCAGCACGATCACGAGAGCGGTGTTGCGCCGGGCGTTCGCGGCGGCCTCGCGCTCTCGGAGCTCGGCGTCGATGTCGTCGAGGGTCATCGGCTTCTCGGGGAGGCGGAGGCCGATCTGCTCGAGCACGCGGGCCGTGCGCAAGGCGCCCTCACCGAGGATCTCGGAGACCGTGCCGCAGTGCTCGCACCGAGCACGGGGGTCGGGCCCCGGCGTCAAGCGTGCGCCGCAGTGGGGGCAGATGAGGGATCTCGGTTCCATCGCAGAGCCCGAGATGGTTGCACGAGGCCGGACCGGTTGCCAGAGATCGCCGATCTCCGCGCTGTCTCGCGTTCGCGGGTCACCGCGGGAACTGGACCCGGCCCATCTCCTCGACGTGGTAGCCGCCCAGCGATCGCACGGCCTCGCGGAAGTCGGCTTGCGAGAGGACCTCGAGAAGGGCCATCACGCGCGGGTCGTCGAGGAAGGCCTCCGGAATGCAGAGGTCGTATCGCTCGGTACATACGGGCACGAAGTCGAGGCCAAGCGCCTTCGCCGCGGCGAGGATCCCCAGCCCGGCGTCCGCCCGGCCCGCCGCCACCTGTACCGCGACCGCCATGTGCGTGTACTCCTCGACCTCGTACCCATTTACCCCTTCGGGATCGATGCCGAGCCGGCTCAGGTGGTAGTCGAGGAGCACGCGGGTGCCCGACCCTGCCTGACGGTTGACGAAGGTCACGTCGTCACGGGCGAGGTCGCCGAGCCCGCCGAGGTTCTTGGGGTTGCCGGGGCGGAGCATCAGGCCCTGGTCGCGATGGGCGAGCGTCACGAGCCGGACCGGGACATCGGGAAGGGTGCGCTCGACGTAGGGAACGTTGTACTCGCCGGTCTCGGGAGCGAGCAGGTGAGTCCCGGCAAGATGCGAGCGGCGCTCCCTGAGAGCGATGAGACCGGCAAGCGAGCCGACGTTCGACGCCGAGACGCGAGCTCGAGGCGAGTGCCGCGGCAGCCGGTCGGCGATCAGGTCGAGGGTGACGTCGTGGCTGCCCACGATCACGAGCGTGTGCTCGACCGCAGAGCGGGGGCGCAGGAGCTCCACCTCGATCGAGGCGCCGGCCTCGCACCCCTCGCTCTCCGACGCGATTCGCAGGATGCCATCGGCGCGGGTCAGCGAGGTGATGGTGCCGGCGCCTCGCTTGAGCGGAAGAGCAACGACCTTGTCGCCCACTCGACCCAGGTGGACCCTGAGGAACTCCTCGACGCCCAGCCTGGACGGGAGCCGCCGTCCGGCAGTCGCGGACAGCCGCTCACGAGCGCTCTCGGGCAGCCCCGAAAGCCGCTCGATCGCCGGCCTGGCGAACTGATCGAAGCAGACCCAGGCCGAGACTGGATAGCCGGGTGTGCCGACGACGGGCTTGCCGCGAACGCGACCGAGGAGCGTCGGTTTGCCGGGCATGGCCTTGACGCCGTGGACGAGGATCTCGCCCAGAGCGCTCACCGCGTGCGAGGTGAAGTCCTCGCTTCCCGCGGATACGCCCGCGTTGACGAGGAGCATCGCGACGTCGCCGTCCACCGCCCGGTCGATCGCCGCACGCACCGCCCCGAGGTCGTCGGGCTGGCGCTCCAGCACCACGGGCTCGCCCCCCGCCTCACGAACCAGACACGAGAGCAAGACCGAGTTGGTCTCGATGATCGCCCCCGGCCGGGGCGGCTCCCTCTCGGCGTCGCGCCAGTCCAGTAGCTCGCTTCCGGTCGCGAGGATCGCGACGCGCGGCCGGACGAGGACGTGAGCTCTGAAGACGCCCGCCGTGAGCAGGGCGGCGAGGTCGCTGGCCGCGAGCCTGTGGCCGTGGGGAACGATGAGCTCTCCGGCCACGATGTCCTCACCGACGCGCCGGACGTGCTGCCACGGAAAGGCAGCGGCCGCGATCTCGAGCCGGCCGCCGGCGAGGCTCTGCACGTGCTCGACCATGATCACGGCGTCGGTGCCCTCGGGCAGCGGATGACCGGTGTTGACCGGATGCGCGTCGACGCCGAGGCGGAGCGCCAGCGGGCGCTCTTCGGAAGCTCCGAACGTGGACTCGGCACGCACCGCGTAGCCGTCCATGGCGGCGCCGTGGTGGCCGGGAGAGGAGAAGCGGGCGAAGACCGGCTCGCTCGTCACCCTGCCCAGGGCTTCGGCCGGGGCGACGAGCTCGGCGCGGGAAAGAGCCGACCAGTCGAAGGCGCCGGCGAAGATGGCGCGAGCCTCCGCGAGCGATTTCATCTTCAAGTAGACGTTGCGCTTCATCGCGCCGCTCCCGGGAACAGCAGGACCTCGACCCGACTGCCCTCCTCGAGGCCCTCGGCGCCCAGCGGCACTCGAACGAGACCCTGTCCCTGCACGAGCGACCTGAGCAGCCCGCTGCGGCCCGGGACCGGCTCGGCGAGCCACCCGCTCTCGGTCTCGTGGATACGAACCCGCTGGTAGAGCTCGCGGCCGCTCTGGGCGGCTACGTTGCGGGTCAGCGTGGCGCCCTGGCGACCGAAGCGGGTGAACGCGGCTGCCGGACGCCCGACCAGCCGTTCCATCAGGGGCTCCACGAACAGATGGAAGGCAACCACGCACGAGGTGACCTGGCCTGGAAGCCCCAGCAAGTGATGGTCGCCCGCGCGGACCCAGATGAAGGGCTTGCCAGGTGCGACGCTCACGCCGTGGACGAGCAGCTCGGCACCGGGCACCCCCTGGAAGATCTCGGCGGTCAGATCGCGGCTGCCGACCGAGGAGCCGCCGGACAGGAGGGTCAGGTCGGCCTGCGCGAGGCTCCGGTCGACGGCCGCGCGCAGGCGCACGGCATCATCGGGGCAGAGCCCCAGCGGAATGACGTCGCCGCCGGCAGCCCGGACCTGCGAGGCGAGCACGTGCGCGTTGACGTCGCGTACCTGGCCGGGGCCGGGCGCCTCATCCACGGGCACGACCTCGTCACCGGTGGAGAGGATGCCCGCGCGGGGGCGGCGCGCGACTCGCGGCTGGCGCACCCCCATGGCCGCGAGGAGGCCGACGTCCTGCGGTCGGAGCTCTCGACGCGCCGGCAGCAAGACCTGGCCAGCCGCAGCGTCGTCGGTCGGACCGATCACGTTCGCCCCCGGCGCGGCCGATCGGCCGATCTCGACGATCTGCTGGCCGGCCTCGCTCGTGTGCTCGACCATGACCACCGCGTCGGCGCCCTCGGGGAGCATCCCGCCCGTGCCGACGCGGGCGCACTGGCCGGCGCCCAGGACGAAGTCCGGCGCGCGGCCCATCACTACCTCGCCGTGGAGCGTCAGGTACGCGGGCTGCGGCTCGCTGGCTCCGAACGTGTCTCGCGCCCGCACCGCGTAGCCGTCCACCGTGCTGCGCGAGAACCCCGGCAGGTCGCAGGGAGCCGTGAAGTCCTCCGCCAGCGTGCGTCCGGCGGCGTCGTCGAGCGGGACGGTCTCGGACGGCAGGCACGCGACCTCCGACATCCGGCGCCACACCTCTTCGATCGTCTGGACCTGGAAGAACGGCTTCATCGCCCGAGGCGATCAAGCACACCTTCCGGCGTTGGGCAAGCGACGGCCTTGCACGCTCAGACACACCCCTTGGCGTTGGGCAACCCGGCGACCTTGCACGCGCCCTTCGCTGGCCCCGAGGGAAACAGCTCGTAGATCCGCTTGAGCGTCAGCCCGGTCTGCTTGCAGAGCTTGCGGATCATCGGCGCCACGCGGAAGTCGAGATAATGCTGGCGAAGGTAGCGAACGACCCTCCAGTGCTCCGCGGTCAGCTCGCTCACGCCCTCGCCGGCCGCCAGCACCGCCGCGACCTCGTCGTTCCAGCGCTCGGTCTCCTGGACGAACCCGTGCTCGTCGACCTCGATCGTCGCGTCTCCAACCCGCAACTGTCGCAACGGCTTCATCGCAGGATCCGTGCCGCCCCTAACAGATCCAACCGTCGCAGTCGAGGTCGGGCGAGCTGTTCTGAGCTGTTCCCCTTTCGCTCGCGGACGTGCGAAGATCGCGCGTGCTCCGCCGGGTCGTCCTCGGTGCGTGCGTCACTCTCGGGCTCGCGGCTGCCCAGTCCGCCAGCGCTCAAGAGACGATCGTGCTCAGGGCCGAGTGGTCCGGCTCGATCGGGTTGTTCGCGACGGGGGCGCCGATGGCCGAGGACACGCCCGCCGACGGCGACACGACCGAGGCCGATGCCCTGGCGCAGCCGGCGCTCGTCACCATCCGCGCGGCGGACGTGCCCGCGGGCGCGAGCTCGGTAGCCGCCCTCCTCTACTGGGCGGGGTCAGTCGACGACAACGGGTGTGCCGGGGGGCCCGGCGACACGATCGATCGGAACGTCACTCTCACCGTCCCGAACGGCACGCCGGTCGGAGTCGCCGCCGACGTATGCTACTGCCACCTCGGCGGCGGCTCGTACGACATGCAGGCCTGCCATGCCGACGTCCAGGACGTCGTGGCCGCGGCGGGCGGAGCGCTCCAGGGCGACTGGGTGGTCGACGACTTCGCCGCGCGTACCTCGAACTGGTCCACCGACAACGCCTCGTTCGCGCTCGTGCTCGTGTACGAGGATCCGGGCGCCGCGAGCCGGCACATCCTCCTGTACGACGGCATCGAGGACCTGATGAGCGGCCGTAGGACCCTGTCGCTCTCCGGCTTCGAGGTCGACGACCCACCCGGCGGAGGCCTCACCTTCTACATCCTCGACGGCGACGTCGCCTTTCCGGGGAACGAGCGCGTGGATGTCTCGGGATCGCCGGGAGGGCTCTCGATCCGGCTCGAGGACGCGGTCAACCCACCGGACGACCCGTACAACCACACGATCAACACGACGGTCCCGGCGCTGACCGACATCATCGGCGTCGACATCGACGAGTTCGACATCTCCGGAGCGCTCAGCCCGTCAGATACGTCCGTCGACGTCGACTACCGCGCCGGCAACGACAGGGTGTGGATCATCTTCAACGTCGTCGAGCTCGACGTCAACGAGCCCGTCCTCGATCTCGACTCGACCAAGAGCTGGTCCCTCCAGGCGGACGCCGACGGCGACGGCGTCCCCTCCGTCGGCGACACCGTGCGCTACACGATCCACCTCGCGAACACGGGCACGAGCGGGGCCACGGTGGACGTCACCGACCCGATCCCGCCCGAGGCAGCCTCGTGGGCGCTCGTCGCCGATGGAGGAGGCTCGGACGTGTCGGTTCCAGGCGAGCTCCGCGTCGACCAGGTCCTGGTCCCGGTGGGAGCTTCTCGCGACGTCGTCTTCGACGTCGTCCTGGACGACGTGCCCGACGGGACGGTCGTGTCGAACGTGGCGACCTACAGCCCACCGGTCGAGGGAGGCAACGGCGGATCGCTCACGGCTCCCGACGTGACCGTGAGGCGCGACGGCGACGGGGACGGAGTCTACGACAGCGTGGACAACTGTCCGCTCGTCGCGAACCCCGGCCAGGAGGATCTGGACTCGGACGGCGCGGGCGACGCCTGCGATCTCTGTCCCGCCGATGCGCCGCCCGAGGACCGCGACGGCGACGGTCTGTGCAACTCCGCCGACAACTGCCCGGACGTCGCCAACGTGGGCCAGGGCAATCGCGACGGAGACGGCGAGGGCGACGTCTGCGACGGGTGCCCCGACGATCCGCCGCCGGAGGACCGTGACGGCGACGGCCTTTGCAACGCGAGCGACAACTGCCCGGACGCATCCAACGCGGGCCAGGGCGATCGCGACGGGGACGGCGAGGGCGACGTCTGCGACGCGTGCCCCGACGAGCCGCCGCCGGAGGACCGTGACGGCGACGGCCTTTGCAACGCGAGCGACAACTGCCCTGACGATTCCAACGCGGGCCAGGGCGACCGCGACGGAGACGGCGAGGGCGACGTCTGCGACGGGTGCCCCGACGATCCGCCGCCCGAGGACCGCGACGGCGACGGCCTGTGCAACGCCGGCGACAACTGCCCGGACGTCGCCAACGTGGGTCAGGGCGATCGCGATTCAGACGGCGAGGGCAACGACTGCGACGGGTGCCCCGACGATCCGCCGCCCGAGGACCGGGACGGCGACGGCCTGTGCAACGCGAGCGACAACTGCCCCGATGCCGCCAACCCTGGTCAAGCGGACCTCGACTCCGACGGCTTGGGAGATGCCTGCGACCCTTGCCCCGACGGCGGGGGACTGGATACCGACGGCGACGGAGCTTGCGACGCCGGCGACAACTGTCCGGCCATCGCGAACCCGGGCCAGGAGGACGGCGACTCCGACGGCGAGGGCGACGTCTGCGACGCGTGCCCCGCCGATCCGCCGCCCGAGGACCGCGACGGCGACGGCCTGTGCAACGCCGTCGACAACTGCCCCGATGCCGCCAACCCGGGACAAGAGGACCTCGACTCCGACGGCTTGGGCGACGCCTGCGACGCCTGCCCGGACGGTGGGGGGCAGGACACCGACGGCGACGGAGCTTGCGACGCCGGTGACAACTGTCCGGCCATCGCGAACCCGGGCCAGGAGGACAGCGACTCCGACGGCGCGGGCGACGTCTGCGATCCCTGTCCCGCCGACGCGCCCGACGACACCGACGGCGACGGACTCTGCGACTCGGCTGACAACTGCCCCGAGGACGCGAACGTGGGTCAGGCCGATGCGGACGGAGACGGAGTGGGCGACGCCTGCGACGAGGACATGGAGCCAGGCGACGCCGGCGCGGACGCGAGCTCCGAGGACGCCGGTTTCGAGGATGCTGGTCCGATCGACACCGACGCCGGTTCGGAGGACGCGGGCTGGGGCGAGCTCGACGCAGGCGCTGACGCCGGTTCCGAGGATGCCGGCTGGGGTGAGCTCGACGCCGGCGCCGATGCCGGTCCCTGGGACGCAGGGTCGCCGGACGCGGGCGACTCCGGCCCGAAGGACGTCGTCGACCCCATCGTCGACGGCGGCTGCGCGTGCGGATGCAGGGACACGCGGGGCCTCGTCGGCACGGTGGCCGGCGGCCGGCCCGCCGCGAACCTGGGCGCGCTGGTCCTCCTCGTCCTGATCGTCCGCGCGCGTCGGCGACGCTGAACAGGTGTCGATCGACCGCCGCCGACCCGGCCATCGCCGGCGCGAGGCCGCCGGTCCGTCCGGAGCTTGGAGGGGAAGACGCGAAGGATGGAGGGGGCTGCGCCCCGGCCAGATCGACGCGCTGCGCCGCCGTTCGACGTGACGGTGCCGCCACTCAGGGCGCGAGTTGCAACCGTTGGAGGAGATCCGGCAAGCCGCACATCACGATCCCGCGGCGGATCTCCACCGCCTCTCTTCTCATGCTGACGACGTACCCGCGCGGCAAGCCGAGCGCGTCCATGCACGCGACCAGTCCCTTGGGGTCGGGCGGCGTCACGCCGAGCTTGACCTCGATCGGAACCAGGCGTCCTCGGAGGCGAAGGAGGACGTCCACCTCGATCCCGGTGTGCGTGCGGAAGAAGAACGCCTCGGCGGCCGGGTCCGCGAGCCGCGCCCGAACCATGGCGTGCAGAATAGGCGACTATCTCCTGTTTTTCAACGACGGGGAAGTGCGCTTTGACGGCGCGGCTGGCTCTTGGATAGCGTATCCGGCGATGGACGGCCGCCTGCACTACCTCGACAACGCGTCGACCGTGTTCCCGAAGCCGGAGGCCGTCATGCGAGCGGCCGTCGCGTTCTGTGCGTCCGCAGGCGTCAGCCCGGGACGCGGCACCTTCGATCTGGCCTTGGAGGCCGCGTCGATGCTGGACGGCTGCCGCAAGAAGGTCAGCGAGCTCTTCGGGGGCCCGAGCCCGGATCGGGTCGTCTTCGGGTACAACGCCACCGACGCGCTCAACCTGGCGATCTTCGGCCTGCTGCATGGCGGCGGTCACGTCGTCTCGACTCGGCTCGAGCACAACTCGGTCCTGAGGCCCGTCGCCCACTGCGTCGACGACCTCGGGGCCCGCGCGACTCTCGTCCCGTTCGACCGGCGAGGGTACGTCGACCCCGACGACATCCGCCGGGCGATCGAGAAGGACACACGGCTGGTAGTGGTCAACCACGCCTCCAACGTGCTCGGCACGGTGCAGCCGATCGCCGAGATCGGGGCCGTCTGCCGCCAGGCGGGCGTGCCGCTCTGCGTCGATGTCGCACAGTCGGCCGGTGTCGTTCCGATCGACATGGAGGCCATGAGCATCGACGTCCTGGCCTTCACGGGGCACAAGTCGCTGATGGGGCCGACGGGGATCGGCGGCCTCGTGGTCGGCGACGGGGTCGAGATCGCGCACACCCGCGCGGGCGGCACGGGCGTCGAGTCGGCTCGCCGCCGTCATCTGGACGACTATCCGTTCCGCCTCGAGTACGGCACACCCAACATGATGGGGATCGCGGGGCTCGCCCGCGGAATCGATCTCATCGTCGAGCATGGCGGCGAGCGGGCGATTCATGCCCGCGAGATGGCGCTGGCGCGAGTGCTCCACGCGGCGCTCTCGGCGACCGAGGGGGTGACGCTCTACTGCGCCGAGTCGCTCGAGGATCGCACGCCGGTCTTCGCCTTCAATCTCGAGGGCATGGACCCCGCTCAGGTCGGCGCCCGGCTCGACGTCGACTTCGACGTCGCCTGCCGCACGGGCCTGCACTGCGCGCCCCTCGTCCACGAGTCCCTCGGCACCGCGCCCGACGGCGCGGTGCGCCTCAGCATCGGGCCCCTGACCACGCTGGCCGACGTCGAGGCCGCGGCCGAGGGGATCGCGGCGCTGGCCAAGGAAGTCCGCGGCTGAATCAGGGCCGCACCGGCAGGAGATGTTGCCGCTACCTCGTGGCCCACCAGACCTCCGACGTGGCGCACGATGGCGCGAGCCGGCGCAAGGTGACCAGCGGCGAACGTAGAACGAGTCAGGCCGAGATAGCTCGCCAGGTAGCGCTGTGCACGAGCGCTCACGGCGGCGCATGTGAAACGCCGTTCGCGCCCGGCGGCGGGCGGGCCGCGGAGAGCTTACGACGGAGGCGGCGGGCACGCGGGCGCCGCGACTGGCTCCACCTGGAAGCGAGCGCGGCCGCCCGCGTCCTGTACGCAGGCGTGCATGCCGGATGAGCCGTAGCGGCAGCGCAGCCCGACCTGGCGGCATGGCGAGCCCTGCTGCGGAGGGCGGCGCGGGCACATCCGCGGCCGGCACACCATCGCGCGCGCCGGCGGGGGCTCGGCGAGAGGGCTCGAATTGTGGCGCGGCGCGCCGTGAAGAACGGGGCAGCGGGGTGGAGCTTCCTCGCACAGACAGACCGCTTCGCTGCTGGCGCAGGACGCACCGGCCCGACATGGTGTGCCGTCGATCCCCTCGCACTCGCCTGGGGCGGGAGCGGCGGCGGGGCGCGCGAGCCAGACCAGCGAGAGCAGCCATCGCTCGGCCGTGGCCGTTCCCATCGCGTGCCGATCGAGCGCCGCGCACGCGCAAGCGCCGAGCGCGCGCTCATCGGTGCGCGCCTCGCAGCGCACGATCGTGCCGCCGGCGTCGGTGGCGAGCAGCAGATCGGCCTGCGACGAGGACGCCACGTCGCAGCCCGCGATCGCGGCGCGCACGCTGGCGAAGGCGCGCTCCGCGTCCGCGCCGAGCTCCGTCCCCGGAACGCGCCGCGCGGCCCGGACGGCGACCCAGGCCGGCTCGCTCGCGGGCATGGCCGCGCCCCAGCCTCGATCGGGCGGCGGAGCGCCCTCGCACGCGCCAACCCACGAGTAGCGAGCCAGCGAAGGCGTCGCCTCGAGCGCCGCGTCCGCGGCCTCGAGCCAAGCGCGCGGATCGGCGCCCGAGCGCACGGAGACGGCGGCGCTGCTGCGCACGAGCTCGACGCGCCCCATCGTCTCGCCCGACCCGCCCTCGAGCTGCCACGAGCCGTCGCTCCCCACGTCGCGGCGGAGCACGACCGTGCACGGCTCGCTGGCACCTTCGCAACGGAGCAGCGCGCGCCAGCCATCCTCGAGGCGCGGCGCGAGCCGCGCGCGCACCGCCTCGAGCTCCTCGGCGAAGAGCGGTGCTCCATCGCCGAGCGCGGGCAAGAGCGGCAGCGGCGTCGGCTCCATCGCGCAGTCGCGCCGGTCGGCTGCCGGCGCCTGCACCGCGCCGGCGCTCGCCGTGCGCGAGGCCGCAGCCGCGCTGGCACCGCACCCCGCGAGCGCGAGCGCCGCGCCCGCCGTCACGAGCTTGCCGAATGTGCTCCGCATCCTGCGGCGGAATGGTATGCGACGCAGCCGCGGACCTCCATCACGATCGATCTCGACTAGCTTCACGAGAAATCGACGTGACGCACCTTCACGTATGCTGCACCGCTCCGAACGAGACAGGAAGGTGACCGATGGCAAGGGTGACCGGGATCGGTGGTGTGTTCATCAAGTCGACGGGGGACCACAAGCGGCTCGCCGCCTGGTATGCGCAGAACCTCGGCCTCGTCCTCGAGGAGTGGGGCGGCGCGATCCTGAAGTGGCCCGACGATCGAGCCGAAGACCGCGGCCTCACCGTCTGGCACGCCGCCGAGAAGGACACCGAGTGGTTCAGCCCGAGCCGCTCGAGCTTCATGATCAACTACCGCGTCGACGACCTTGCCGCCCTCATCGCGCACCTGAAGGAGAACGACGTCGAGATCGTGAAGGGACCTGAGCACCACGAGAACGGATCGTTCGCCTGGGTCATTGACCCGGACGGAAACAAGGTGGAGCTGTGGGAACCGAAGCTCTGGGACGACAAGAACAAGCGCTGAAGCCTCTTGGCGCTCGACTGCGCCTCCCCGCTCGACATAGGTCTCAATGTTGGACATACTTGTGTCCTGAATGTTTGCCATCACGTGGGACCGTCGTGCACGCGACGAGGTCGCACGGCTCGGCGCATTCGATCGGACCCGCATCGTAGATGAAGTCGAAGCGCAACTGTCGAGCGAGCCCGCGAAGGCGGATGGGCGCAGGAAATGGATCGACGGGCTCGCGCCACCGTGGTCCGAAAGCGTCGGGTTCTGGCAGCTCGCAGTCGGTCCGTACCGCGTGTTCTACGATGTCGATCAAGGCGAACGGATGGTCGTGGTGCGCGCGGTGAGGCTCAAAGGCAGGCGAAAAACGGCGGAGATTGTCCCATGAAGATCGTTTCGGCCCGGGAAGCAAAAGAAGGTTTCGCCGAGTGCGGAGAGGCGTCGCAGAAGGATCTGGTGGTCGTCACGAAGTATGGCCGCCCCTTCGTCCTCATGGTCGGAGTGCAAGGCAAGGACCTGGAGCAGATCGTGCTGGGCATGGATGACGAGCTGTGGGAGACGATCGAAGCGCGCCGCCACCAGCCCGAGCTGCTCTCGCACGACGAGGTACGTCGTAGTCTCGGGGTCCGCCGACGGCGGCCCCGATAGGGCCTCCCGCGATGACCACGTGGCCGCTCCTGTTTTTCAACGATCGGGCGGGTCGTTGCACGGTGGGGGGTGGCTGCGTGGAGGCAACGCGCCGAACAGGTCCCGCTGGGGCGGCGGCGGCCTGCGCCGGAGCACGCGGCTCTGGTAGTAGAGTGGCCCGCGGGCTGAGCCGAGCGACGCTCTCACGCTCCAGTCTCGATCCCAGCCGCTTCACCGGACGGCTCAGTCCGAGAGATCACCCCCACCCCATCGCGGCCAAGCCCGAGAGTTTGCCGACCGAAAAACGTGCGAGACAACACCCGGCGTGCGGCGGTTCGCGGCAAGCCGCACGACCCGGTCCCCCCATCGCTCCCGGCCGGCGGTAGTGGTCGGTTTTGGGGCTCCGGGCTCCAGGCTACGGGTCGAGCAGACCATGCCCATCCGGTTGCTTGCCAGACGCGGGCCGAACAGGCGACAGGCGACAGGCAACTGGCAACTGGCAGCCGCCGGACGCACGCGCTGCTCATCCGGGTCCGGAATTGCCCGTCGCCTGTTCAATCCCGGTCCGGAGAGGGGGACACGCGGCCGATCTGCAACCACCGGTGATCACACGGTTTGCGGGGATAACCGCGCGTTTTGTCTGCGTCGGCGTCTCAGCTCGACCTCGCCGGGAATACGACTCCCGCTCCCGAGCGTATGACGCTCCGATGAGCCCACTCACGAGACCCACACCCCTGCCCCGCACCTGGATTGGCTCGCTCTTCGTGTCCACCGCCGTCGTTGCGGCCGCGCTGGTGGTCGCCGTCGCTCTCGCGTACGCCGTCCGCGTCCGGTATGCCGAGCGGTCGGTGTCCGTCACGGGATCGGCCACGCAGAGGATCCGGAGCGACCGCGTCATGTGGACGGCCACCGTCTTCGCGCGCGCTCCGGCCCTCGCCGACGCCTACCGCGTGCTCCAGAACGGCGTTCCCAGGGTCCGGCGATTCCTCGTCGAGGGCGGCCTGCCCGAGGCGGAGATCACGGTCGGCTCGATAGAGACCACCGAGCTCTACGCGCGGAACGAGGACGGCGTCGAGATCCGCGAGCAGATCATCGGCTACGAGCTGACCCAGCCCGTCGGGGTCACCTCGGCGCGGATCCCGCTCGTGACCCGGCTCTCCCAGGACGTGACGCAGCTCATCCAGGACGGCGTGGACGTTCGCTCCGATGCCCCCGAGTACATCTACACGGGGCTCGGAGCGTTGAAGGTCCGCCTGATCGCCGAGGCCACACGCGACGCCCATGACAGGGCAGCGAAGGTGGCGAGGAACACCGCTTCGTACCTGGGCCCGCTGGTTTCGGCCCGAGTCGGCGTCGTCCAGGTCAACGCCGCGAACGAGAGCGAGGTCTCCTGGGACGGCGTCTACGACCGGACCTCGATCGAGAAGGACGCGATGGTAGCGGTGACGACGATCTTCGCCGTCGAGTGACCCACGGCCGTTCAAGCTGGATCTTTGCGATCGATCCGCGGTCGCTCGATCGCGCCGTTGCGGTGCTAGAACTAGAACCAGAGGCATGGCCGACCAGGACTCCCGCAAAGGCGTGAGCTACGTGACCCCCGAGGTGCTGGCGTGGATCGAGCGCGTTCACGTGCCGCACGACCCGGCATCGATGAGAGCGTTCGAGAGCCCGGAGCGCGAAGGGATGCCCGCGATCCAGGTGGGCGCGTCCGAAGGCAAGACCCTCGCGCTGCTCCTCAGGCTCGTCGCGGCGCGCAAGGTCGTCGAGCTCGGCACGCTAGCGGGCTACTCCGCGATCCAGATGGGTCGGGCGCTCGCCAAGGGCGGTCAGCTGTGGACGGTCGAGCTCGAGCCTCGCCACGCGGCCGTGGCGCGCGCCAACATCGAGGCCGCGGGTCTCGGGGCCGTCGTCACGGTCATCGAGGGGCGCGCGCTCGACGTCCTCGAGGGCCTCGCGAGCAAGGGGCCCTTCGACGCGATCTTCATCGACGCGGACAAGGGCAGCTACGACCGCTACGGACGATGGGCCGCGCGAGCGATCCGGCCCGGCGGGCTCCTCCTCGCGGACAACGCGTACTACTTCGGTGACCTCCTGGCCGACACGGCGGAGGCGGCCGCGATGCGCCGCTTCCACGAGGAGTCCAGGGAGCACTTCGAGACCGTCTGCATCCCGACACCCGAAGGGCTGCTCCTCGGCATCCGCAAGGGATGAGGCGCCGCGCGGCGCTCTCCTCTTCCGAGCCGGTTTGGTGCTAGTACGTCGACGCCCATGATCGACCGGTCGGGAGTCATCCTGCGCGCCGCCACTCCCGACGACGCGACCGTCTGCGGCGACCTCCTCTTCATGACCTGGCCGGGGCTCTATCTCGCCCTCCTGGGGGATCGCTCGCGAGCCGCGCGTGCTCTGGCCGCGCTGTTCCGGGTCTCCGGCAACACCTTCAGCTGGGAGGCGTCCCGCGTCGCCGATCGAGAGGGGACGGTGATCGGCCTCGCGTCCTCCTACCCTGCAGAGGAGGGCCAGCGCCGCGCGACCTCGTCACTTTGGCCCGCGTTCGTCGCGCTCGGCCCCTTCTCGTTCGTGCGCGTGGTCACCGGGATCTGGCGGATCGCAGACGCCTCGATCGGCGTGGATCCGGGCCACTTCTACCTCGCGAACGTCGCGGTATCGGCCGGCGCCCGAGGTCGGGGCACAGGCGGGCTCCTGCTTCGGGACGCGGAGCTGCGCGCCACCGAACGGGGCTGCCGCGGAGTTTCGCTGGAGGTAGACGGGGCGAACGGCGATGCCCGTCGGTTCTACGAGCGAGAGGGATACCACGTCGTCGAGGCCCGCGAGAGCCGCCGCCTCGCCACCCTGACCGGCTCCGGAACGCGGCTCTTGATGAGCAAGGACTTTTCGCCCGAGCAATAACTGGCGCCCGCCGACTTCCAGCGTAATCTCGAAAGGTTGTCGAGACCTTTCGACGACCCATGAGTAGTCTGTGCAGGAATAGGACCGCGCCGTCGGTTGTCCAAGCAACGTGACCGACAGGAGTTCGTCATGAGAGGAATTCGAGGCAGTCGAAACGGACTTTTCGCCATTCTCGCGCTCGCCGCCGCGGGAAGCCTGGCGCTCGTCGGATCGGGGACATGGAGCCACAACGCCCTGGCCGATCCTCCGCCCCCACCCGCCGCATCGGCGCCGGCCGATTCCCGGCCGCAGCCGACTCCGGCACCGGACAGCCGCGCAATCGCCGATGCCCGCCGGCTGAGTGACGCCTTCGTGCAGATCGCGGAGCTGGTCTCCCCATCGGTCGTCAGCATAAAGGTGTCGCGTCCCAGACAGCACCAGATGGGACGGATGATGCCGTTCCAGATCCCGGGGCCCGACTTCCCGGGCATGGACGGCGGCGACGCGCCCGTGGAGCGTGGCATGGGCTCCGGCGTGATCCTCGATCCGCAGGGTCACATCCTGACGAACAACCACGTCGTCGCTCGAGCGACCGAGCTCGGAGTCCGGCTGAAGGACGGTCGCGAGCTGCCGGCCCGCCTGATCGGAGTCGACCAGGCTGCCGACCTCGCGGTCATCAAGGTGGAGGCGCCCAACCTCCGGCCCGCGCGGCTCGGCTCCAGCGAGCGGATGCGAGTCGGCGACTGGGTGGTCGCGATCGGCAGTCCCTTCGGCCTCGACTACACCGTCACGGCGGGCGTCCTGTCCGCGAAGGGCCGTGCGGGAATCGGGATGAACAGCGTCGAGGACTACCTGCAGACCGACGCCTCGATCAATCCCGGCAACTCCGGCGGACCTCTCGTGAACCTCGACGCCGAGGTGATCGGCATCAACACCATGATCGTCGGGCAGGGAACCGGAATCGGCTTCGCGATTCCAGCGGACATGGCGCGTGAGAGCGCCCGGCAGCTCATCGCCACCGGTCGTGTTCAGCGCGCCTGGATCGGCGTCGGGATCCAGGATCTGACGCCGGAGCTCGCCGCCAGCTTCCGCGCCGAGCCCAGATCGGGGGCCCTGCTCTCGCAGGTCGTTCCCGGCGGCCCCGCTGCGAGGGCGGGCCTGGCGGTCGGCGACATCGTCACCCAGATCGGCGCCGCCCGCGTGCGAAGCAGCCAGGACGTCGTCCGAGCAGTCCTCACGCATCGACCAGGCGAGCAGGTCGAGATTCGTTACGTGCGAAGCGGACGCGATTCCGCGGCCCGCGTCACGATCGGCGAGCGGCCCGGCGCCGAGGAGCGGTCGCAGGTCGAGCCCGCTCCCCCCGCTCCGCGCCAGCCTTCCACGCTCGGACTGCAGCTCGGCGTGGCCCCGGACGGCCGCGGCGTCATCATGGGGATCCAGCCGGGCGGCGTCGCGGATCGCGCGGGCCTCAGACCCGGCGACGTCATCGTCGAGGTGGATCGCCGCTCCGTTCGCACGGCCCAGGAGGCAGCCGACCGACTGCGCCAGAGCCCCCGGGCGCTCCTCCGCGTGGAGCGCGATGGCCAGTCGCTCTTCATCCCACTCCGTTAGTTGACGTCCCGTCGAGCACCCCGCACGATCCTCGTGCATGGCACGGCGGAACGAGCTCATTCAGGTCGGCACGGCCGCCCCGGCGTTCGAGCTCCCCGACCCCTTCGGTGAGCGGCACTCCCTCGCGAGCCTTGTCGAATCGGGACCACTCATACTCTCCTTCCACCGCGGCACCTGGTGACCGAACTGCCGACGGTTTCTGGCCAGGCTGGCCAGATGGGTGAAGGAGCTGCCTCGGGCCCGCGTCGCGCTCGTTCTGTGCCAGTCGCGGGACAACGTGGCGGCTTTCTTCGACGCGGATCGACCGCCCTTCGCCGTCCTCTGCGACGAGACCCGCGACGTCGCCCGCGCCTACGGCGTCCATCAGCTTCTCGGCTTCGATGCGTTCAACATCGCCCGGCCCGCCACCTTCGTCATCGATCGAACCGCAGTCGTGCGGTTCGTGTTCGTGGCGTCGCACCAGTTCGAGAATCCCGACGACGACGCGGTCGAGCATGCGGCCCTGAGCTGGGCCGCACAGGGACCCTGAGATGCGCCCTCGCGAGACCTCCTGCGCGGTGATTCTCCTGGCCGCGGTGTTCGCACCTGCGGCTCTCGCGACCGGCGGTTCGTGGGTGCCGCCCGTGGGCCGTACGGAGCCAATCCGGTCGCTGCTCGTGGTCTCTCCCGGCGCGCCGGTGCGCCTGTCGCCTCACGGCGCCTCGCCGCGGCGCGGTGCTCTGGCCCGCGGCGAGCGTGTCCCGTACATGGGAGAGGCGACCGGTCCGGGCTGTGCGAGCGCATGGTATCGCATCGACGCGGAGGGGTACGTTTGCGGAGCGCTCGTCGAGCCGAGCTCCGAGGCGCCCCGCTCGGGCCCCCACCCATCGCTTCCCGCCGCGGGAGAGGTGCTGCCCTTCGGATACGGATATGCGGGCATGGACGGCGCGCGGATCTACCGTCGAGCCGAGGACGTGGAGGCGGATCTGTGGGAGAGCGAGCTCGACACCGGCTTCGGGGTGGCGGTCCGCCGGCTCGTGCATCTCCACGGGTCGCGATTCTGGGAGACGCTCTCCGGTCGGCTCATCCCGGCCAGGGAGCTGCGACTTGCGCGGCCGTCGACGTTCGCAGGCGCCCAGCTCGAGAGTCCCGGCGACATCGAGCGGGCTGGCTGGGTGATCGAGCGCGAGGCTCGCTCTCTCGGGGCAGAGGGGCGTGCAGAGACGCGAACGCTTCACGTCCGCCACGACCGCGTGGAGATCTTCGAGACGGCGCGACGAGGCGGACGATCGCTTCTTCGCGTGGCACACGATGGGTGGCTGGACGCCAGGGTCGTGCGACGCCCGCGCCTGGCGACCCGACCCGAGTCGGTCGGGGCAGCCGAGCGATGGATCGACGTCGACCTGGAGCGACAGATCGTCACGGCGTACGAGGGCGACCGACCCGTCTACGTCACGCTCGCATCGACCGGCAGGGCCGGAACGCCGACGCCCACGGGCATCTTCCGGGTCTGGGTCAAGCTGGCCACGTCCACGATGGACAACTTCGAGGAGGAGGAGGCCGACCGTTTCTACTCGCTCGACGACGTACCCTGGGTCCTGTACTTCGACCGAGGCGTCGCTCTTCACGCGGCGTTCTGGCACGATCGGTACGGAGAGCGGCGCTCCCACGGCTGCGTGAACCTCTCGCCGATCGACGCGCGGTTCTTCTACGAGTTCGCCAGTCCCGTCATGCCTTCGGGCTGGACGGCCTCGTTCCCGACCGATCGCAGCCCGGGCACGGTCGTCCGCGTCAGGCGGTGAGCTCCACCGCGCGGTCACTCACGGTCTGCGACCCGTTGCCCGCTGGGGCGATCCACGCCGTGCCCTCTCGCCATCCCCGGGCGCGGTGGCATCGCGATTCACGACGAGCGAGCCGCCCACGCGAACGTCTCCGAAGGTCAGGGCGTACCTCACCGCGGTGGAGCGCCTCTCGACGTCGAGGTGGTCGACCGCGATCCAGCCGTCCTGCGGCTCGGTCTCGACCGGCTCGGCCCCGCGCTGGCGTTCGACCAGGATCGCACCTCTTGCACCGGTTGGATAAAGGTAGAGGTCGAGCCTGGTTCCGCGGGCGTCCGCGAACCGGATGCGAACCCGCAGGCCACCGTCGCCCGTCGGTCTCGCCGTGATCCGCTCGGCTCGACTCGCCTCGCACAACCGGCGGATCGCCGCCGGAGCTCGGGACATCCCCCGGGATCTCGGGCCGTGGGCGCAGGTGAAGCTGAAGCCTTCGGCCTGAGGCGCTCGCGGTCCACGCCGCAGCTCGGGATTGATCCTGCGGGCGCTTCCGCCGCAACCGGCCGAGAGCCCTGCGAGGAGGGCAATCGCCACCCAGACGAGCTTCGCTCGCCCGGGGCCCCGGATCCGGGCGCCAGTCACGGGGCAACGCTAGCACACGGCACGTCAAGCGGCGATTTGGCGCTCACTCCCGAAAGGGCCGGGGGATACTGTCGGTCGAGCTCCAGCTCCTGAGCTCCGCGGAGGCCGAACCGGGCTGGGCATTGATGACGAGATGGGTCATCGGCGCGCGGATGGGCGGCAAGCCCGCCGATCTCTCCTCGTGCGTCCAGTTGCCGACGTTGAAGTACCAGCGCTCCTCGTCGAGCGCGACCCGCATCGGATGATGCGTGTGGCCCATCACGATGAACCTGGCCTTCACCCGCTGGGCGAGCTTGCCGGCGGCGCGTCGGAGCGAGGCCGTGGCGTCGAGGGTGCGCTGCCTGGCCGACGCCCATAGCACCGCGACGGCGACCACGAGCGCTGCCCCGGCGACCGCGCCCACTGCCCAGGCCGGGGCGCCCACGGCGATCGCGATCAGCGTCGCGACGACCACGGCGAGGCCGAGCGCGAATCGATCGAGGAAGACCGCCTGCATCGTCCGGAGCAGGCTTCTCGTCAAGGGTGCGCTCTTGAGGGCATCGATCGCCCTGAGCGTGGCCTCTCCGACCACGCCGGCCAGAGGCAGCGCCTTCATGCGCCTCAGATGTTCCTCCCTGAGCGCGCGGAGTCGGGCGCCTCGAGCGGCCCACCAGAGCTGAACCAGACGCGTCGACATCTGGAAGTATCGCCTCGTGAAGCGGGCGAGCTCACCGAGCCCGATGGTGCGCACCCAGCGCAGGTAGTCGAGGGCCGACCATCGCTCGCCGCACTCGCGAGGCAGCCGCGGCGTCGGGTTGACGAGGTAGCGCAGAGCCATCGTCGACACGTCGTCGACGAGCCGCCGGGGATCGTCCGGACGAACGGGGTAGAGCTGGAAGTCGAACGAGCAGAGGCCATCGTACTGATGCCCGTGCTCGACATACACGAGGCCCGGCTCGTAGTAGAACCAGGGCACGAAAGTGACCCGCATGCGGAAGGCGTCGGCGTCCGATCCCTCGACGCCCGCCAGCGCGACCAGCCGCTCCCGCAAGTCCGTCTGGACCTCGTCCCAGAAGAGGTCGACGTCGTGGTTGCCCCTCAGGATCACCAGCGAGTGTCCCGCGCGGACGAAGGAAGCGAGCCTCTCCATCACCGTGCCGTGCCGGTCGAAGACGCGGGCCAGCTTGACGAGCGCATGGTCGGGCGCGCTGCCCAGGCCGTGCACCCGCTCCTCCTCCGTCGGCGGCGTGGTGATCTGACCCTCGGCCCGCACCGCCATCCCGATGAACTCGATCATGTCGCCCGCGACGATCAGGCGCCACGGCCGCCCGCCGAGGAGGTTTAGGGCGTAGTGCTCCAGGAAGGCCGTCAGGTCATGGTCGAGCTGCGCGACATGGCGAACGAGGCCAGCTCCATGCCCCTCGAGGACGTCGCGTCCCAGATGGATGTCCGAGATTATTAGAGGATTCGGTCGGAGGTGACGGTACCGCATGACTGCTCCCACCGGAAATGTTCAAGGAATCTCGCTTCGATATGGTGGGATGAGCGAAATCAGTGCGCAAGGGGTTACGCACTTCACCCCCGAAAAAAACCGAGCTGGGGACGGGAGGCGCCGCCAGTGGAACCTGAAGAAGCCATATTGACACATGTACCACCATCTACTACACAGGCCACCTGTGTCGTTGAAGCGGGGAGTTTCGGAGACTTGGCGATCAATGCACACGTTTTCTCAACACGGGGCATGTACTTTGCTTTTCGCCGACCGAGCCAGGTCATGGAGGCAGCCATGATGGGAACGAGAAGCGCAGCAGCCCTTCGTCACCCCGTCTCGATCGGGCAGGCCGAGGCGCCGAGGCCTCCCTCGCTCGCGAGGATCTACATCGAGGCCGCAGAGCGCCACCGCCAGCGAGGCGACTCGCCCAAGCTGATCGCGGCGCTGGTCCGGGCCGCCTGGCGGCTCAACTTCGGCGGTTGACGGGGGGCGTCCCACAGCCTTGGCTGTTAGCGGCCCTTGGCCCTGGACGCCGCTCACGACCGACTTTCCCCCTCTTGCCTGCCGCGAGCTCCGAGCCCGTCGCTTCCCGGCCAATCGCTAATGGCTGGCTGCTGACGGCTGTGCCTCCGGGCCCCAGCCGCCGCCGTTGTGCTAGGAAGGGCGCCATGTCCTTCTGGAAGAAGCTCTTGGGAGGAGACTTCGACTCCAACCGCGCCGAGGGCGACGAGCATTTCGACGCCCACCGATTCGGCGAAGCCAAGCTGGCGTACGAGCGGGCAATCGACAAGGCGAAGCCAGAGGACGCGAGCAGGCTCGAGACGCTCCGAGTGCGCATCCGCGACTGTCGAGCCGCGCTGGCCGAAGTGCAGGCGACTCGGGCCCAGAGTTGCCTCGAGCAGGGCGAGGTAGAGGCCGCGATCGAGGCTCTCGAGAGCGCGATCGAGGTCAGCGACGATCCGGACGCCAGGGAGCGGTACAGGAAGCGAATCGACGAGATGCACGCCGTCGACGCCAGGATGGCCGCCGAGGCTCCAGGAGAAGCCAGCGACGACGATCGGTACGAGGTGCTGTCGGCGGAGTGGGAGGACGACCAGATCGACGAGTACGAGCGATACGGCGAGCGGTTCAGGAGCGCGTACCTCTCGCTTCACGAGAGCCCTTCCGAGGACTCCGTGGCTCGAGCGCTCGAGACGCTGCGCGACCTTGCCCGGGAGCACGAAGGCGAGGCGCGATATGTCTTCCTCGAGATCGGCCGCGCCGAGCTGAGGCTCGGCAAGCGCGAGGAAGGCATCGAGAGCCTCCGGCGTTTCCTCGCGAGCCTTCCCGAGGACGTCGGCGAGGTCTCGCGAGTCCACGCGCACTTCGCCCTCGCCGACACGTACCTCGACGCGAAGGACGAGGCCGCGGCCCAGAAGCAGCTCGAGGCCGCGGCAGAGGCGGTTCCCGATCTCACCGCGGGCCACCTGCGGCTCGGACAGTTCCTGCGATCGAGGGGGAAGCACGAAGAGGCCGCTCGAGCTCTGGCCGAGGCTGCCCGCACGATGGGCGAGATCCGACCGGACGTGAGGGTCATCAGGGAGATCGGCCTGAACCAGATCGGGCTGGGACGCGAGGACGAGGCCATCGAGACGCTGGAGAGCGTGGTGCAGCTGCAGGCCGCGCACGACAGCCTCGATCTCGATCCCCAGACGGCGATCGCCCTCGCGGGGCTCTACGAGAAACGAGGCGATCCCGGCCATGCCGCAGATCTGTTTCGTCACCTGGTTCGAGGCTCGGACGTGACCAATCACTTCGCGTATCACCGGCAAGCAGCGCGGCTGCTCCTCGCTGCGGGGAAGACCGCCACCGCCCGCGAGCATCTCGTCAAGGCACGCGAGCTGGCGCCCGACGACGCGGCGAGGGAATCGCTCGACGAGCTCTCTAAGGGAACCTGAACCTGCCCCGACACGCGCCGCTCAGACCCGGAAGGTGCAGGCTCACGACCTGGCCCACGACGCAGCGCCGGAAGTCATCTCCCACGGCGCCGCGGAACGCGATGTTCGGGCGGCCGGCGTCGTCGATGTCGTAGGCGATTGTGAAGCGGTCGGTCGAGGTGAGGCGGTCGGCGCAGGCGCGGGCAAAGGCCTTGACGGACGCGTCCGCGAGGGGCGGACACGACGCCGCGGCCTCGGGCGGCTCCCTCGCGGAGCGCGGCCGCGACGATGCGTCGGCGACCGCCGCGTCCAGGGCGCGAGGAGGCGCGACGCCGACCGTGCCTCCGGCGTCGGCGCGGCTGGAGACCACCGTCACACCGCCGTCGGCGATCGGGGGTGGTGGCGCGATCCCCGGGGTCGGCAGCGGAGGCACGGGTGGGAGCGGCTGAGGAGCGGCGCCCCGTGGATCGAAGCCGATCGTCGCACCCCCGACGTCGACCGGCCGCTGGGACAGCACGAACACCGCGGCGGCGCCAACGAACACGACTCCCGCCACGACGACCGCGATCATCGGCAGCCGGCTCCTCGGGTACGTCACCGCGAGCGACATGGAGCCCTGCACGGAGTCCGAAAGCGAGGCGTGCCCATCGCCGAGCTCCGTGGGACCGTCGGGGCTCGAGGCGGAAGCGAGCGCCGGCGGCTGGGCCGGCGTCGGCGAGGCGACGACCTCCGGCAGCGATGGCGGTGAGGCGACGGCCGGCTGCAGGCCCGGCGACGTGTTCCTGTCGTCCGCCATCGAATCGGCGAGGGGAGCAGATGGAGTGGGGCTCGACAGGCCGAAGCCGCCGCTACCTCCGCCGGGGCCTCCTCGCGGAGGTGGGATCGCGGCCATGCTCCCCCGTGGCCCGCCCGGCAGCACCGACTTGAGCGCGGCGGCGAACTCGGCCGCGGTCTGATATCGGTCGTCCGGGTTCTTCGCGAGCGCGCGATCCATGACCTCCTGCAGACCGGGCGGGAACTTGCGGGTCGGCGCGCGATCGGACAACGGGATCGGAACGGCATTGACGTGGAGCGAGATGTACTCCATCGGCACGCGAGCCGAGAACGGGAGCTTCCCGGTGAGCAGCTCGTAGAGGATCACCCCGAGCGAGTAGATGTCGGAGCGCGGGTCCAGCGTCTTGCCTTGCGCCTGCTCGGGCGACATGAACTCGGGAGTCCCGAAGACCATGCCTTCCTGGGTGAGGATCAGCGATCCCGGACGCATCTCGCGCTCCGTGACCTTGGCCAGGCCGAAGTCGAGGACCTTGGCGTAATCCGTGATCCCTCCCTGGGTGCACAGGAAGATGTTCTCCGGCTTGAGGTCGCGATGGACGATCCCCTGTCGATGCGCCTCCTCGAGCGCACCGCAGGCCTGGATCATCACGGGCAGCGCTCGTTCGAACGAGAGCGGTCCGTCGGCGCGCACGTACTGGGCGAGGTTCTTGCCTGCCAGGAACTCCATGACGATGTACAGCGAGCCATCGTCGAGCTGTCCGTAGAGGAAGACCCTCACGGTGTTCGGATGGGTGAGGTGGCTCATGGCGCGGGCTTCGCGCCGGAACCGAGAGACCAGGTCCTTACGAGCGGCCAGCTTGGGGTGCAGGATCTTGACCGCCACGAGGCGATCCATGGATGGCTGCTCGGCCTTGTAGACCGCGCCCATGCCTCCCGAGCCGATGCGTTCGAGAATCCTGAACTGCCCTAGGATCTCGCGGCCGATATAAGGGTCCGCGGGGGGCATGGAACCTGGCGACGATACCACACCGGAGTGACGGGTGGTTAGGGCTCGCGCAAGACCGTCAGTCTGTTCCTCGACCGCAGCCGGGTAGGTGCGCGTTCAGGAACTCGTGCAGGGCGTGCTCGCATTCCTTCGGAATCTCGGCACGGAGCGCCGCACGGCTGAGCTCGGTCGTCTTCCGATACGTATTCAACAGGGCTGCACACGGCCGGCAGTGCTCCACGTGCACCTCGAGCTGCCTCGCGGTTGGCTCGGGCAGATCGCCCTCGTAGTAGTCGCAGAGCAGATCTAGCGCGAGCTCGCGACACTTGCTGGGATCGTGTTCCAAGACCACGTGGAAGCCTAGCACAACGATGCGCGGCCGAAGCAAGTGGTCGCACAACTCTTCCGGGGGTTCCCCGATAACGGGCCGTGCGGTCAGACAACCGAAGGCAGGTGGGGCCCCCGTCTCCGGGTGGCCCAAGGACATCCATACCGGTCTTCGCGAACAAGATCGCTGTCCGGCCGGATCGACGATCCGACTTCCGGGACATCTTTCGCCCCGAAAGTCCGCGCGTTCCCGGCGAGCCGGCCCCGGCGAGCCTGCAGGCCGCCCCACCCGGACCGATGCCGAGGTGGCGAGCCGAGCGGTCGCGACGCGACGCCGGTGCTCGCGTGGGCGGGCGCGTGCCCGTGCGCTCGCCGCGTGCCGCCCCGGACACTTTCGCCACGGTCCCCATCAGAGAGCCAGGGCCTGCCGCTGCCGCCGCTGCAGCGCCTTCGTCGCCGGTGACCGCCACGGATCCTCGCGCGCTTGCCGAGATCGCGGAGAAGGTGCTCCGAAGCCTGCGGGTCGGCGCCGACGGGTCCGGCAGGCGGGTCGTGCAGCTCGAGATTGGCGCCGGAGCCCTGGCGGGGGCCTGGATCGAGCTCAGCCGCGAGGAGGACGGCGTTCGGCTCAGGATGCGCGGCGCTGCGGGTCAGGAGCACCCCGAGCTGGTTGCGCTCGAGGCAGCCCTTCGCGCCCGCGGAATCCCCATGCTGTAGAACTGCCCCGACTCGACGTGATAGTTGTCGTTCGTGGTCGCGCTGGAGCCGTTCCCCTTCGACAGACTGCCACGGATTCCCCGCGCCGCCCTGGCGCCGCTCCAGCAAGCCGCGCGGCTGAGCAAGGCGGCTCGCGGCTGGAAGGCGGGCGTGGACTCCCTGGCCGCGCTCGCGGCTACCGAGATCCTCGTCGAGACGAGAGACGTGATCTGGGTGGACGCGCGAGGCAGCGAGCGTCTGGTGCTGCCGCAGCACGTCTGGGCCCTGCGCGTCGAGTTGCCGTCCGGCATCGGGGTAGTGGACCTCGACGTCGGCCTCGCGGCCGCGCTCGTGGACGCGGTCCTGGGCACCGCGCCAGGCCCGGAAGGAGCAGCGTTTCGTCCCCTGCGCGAGACGGAGGTCGGCGTGCTCGCGTATCTCGCCGCTCGCTTCCTGGTGGCCTCGCGCGCCCACCTGCGGGGCGGACGGCTCCTGGGGTGGACCGGCGACCCGCGGGCGCTGGCGGCCTCTCTTCGCGGTCGGGACCACGTCGGAGCTCGATTCGACGTCTCGCTTGGTGGGTTCACGTACGGCGCCTGGGTGTGGCTACCGGCGACGAGCTGGCCGGCGGAGACGGCCTTGCCACGTCTGGATCGATTCGCCGACCTTCCCGTGCGACTGCGAGCCGAGGTCGGCCGTGCGCGGCCCGCGATGGGGGAGGTCCTCGCCCTGGCACCCGGGGACATCCTGCTTTGCGACGTGGCGCACGCGATGCCTGGGCCCACGGGACGCGCGATGCTCGGGTTCCCGCTGTCGAGGTTCCCGCGATTCACCTCGGATATCATCGACGGGCGCACCGTACGCATCGACAGCGTCTCGCCCGAACCGGAGGTCGTTCCAATGACAAGCCCGACCGAATCGCCCGTTCCCGCGAGCGCCACGAACCTCGCCGCCGAGATTCCGGTGGAGGTCACGGTGGAGCTGGGGCGCGCGAACCTCACGGTGGCCGCCGTCGCGAGCCTCGCTCCAGGCGAGGTCGTCGTGCTCGACCGCGCCCCGACCGACCCCGTCACGCTGGCGATCGGCGACCGCCTCATAGGTCACGGCGAGCTGGTGGTCGTCGAAGGTCAGGTCGGCGTCCGCGTCATCGACGTGGCGCGCTGAAGGGAGAGGTCACCCGTCGATGATTGCGTACCGGAGCTCGCGCCGGGCTCCGGCACGCAGGTACTCCACCCGGAGCTCGGAAGCGACTCGCAGCTCTTGCCACACGCGGAAAGCGTGCTCGGGCCGCTCGATCGGCAACCCGTTCACGCTGGTCACGACGTCGCCACCGCGCAGGTCGACGCCCTGGAATCGCGCGTCGCGCGGAAAGAACGCGACCAGGCGGAAGCCGACGAAGTGGCCGCCGTCGAGCGTGGGCTCGGTCTCGAGGCTCTGGAGGAAGCGCGGGATCCCGGCGTCGAGAACGGTCAAGAGGGCCGAGCGATGGATCGTGGGCTCCTGGGAGTGGGCGATCGTGGAGTCCCCAGCGAGCGGAGCTCGCTGGGGACTCGGCGTCGCAGGGCGGCCGTGGTCCTCGGCGAGGGGAGCTCGCCGAGGACCATGGGCGCAGGAGCACAACAAGAGGATGAAAGCGAGGGTCGAAGCGAAGGTCGAAGCGAGGGTCGACGGGCGCACGCCGATCTAGTAGCGGCCCCGGATGCGCGGCGTCAAGTTCCCTGCCTGAGTCGAGCGGACTGCACGGCCCCGACGATCAGCTCGTGCACCGCGTCGATGCCGCGGTTGCCGTCGACGACCGCGAAGGGCTCGCCGGCCAACAGCTCGGGCAGACGGCGATAGAACGCGGCCATCCGTGCCTGCAGCTCGGGCTCCTCGAAGATCTCGACGGCCGATCGCCTGGCCGCTCGACGCTTCTGGGCGACCTTCTCCTGGACGTCCAGGATCACGGTGAGGTTCGGCGCGCGCGCGCGCTGGTTGAGCGTCCGGATCCAGGACCAGGTCGCCGGCTCCCCGGACGTCTCGGCCTGGTAGACGATGCTCGAGTGGTAGTAGCGGTCGGTCACGACGTCGATGCCGTCGCCGAGGTTGGGCTCGATCTCGGACTTCAGATGATCCATCCGATCCGCGGCGAAGAGCAGCGCCATCGTCTCCCATCCGAGCGGTCGTCCCGACGAGCCCGCCGCGACGAGGCGCCCACGGAGGACCTGACGGATCATCGATCCGATCGGCCCGTCCGAGGGCTCCCTCGTCAAGTGCACCGGCCGTCCTTCGCGCCGCAGCTCGTTCGCGAGCAGCTCGGCCTGCGTGCTCGTTCCCGCACCGTCGATGCCCTCGATGGCAACGAAAAGACCCTGTCCCATGGGCCGAGCCTACCATCGTGGTAGCTTTGGCGGCACGATGGCCATCGAAATCGAAGTCGTTCGAGAGATCATGCAGATGGTGATCCCGTTCAACCGATTCCTCGGTTTCGAGCTGACCGACCTGAAGCCGGGCTTCGCGAGGATGGAGGTGCCGTTCCGTGACGAGTTCATCGGCGATCCGGTTCGTCCTGCGCTTCACGGTGGAGTGATCAGCGCGCTCATCGACACCTGCGGTGGAGCTGCTTGCTGGACCGAGATCGAGCCCGCCGACCGTGTCTCGACGGTCGACCTGCGGGTGGACTACTTGCGGCCCGGCCGCAAGCACCGTCTCGTCGCCGAGGGCCGCGTGATCCGCATCGGGAACCACGTCGGAGTGGTCGACCTGACCGCGTTCCACTCCGATTCCCCGTCGGATCTCATCGCCTGCGGCAAGGGCGTCTACAACGTCAGGCGATCCGAAGGCTGAGGCTCAGGCTCTCACTCGTCGGCGTCGTCGCCATCGCCCGAGTAGTCGGCCTCGTGGGTCGACTCGGCCTCGGTGTCGGCCAGATCGTCCTTCCAGTCCTCGACCTCGACCTTGCGGCGGCCGCTGGCGCGGCGCTCTCTCTCCTTCTCTTCCTTCTGCGCCTTCTCGCTCTTCGGTTTGCGCCTGCGCTCGCCTCCGGACTTGCTGATACCGGGAGGTCCCCCGAACCCACCTCCGCCGCCGAAACCGGGACGGCCACCTCCGCCGCCGAAGCCGGGTCGGCCGGCTCCGCCGCCGAAGCCAGGGCGCCCTCCTCCTCCGGCCCCACCTCCGGCGAAGCCTGGCCTTCCGCCTCCACCGCCGCCAGGCCCGTAAGCAGGCCGCGGGCCGCCACCTCCCATCGGCGGCCTGTCATCGCGCGGCGGCGGACGGTCGCCGCCTCCGGGACCGCCACGGTACGGCGGTCGCGGTCCGCCCGCACCGCCTCCGCCACCCGGTGCCCGATCGCGCGCCTCGTTGACCACCATGGCGCGGCCCTGGACCGATCGACCATGGAGCGACTGGATCGCGGCTTGCGCCTCTGCTTCGCTTGCCATCTCGACGAAGCCGAAACCGCGCGGCTGGCCCGTCATCCTGTCGGAGATGAGCCTGACATCGACGACCTTGCGGTCCTCCTCCTCGAAAAGTGCGCGAAGCTCGACCTCTCCCAACCCGAACGGGAGATTGCCGACGTACAGCCTCGTCCCCATTGGAACCTGGCTCCCTCTTGTGTCTCTCTTCTGACTCTTGGTTGATTGACGCTCTTCGACCGTGCCGACGAAAACCTCGGCCATGCTAGCTCGTGACCTGGCGCTGCACAATGCCCAAGGCGCGAGCGTGCGCACGCGGCGTGCGTGTCATGGGCCGAGGGTCGGGCAGTTCGGCGGAGGGGGACTACTGCGTGCAGGTCGCGCGAATGCCCTGCTCGGCAGCCGTGCAGGCCGCGACGATCGTGTCACGGGCGGCCGGCGTCGCCGCGATCGCGGCCTGCCAGCCCTGCATACCCGTCTGCGCCGTCTGACACATCATCGCCCTGACCGCCTCGTTGTTGCAGGCGCAGGCGCGCGCGGCATAGGCGTCGCACTCCGGCACTCCGATCGACGGCGCCGCCGCCCCGCCCGCCGTTGGCTGGACCGCTCCGCCCGCGGTCGGATCCGGCGCCGGCGTCGGTACGCCGGGCATGCCGGGCATGCCGGGCATGCCGGGCATCCCGGGAACTGCGGGCATTCCGGGCATTCCCGGAGCCCCGGGCATTCCGGGGACCCCCGGCATTCCCGCTGCCGGAACGGGGACGCCGTTCGGGCCCATCACGTAACCCGGCGGAAGCTGCGGCTGGCTCTGGCCGCAGCCCGACAGCGCGAGAAGCGCCGCCGCGGCGGCAACGGTCAAGGCGATCTTCATTCGACTCTCCTACCTTTCTTTGTCCGAAGGGGGGACTTTCTCCCGAATCCGATGAAGGATCAAGCGGGTTCTTTGACGGACCTGTGCTACCGCAGGGGTGAATTGAGGCCGCTGCGATTCCTCTACCTGGGCCTCCCGATCGGCGGGCTCGCCCTGACGGGCGACGGCCACGAGATCGTGGCCGCCTGCATCTCGCGGCCGAGTTACCCCGGGATGCGGCGGCTCCGAGCGCGGCTCGCCGCCCTTGGCGCGCCGGTCTTTGCGCGCCCCGACCTCGACGACACCGAGCTCCAGAGGATCCTCAGGGCGGCGAAGCCGGATCTGGTCGTCTCGTTCTTCTGGCACACGAAGGTGCCCAGCGCGGTTCGAGCGATTGCGGCGCTCGGCGCGATAGGCGTCCATCCGTCGCTGTTGCCCCGGCACCGCGGGCCCGATCCGATCTTCTGGACCATCCGTCGCGGCGACTCGACCACCGGCGTCACCGTGCACGCGCTCGATGAGGGCTACGACACGGGCCCGGTGCTCGCCGCGCGCGAGGTCGACGTTCCACCTGGCGTGAACGCCCTTCGGCTCGCGCACATGCTCGACCGGCCCGCGCTGGCCCTCCTGCGCGAGGTGTGCCTGTCGTTCGCGCTCGACGCTTCGCCGGCGGGGCAACCTCAGGACGAATCGCTCGCGACGGGGGCTCCCGAGCCCTCCGAGGACGATCTGGAGATCCGCTGGAGCTGGCAGTCCGCCGAGATCCTGAGGCTCGTTCGTGCAGCGGCGCCGAGCCCCGGCGCCTTCTCCAGCTTCGGCGACCACACGATCACGGTCGAGGGTGCCAGCGGGACCGCGCATCGGCTCGAGCCGGGCGTTGCGGTCCTGCTCGACCAGGGAGTCGTCGTCGGCACGTCCGACTGCGCCGTTCGTCTCGAGGCCGTCAGGATCGACGACGGCGACGAGCTCCTGCGCGGCGAGGCGATCGGTCGTGCGCTAGAGGGTGTGAGCGATCTACGCGGCAAGCGATGATCTGCGACGGGCTGTCCGCGCCCAGGGGCGAGCGGTCGAAGTCGCCCCAGCGATCGACGATCCGGAACGCGTTGTAGTGAAGCAGCGCCTCGAGCTCGAGCGGATAGAGCTGCCGGTGTGCGACGGGCATCACGATCGACGCGCGGGGGTTGGTCGGATGGTCGAGGAACATCTGGATGTGGAGGATCTGCCCCACCGGGTCGTGCGAGTAGGACTCGGTGTACTGATACCGCGTACCGGTCGATGGATGAGTGAAAGGCGATCGCGCGTAGCGGCGACCAGGCCGCGTGTGCTGGAACTCGGGCTCCGGCATGAGGACGTCGAAGACGAACAGCCCCGACGGCTCGAGGTGCGCGCGGACGCGCTCGAGGAGGTGCTCCACGTCGGACCGGGTGTACATGTGCTGCACCGCGTTGAAGGGGGAGATGATCAGGGGAAAGCGCCGGTCGAGCCGGAACGTCCTCAGGTCGCCGCGCGCGAACGTGACGAGCGTCCGCGCGCGCGCGGGAAGCTTCGCCGCTCGGGCGCGTGCGTGCTCGAGCATCGGACCGCTCGCGTCGAGGCCGACGATCGCGCGGCCGGCGCGAGCGATCGGAAGTGCGACGCGTCCCGCTCCGCAACCCAGCTCGAGCACCGGACCGCCGACGCGGTCGGCGAGGTCGACGTAGAAGCGAACGTCGGCCCGGCGTCGCCTGTACAGGTGCTCGTAGGCGACGGGGTCGAGGTAGTGGAGCCTCGCGCCCGGGGCGATCCGCGTCACGGAGAGGGGCCCTCCGGCTCGATGTCCTGCAGGCCCGGCTCTGCCGCGCCCTCGGGAGGTCCCTCCGTCTCGCCGGGATCCCAGGCGCCGACCTTCCACTGGCCCTCGACCCGCACCATGACGAACTCCTGGTGCCGGCGGAACTGCCGGTCGGCCGCGGAGGCGGTCGCGACGCCGCGCAGGATCTGCCGATCCACGTCGTCGTCGATCACCTCGGTCACGTCCAGCCTCACGCGCAGCTCCTCGACGTTGCGCCTCAGGTCCTCGGCGACCTGACGCTCGGCGGCGGAGAGCTGCTTCTCCTTCTCGATCGCGAGCACGACGCGGCGGCGGGTCTCGCCTGTCGAGACGTCGAGCGCATCGTCGTAGCGGAACGTCGACCAGAAGTTGATGAACGACTCGGCCACCTCGGCCATGTCCTCGAGATCTGCACCCAAGTGCTCCGGGTCGACCGCGCGGCCTCGCCGCTCATCCCCGTCGTGGACTCGGAACCTCCAGATGGCGACGGCGCTCGCGACGCACGACAGCGTGACCGCGACCACGAGCAGCTTCTTCTTGCGCGCCGCATGGCTCCCCGGCGCGTCCGGTGCTGGCGAGCGACCCTGAGCTCGACGCGGCGCCGTCACGACCTGCTCCCGAGGATCGCATCGACGATCTCCGCGAACCCCTCACCACCCTCGCGCCGGGCGACGTAGGCGGGAGGGTGCGACATGCGCGGCAGGAAGCCCTGGATGTTGGCGACGCCGGCGCTGACAGGGAAGAAGGCGAAGGCCGGATCGTCGTTGGGCGAATCGCCGACGAACAGGAAGCGCTCGCGCTCCGCCTGGAGATCGACGCCCAGGACCTCCCGCGAGACGAGTCTCACCGTGGTCAGCTTGTCGAAGTCCCCGAACCATCCGTTGACGTGGATGCTGGACACCTTCGCGCTCGCGCCGGCCTCTGCGAAGATCGCGAGGACGCGGTCGATCGCCTCGAGCCCCGCGGCGGGGACGTCCTCGCAAAAGTCGATCGCCAGATCGCTCGCACGGCAGAACTGGTCTGCCGCCACTCGCACCTCGGGTACCACAGCCAGTATGCGGGCAGCCAGATCGTCGAGCTTCCGTCTCGAGGCCTCGCGCGTCGCCTCGTCCTGGACCCAGCGGCGGACCATGCCCGTCGGCCCCATGGCGAAGTAGAACGCGCCGTTCTCGCCGACGACCGCGTCGACCGGCCACATCCGGGCCAGGTGGTCGCACCAGCCCGCCGGTCTGCCCGTCACGGGCACCACGCTCAGGCCCGCCTCCCTGAGCCGCCAGAGCGCCGCGAACGCCGCAGCGGGCAGCCGTCCGCCGCTCGTGAGCGTGTCGTCGATGTCGCAGAAGACGCCGCGCAGCTCGCGACAGCACGCGACAGGTATCCGTGCGATGGGGATCAAGAGACACTCAGCATGACGAGCTTGAGGTACCTTCCCTCCGGGAAGGCCACGGGCACGGGATGATCGGGGCTCTGCCCGCCCAGACGCAAGATGGTTGCCGTCCTCTCCGCGTCGCGAGCGGCGAGCGCCACGGCCCGAACGAAGTCGGTGCCGGACACGACCTGCGAGCACGAGCAGGTCACCAGCAGACCACCGGGCGCGAGCCGGCGCATGGCCATGGCGTTCACGTGCCGGTAGACGCGCAGCGCCGCCTGCAGGTCCTTCTTCCCCTCGGCGAGCTTTGGCGGATCCAGGATCACGAGGTCGAACGGCTTCCCGTGGTCGCCGATCTCCCCGAGGTTCTTGCGGACATCTCCCCTGTGGAACCGGATCCGGTCCGAGAGGCCGTTCATGACGGCGTGCTCCGACGCCAGCGCGAGCGCCGCGACCGAGCTGTCGACGGCGATCACCTCGGAGGCGCCCCCGCGCGCGGCCGCGAGGGCGAATCCACCCGTGAAGGTGTACGCGTCGAGGACGCGTCGTCCCTTCGAGACCTGCTCCACCAGGGCGCGGTTCTCGCGCTGGTCGAGGTAGAAGCCGGTCTTCTGGCCCGCGAGCTGGACCGACAGGCGCAGCCCGCGCTCCAGGAACGTCGTGGGTCCGTCGATGCCTCCCCGGACCACCCCGGTGCCCCCGGCGAGCGCAGCCCGTCCGGGGTGGTCCTTGCCGGGTCCACCGGCGGGGGAGTCCGGGGCGAGCTTCTCCCTCGCGGCGATCCGCGATGGCGGGGCCACGGCCACGATCGCGGAGGGCGAGAGGGTCGCCTGGATTGCGTCGTAGACGTCGGGTAGCCGGCGCGCGACGCCGGCGGTCAGCGCCTGAACGGCGACCAGACTCCCGTACACGTCGACGATGAGCCCCGGAACGCCGTCGCCCTCGGAGTTGATCAGCCTGTAGCCCGTGGTCTCGGCCGACGGAAGCCCCAGGACATCCCGACGCAGCGCGATGGCATGGTCGAGCCTCGCCCTGATCAGCCTCGCATCTACGGGCTCGTCTTTGCGGGTGAAGATCCTGACCGGGATCGCCGAGCCGGGTGTGTACAGCCCGCGGCCCAGGAACGCTCCGCGAGGATCGAGCACATCGACCTCGTCGCCCGGCTCCGGGGCACCATCGACCGTGGCAACGGCCTGGGCGAAGACCCAGGGGTGACCCGTCCAGACGGGCTGGACGTGGCCCGAACGCAGCTTCACGGCGGCGCGCATCGCGGCGGCACCATAGCCGGCGGTCGGGGGATTCGCCAGCCCGAGGTGCTAGAGTGCCGCTCGAGATGACGGGGTGCGGCGAATGGCTGATGGTCCTCCTGGTGATCCTGCTCCTCTTCGGGATACCCAGGCTGCCCCAGATCGGTGAATCGCTGGGCCGAGCCGTCAAGAACTACCGCCGCGCTTCGCGCGGGCTCGACGAGGTCGTCGTGAAGAAGCGCGACCTGCCGGAGGCTGAGGGTCGCGACGCCACGAAAGAGCCGGGCGACGATCGCTAGTGGACGGTGGGGTCGTCGTCCTCTCGGGCAGGCCGCTTGACTCTGAGCACCTCGGCGCAGGCCGCACGGACGGACGGATCTAGCTCGGACGACTGGGCGACCTCCCGGAGCTCCTGGCGGAGCAGGAGGCTGACGAGCGGAACGGCCACGTCGACCGGGGTCGAAGGGTTTCGCACCAGAGCGCTTCTCACCCGGGCGCGGCCAGACCAGCGCGACCGCGCGACCGAGCGGAGAACCTCGGCGGGACAAGGTCGGCGGGCGCAGATTCGGACCACGTCCGTCTCGGTGAGGCGAGGGTTGGCGAGGAGGAGCCGGATGACGTCGGGGTGAGGGTCGCCGATCGCGCGCTCGATGAGGTCGCGTCTCGGGCGCCGTGCGATCGACTTTCGCTCCCCGAGAGTCAGAGGCCGACCCGCGCCGTAGTCCGGAACGCGCGACTCACCGCTCCGAGAGTCGGCCCCGCCCTCGCGGAGGCGGAGCAAGCGGTCCGCGGCGTCATGCCCCCTCGCGCGGGCAAGCGCCGCGAGGTCCGCGCGCAGCTCCTCCGGCGCGAGGGCTATCGCCGCGTGAAGGGCCGAGAGCACGTCGAGGTAGAGCGGCACGCGGGCTTCCGCCTCGCGGCAGATGATCGTGATGAGCTCGACCGCCTCGTCCGGCGGACCTCGAAGGACCTCCTCGCGGAGGATCGCCGCCCTCATGTCGAGCTCGGGCACGGCGGCTGCGCGCCGCACGACGGCCTCGGCGAGGTCCGAGAAGGCGACCAAGACGTCTCCGAGTCTACGTTGACGCGGCGCGGCATGCTATCGTACTGAAGAACATGGAATCGCCCTCCACTCCGGAGCCGAGCCGCCGCATCATCAAGCGGTACACCAACCGCAAGCTGTACGACACGCGCGAGAGTCGCTACGTGACCCTCAACCAGATAGCGGAGATGATTCGCGCCGGAGAGGACGTTCAGATCATCGACAATAACTCCAAGGAAGACCTGACGTCCGTCACGCTGGCTCAGGTCATCTACGAGCAGGAAAAGGCGGCCTCGCAGCGCGTGCCTTCGGCATTGCGCGACCTCATTCACTCCGGCGGCGAGCGGCTCATGGCCTCGATCCGGTCGGGCAGCGTTGGTCGCCTGATCCTCCGCGACGGCCAGGAACCCGAGGAAATCCCCGAAGGTGCCGAGACCGCGCCGCAGGCGCCGGACGCCAGGACGGGAATCGCGGGCCTTGTCGAGGCGTCGCGCGAGACCTTCGAGGACTGGCAGAAGAAGCTGGACGAGCGCGTACGGAACACCCTCGTCGGATGGAAGCCCTTCATCCAGATGCAAGGCGAGGTCCGCAGGCTCTCTCAACGGATAGAGGAGCTCGAGTCCAAGCTCATCGGCGCGGCCCGCAGGACCCGGAGCGAGGGCGGCAAGGACTCGGACGGCGGGGCGTCGGAATAGGGGCGCCCCGCGGCTGGTTGACACCTGCATAGAGCTCGAAGGCAGCCCGGATGAGCGATAAAGAAAGTGCTCGTGATGTCTCGGAATTCGAGGCGGAGAGCACTGCGCATCTCGACGCGCTCTACGGCCTCGCCCTGCGACTGACCCGGAGACCCACCGACGCCGAGGATCTGGTGCAGGAGGCATACCTCCGCGCTTTCCGGTTCCGCGACCACTACACGCCGGGCACGAACCTCCGAGCCTGGATGTTCAAGATCCTCACCAACCTGTTCATCAATCGCTACCGCCGTTCGATGAAGGAGACGGCGCTACTGGACGGATCCGACGGGGACTCGATCGCGGAGGCGGCGCTGTCTCGTCAGTCGGTGCGGCTCCTGAGGGACCCCGAAGCGCACTTCGAGGCGCCGTTGTTCGGAGAACAGGTCTGCAAGGCCCTGGAACGACTGCCGGCCGACTTCAGGGCCGTCGTCGTGCTCTCGGACGTCGAGGAGTTCTCGTACAAGGAGATCGCGGAGATCGTAGGCTGCCCGATTGGAACCGTGATGTCGCGTCTTCACCGAGCCCGTCGCAGCCTGCAGAGGCAGCTCGTGGAGTACGCCCACGAGGTGGGCGCGCTGGCGCCGGGCGAGGAGCGGGCGCCTGCCGAGCCGACGGATCTCGCTTCCTACCGGGCGCGCCGGGGAGCGGGCACGTCATGAGGTGCCGCGACGTTCAGCAGTTCGCGAGCGCCATGGTGGACGGCGAGCTGGACGCGGCGACGGCGCTGGAGTTCGAGCGACATGTCGGGATGTGCGAGGCGTGTCGGGTTCGCACGGAGTCCGAGCGGCTGATCAAGGCGGAGCTGCGCCGTCACCTGCGCGGCACGCGTGCACCCGAGTCCCTGCGCAGGCGGATCCACGATGCGCTCGGCGAAGCGGGTGGCGGGGTCGAGAGGCCGGCCGATGGACGAGCTCCGCCCGCGCGCAGGGAAGTGCCCGTTCGCGACCTCGAGGCGGGGATGGCCGCCCGCCCGCGTTCTCGCTTCGCCTTCGTCCCGTATGCCGTCGCGGCCGGGCTCATGCTGTTCTTCGTCTTCCCTCGCGGCTGGCTGGGGACACGGCCGATCACGGGAGCATCGACGGCGCGTCAGGCGAGCATGGGAGGGCCGCTGTTCGTCAGCGACGTGGCCGGAAAGCACGCGCGAAGCCTCCCGGTCGAGGTCAATGGTCCCAGTCCGGAGCGAGTCGGCCACTGGTTCCAGGGGAAGGTCGACTTCCCGGTGCGACCGCCCGTCTTCTCGCAAGTTCGAGCGGACCTCGTCGGTGGGAGGATCTCGTGGGTCCGGGACCAGCCCGCGGCCCACCTCTACTACGACTTCGACGGTCGTCGCGTCTCCGTGCTGATCTTCACTCCCCCGCGGCGGCGGCTGCCGGTGGACGGCATCCCCGGGATCTGCGTCCCGGGGCGGACCGTCTACGTCGGGCGCTCGAGGGGAGTGAACGTCGCGTTCGTTCAGCACGACAAGGTCGCCTACGCGCTCGCCAGCGACGTGCCGGAGCAGCAGGTCCTCGGCCTCGCGGCGGGCTTCTGATCACTCCAGCGTCACGTTCGCCATTCGCTCGAGCCAGAGCGCGATGGGCTCGAAGACGAGCTCGTGAGCGTCGTTCGAGACGAACAGGTCGGCGTGCGCGAACGGCATCCGATCGTCGCCCACCTCGAGCACGTCTTTGTAGACGGAGCCGATGGCGTGGTAGCCGGACAGCGCCGTCGACGGCGGCACGATGCCGTCCGCGTTCGCGACGACGCACAGGAGCGGCAGCACGACCCTGCCCAGGGCCTCGGTCACGTTGATCCCGTCGACCTTCAGATCCCGATCGAGTATCCAGTGCGCGATCTGCCGATTCACGTGGCGACTGGGTGTCTCCACGGTCCGGAGCATCGTCGACATCTGACGCGTGTCCACGATGTCGGTGTGGACGTAGATCTCGAGCACCTTCGGGAAGCGCAAGATGAGCGGCAGCGCTCGCTGGGCGAGCCGGCGCGTCTCCGGGAAAGGAACCATGCCGATGACCTCGGGCGAGCGAGCGAGCCAGCGGATCACCGGATGGACGTCGATCCAGCGCAGCGGTCCTCCGATCGCGACCAGGGAGCCGAGATGAACGGAGGGGCCGCGGGCGGCGAGCATGTACATGAGCGTCGCCCCGAGGCTCGCGCCAAGGACGTCGACTCGCGACGTGCCGCCCTCGGCTCGAGCGGCGACGTGATCGATCGCGAGCCGCAGATCCGTCAGCGCCAGGTCGACCATGTCGAATCGCATCGAGCCGCCGTCGCGGATCGACTCGCCCTGAGCGCGCAGGTCCACCGCCCAGACGTCGAGGCCCTTTTCGGCGAGATACTCCTCGAGCGAGGCCCCTCGGGGGTGGAAGCCGAAGATGAACGAGTTCATGCCGTAGCCGGGAACGATCACGACGGGACGGCGCCCGGGGACGAGCTTCGGCGCACGGACTCGCCTCAGCGCGAGCCGCCAGCCTCGACCGTTCGGCACGTGATGGATGGTCTTCGAGATCATTTCGCTTTGACTTGGAACAAGTACGCGAAATATCATCTTTTCCCGCATCTGTCCCGTGCGCGAGAACGCCGAGGAGGCGAACGATGGCCGCGAAGAGGATCCTCGTCTTCGAGAGTGACACTGCGTTTGCTGCCGAGCTGACGCGGGACTTCGCGCACTACGGTGGAGTCGTCGAGGTCGTCGACGATGGAAACGTGGGCCTCGAGCGGGCCCGCGTCGAGCGCCCCGAGTTGATCCTCTTGTGCATCGAGCTGCCCCGGATGAACGGCTTCTCCATCTGCAACAAGCTGAAGAAGAACCCCGAGCTCAAGGACATCCCGCTCATCATCATGAGCTCCGAGGCGTCCGAGGAGACGTTCGAGCAGCACCGAAAGCTGAGAACTCGCGCAGAGGACTACCTGCGCAAGCCATTCACCTTCGAGACTCTCCTCGAGAAGGTCTCGCTGTTCGTCCAGCTCGAGCCGGGCGCTGTGGCGGCGCCCGAAGATCCCGTGGTCTTCGACGAGGAGATCGCGCTCGAGGAAGCGATCCAGTTCGACGACGAGACCATGATCGCCTCGCCCGCTGCGGCAAAGGCGCTCGTGGGAACTGACCCGGAAGTGCGGGTCGACGATGACGTGGAGGCGTTCGCCGAGGAGGCGTTCGGCAACCTCATGATGGCCGATGGAGACCGGACCGTCACCGAGCGGCACTCGGGTCGGCGGAAGGCGAGCCCTGACGTGGCGATCCCGGAGCCGGTTCCGGTGGCACCGCCCGCGATCGACGCCGCCCCGGTCGAACCCCCGCGGTCGAACGGCGCCGACTCGGAAGCCCTCGCGGCCGCGGCGGCCGAGATCCGCCAGGTGTCGCAGCTCAACGAGGAGCTCGAGGGCCAGGCGCAGCGGCTCTCGCAGGAAGTCGAGCGGCTCGCCGCCGAGCTGGCGGCGGCGAAGTCCGAGACGACCGCGGCGAAGTCCGAGGCCGCGACGGCGAGGTCCGAGGTAGCCGCGGCGAGATCCGAGGCCGCGGCGGCGAAGTCCGAGGCGGCTCCCGCGAAGTCGGAGGGGGCACCCGCGAAGTCCGAGCCGCGCGGCACCAGAGGAGGCGTGTCCAGCCGCGAGTTCCTCGACCTGCGCGAGACCATCAACAAGAAGGACAAGGAGATCCTCGATCTCAGGGACAGCATCAACTCGCGCGACAAGCAGATCGTCGACGTCCGGGACAAGGTCAACGCGCTCGAGCGCGAGAAGGCCGATCTCGAGGACAGGCTGATCGACCTCGAGAAGTCGCTCGCCGAGCGACAGGAGGAGATCGCGGCGCTCGCGGTGGATAAGGAAGCCGCGGCCAAGAGAGGCGACGACCTCAAGCACAGGCTCGAGAGAGCCCAGGGCGAGATCGAGAAGGCGTACCGTGACATCGACGATGCAAAGAAGCGTCGCGAGGAGCTCCTCGCGGCCAAGGACCACGAGATCGAGGAGCTGCGCGCCCAGCACAGGACGGCGCAGGAGAAGCTGGCGGCGGAGCGGGACGAGCAGCAGACGCGCGCGGTCGGAGCGGCCGAGACGGCGCTACGACAGGAGATGGCCGACGCTCTCGCCAAGCAGAAGGGCGAGGCCGACGCGCTCGCGGGGTCGGTCAAGGAGGCGCACGACAAGGCGGTCGAGGACGCCGAGGAGCGCCGCCAGACCGAGCTTTTCGAGGCGGAGGAGAAGCGCAAGACGGATCTCAGGCTGGCCGACGATCAGCGAAAGGAGGAGTTGCGCCAGGCGGAGGCGAGGCACGAGGCGGCCACGCAGCAAGCGGCCGAGGCTGCGCAGGCCCAGCGCGAGCGCGAACTGAACACGCAGATCGAGCGGCACGGACGCGAGATGGCCGTCCTCGGGGGCAAGCTCGCCGAGAGCGAGGACAAGCTCGGGTACCGCATCCAGGAGCTCGCGGACCTGCAGGCGGAGAAGGACAAGGCCCAGGCCCGGGACGCGGAGAAGATCGCGGCGCTGACCAAGCGCGGCGACGACCTCGAGGGCGAGAGGGACGGTCTGCGCGTCGAGCTGTCGAGCGCGAGGGCCGAGATCGAGGTGCTGCACGACAAGATCAAGGAGCTGTCCGAGAAGCTGTCGGAGGTCGAGGGGAAGAACGCCACGAACGAGGAGCGTGCGCTGCGGGCGCTCGCGAAGGTCCGCGCGGACGAGCAGACGGTCGACAAGGCCAAGCGCGCGATGGCGATCGCGCTCTCCTTGCTCGACGACCAGATCCAGCCGCGGCTAGAGGATCAGTAGGCCGCGCCCTCAGACGTCGTCCGGCAGGTAGGGGTGCCGCAGTGCCGGAGGCCGGCGGACCCGCAAGCGCAGCTTCGAGTGGTTGCACCGCAGTCGCCGTTCCGGGGCTGGTTCGCCCGGCTGCGTCAACGGCACGACCTCGTCGCGGCGCTGGCGCCGGCGCCGGGAGGCCTTCCCACGATCGGATTGGGACATGAACAATTCACTACTGCTCAAAATGCTAGGTGTCAAGAAAGACACGGATGGGTACGGCCGGACCGTCACTCAGGGGTCTCTTCGGACTCCGGGGGTTTGGCCTCCGGCTTGGCCTTCTTCTTCCTCCAAGGGAGCTGGTCCTTCGGCACCTTCGGGCCGAGGGCCGCAGAGAGCGCGATCGAGAGGAAGTAGAGGAGGATCAGGGGCACCGTCATGAGAATCTGTGAGGTCACGTCCGGCGGCGTCAGGATCGCGCCGACGGTGACGGCGACGATGATGAACCAGCGCGAGAAGCGCACGAGCTGGAGCCAGTTCACCACGCCAGCCAGCGAGAGGAAGGTGATGAAGAGCGGGAGCTCGAAGACGAGCCCGAACGCCAGGAGCATCCGGGTCGTGAACGAGAGGTACTCCTCCATCATCAGGACAGGCCGGAGCTCCATGCCTCCACCGACGTCCCCCGAGAAGCCGAGGAAGAAGTCGAAGCCGATCGGCAGTACCGTCGCGTAGCCGAAGAACGCCCCGCCGACGAAGCAGATCGTGGAGCCCAGCACGAACGGGATCGCGTACTTCTTCTCGCGGGAGTACAGGCCGGGCGAGACGAAGGCCCAGACCTGCCAGAGGATGAGGGGCGAGGCCAGGAAGAAGCCGCCGACGAGCGCCAGGTAGAGGTAGGAGAGGAACGGACCGACCGGGTCGGCGAAGTTCAGGTTGGGCACGCCGAGGTGCCGCATCTCGTACGCCTTGACCAGCGGTGCCGAGAGGAACGCGAGGAGCTTCTCCTTGAAGAAGTAGGCAACCGAGACTCCTATGATGAGCCAGAAGAAGGACTTCGCGAGCCGGACCCGCAGCTCGCGCAGGTGCTCGAAGAAGGACATCCGGCGGGCGTCCACCTCGTCGACCGCGGTCCGGCTCTCCTCTTGCGCGCTCAACGACGACCTCGACGTCTCCGAGTGGGCCCGTGCGGTTCCGCCTCGCCTTCAGACGCCAGCGCTTCGTCGGTGGGAGCTGCGGCCGGTTCGCCGGCCGCCCCGCCTGAGACCGCCCCCGCGCCGGCACCTGGGGCCGACCCACTGGCGGCGCCGGTGGCGGCCTTCTTCCGCTGCCGAGCGCGCCGCTCGCGATGGCTCTCCGGCTTCTTTGTCGGGAGACCGGCAGAGCCCGCGTCGCTCGCGGTCCCGGTCGCGGTCGAGGTCGGGGTCGAGGTCGGGGTCGAGGTCGCGGTCGGGGTCGCGGTCGCGGTCGCGGTCGGGGTCGCGGTCGGGCTCGCGGTCGCGGTCGGGCTCGCGGTCGGGGTCGCGGTCGGGCTCGCGGTCGCGGTCGCGGTCGCGGTCGGGCTCGCGGACGACGCCGCTAGCGCCACCCGCACTCTTGGCGCAGGCGCAGGCGCGCCCGAGGGTGCCGGTCGCGCCGCTTCGTCGGTGAGCGCTGCGGCAATCGCCGTAGCGAGCGTCGGTCCGGACGTCTGGACGGGCGCGGGCGGCAGCTCGCTCGGCCGGAGCCGGGGCGCGAGGGACGCCGCCGACCAGCCCGACGTGCCCGAGGCAGTCTCGATGGTCGCACTGTCGTCCCAACCCGAGTCGATCTCGTCGGCCGGCGCTCGGGGAGGGTCTGGCGCCAGACCGGCCGGCGCCCGCGCGGCCGGCACGGGCCCCGACCCGGAGCCTGGTGCGTGCGCCGCCGACGGAGTCGCTTCCGTGGAAGGCTCGACCGCTGACGGCTCCGGTGCGGCTCGGATTGGCGATCCAGCGACCGACGGCGCCGTCTCGCTCGCAGAAGTCGTCGCAGGAAGACCCGCTTCGCGATCGGTCGCGGAGTGGCGAGTGGTCAGGTGGAGCGCATCCCGAGGAGCCGCGGGGTCGACGCTCTCGTCCCGGGAGTAAGGAGTCGTGGGCGGATAGTCGGTGCTCTCTTCGGCCACGTCCTCGGAGTCCACGCCTTCGGGGGGGTAGATCCGCGACGGTGGCACGACCCTCCGGGCCGGTCTTGGTCGTGGCGGCGCCTCGCCCATTGCCTCGCGCAGGGTCCCCTCCACGTCGATCTGGTCACGCAGCTCCCTCGTCGCGCGCCGGAACTCGCGAAGGGCCTTGCCCACCGTCTTGAGCAGCGTCGGAAGCTTGTCCGGCCCGAGCACGAGGAGCGCGACGACTCCGATGATCAGGAACTCGGAGAAGGAGATCCCGAGCACGGGGGGACCTACTCGCGGCTTCGCCGGCTCGCCTCGCGCAGCCGATCGAGCGCCGCCGTGATCTGCCGGAGGTTCGCCTCCTGAGCGCGGGCGATCTCCTCGATTCGCGCGGCCGCCTGGAGGATCTGTTCGTTGGAGCGGGACTGCTGCCGGTGCGACACGTTGAGCTGGTTGACCATGTTGGAGATGGACTCGATCGCCTGCGTGATCTGCCGCCCGCCTCGCGCCTGCTCCTGGCTCGACCGCTCGACGTGGCTCGTGATTAGCCGCATCTTCTCCGCGCTCTTCATGATCAGCTCGCTGCCGCGCGCCTGCTCGCTCGTCGCGCCCGCGATCTGGCCCACGGCCTCGGCGATGCGGCCGATCGAGTCTGTGACCTGCTTCGATCCGCGCGCCTGTTCGACCGTCGCGCGCGCGATGGCTCGCACCATGTTCGTGCTCTTCTGCGAGCTCTCGAGGATCTTCTTGAGGGCGCGCTCGGCCTCGGCCGAGACCTCCACTCCGCGCTCGATGTTCTGCGCGCCCCGCTCGACGGCGCCGATCGCGTTCTTCGACTCGCTCTGGATCGCCTTGATCAGCTCCGCGATCTCCTTGGTCGACAGGGCAGACCGCTCGGCCAGGTCCTTGATCTCGTCGGCGACGACCGCGAACCCCTTGCCGTGCTCGCCGGCCTGGGCCGCGATGATCGCCGCGTTCAGCGCGAGGAGGTTCGTCTGCTCGGCGACGTCGTCGATGACGTTCAGGATCTGACCGATGGCCTCGATCTTCGACCCGAGGTTCTGGATGACCAGCACCGCCTCGCCCGACGACTCCTTGATCCGTCCGATCTCTCCGATGGTCTTCGAGATCGACTCGGCGCCCTTCTCCGCGTCCCGCGAGACCTCCTCCGAGAGCCTGGCGGTCTCGTTGGCGTTCGACTGGACCTGGTCGATCGAGACGTCCATCTCGTTCATCGACGAGCTGGTCTCCTCGGCCGTCTGCGAGAGCGCGTCGACGTTCTTCGCGACCTCCTTGACCGAGTACGACATCTCCTCGATAGACGAGACCGTCTCGCGCACGCTGGCCGCGAGGTTCGCCATGTTCTCGGCCACCTCGTCGTTGGTCGCGGTCATCTCGAGGATCGAGGAGGAAGACTCCTCGGCGCTCGACGCCAGCACCTCCACGTGCTGGGCAATCTCCCTCAGCGCGCTCGCCATCTCCTTGATCGAGCGGCTCGTCTGATCCACCGCGGCGAGCTGCTCTCCGACGCCGGACGACAGCTTCCCGATTGCTTCCTCGACGAGGTCCTCGGCGCCGCTCACCTCGCGCTCGACGGACTCCACCGCCTGCCTGCGCGACCGATCGCGCTCCGCCATGCGGTGGAGGCTCTCGTAGAGCTCGGCCACCTCCGGATCGCGGGGGGCGTCCTCGCGCGGCGCCGGGGCCTGCCCATTCGCGAGCTGCCGCGCGTACGCCGTCGCCGCCGCTAGCCTTCTCGCGTGTGCGGCACCCAGCGCATATACGGCCACGATGCCCGCGCCGAAGAGCGCGCCGATGCTCCACTTGGACTCGGGCGCCAGTATCCCGGCGGTGCCGGATGCCGCAGCGACGAAGAGCCAAGCCAACAGCACGGAACGGCTGAGGATCATTGAGTCGGCGCAGAATACGACCCGCACGCGAAGATGGTCAAGGAGCCCGGGTCATTCCGTCCAGGTCGAAAACCGGGGGCGAGGCCGGGCGGAACCGGAATCAGTCGCCGCGAGCAAAACCCGTGACCCCGTGCTTTCGCAGGAGCCGGTGGAGGTAGGGTCTCGCGATCCCCGCCGCGCGAGCGGCGCCCGAGACGTTGCCGTGATGCAGCTCGAGGAGCGCGTGCAGGTAGCGGCGCTCGAAGTCCATCTGTGCACGATGGCGAGCCTCGGCGTACGAGATCCTCGCGTCCACCGCCGCCGTCGTCGGTGGGCCCCCTTCGGGGAGGGGCAGGTCCTCCTGCAAGACGAGGCAGCGCTCGAGGTGATTGAACAGCTCTCGGACGTTTCCGGGCCAGCTCGCCCGCTGCAGGTGCGCGATGAACGAGGGCTCGAGGAGCGCTGCGGACGCCGCGGTATCGGCGCCGAGGCGATCCAGGAAGGCGCGCACCAGCGCGGGAATGTCCTCCGGCCGCTCGCGCAGGGGCGGTAAGCGGATCTTGAGGACCGCCAGGCGGAAGTAGAGGTCCGGGCGGAAGCGCTTCTCGTTCACCTCGGTCCTGAGGTCGCGGTTCGTCGCGGCGATGAGCCGCACGTCGACGTTCTTCGGCGTGCCCGATCCGACGCGCTGTACCTCGCGCTGCCCGAGGACCCGGAGAAGCTTCGGCTGAAGGTCGGGCGGGAGCTCGCCAATCTCGTCGAGGAAGACCGTCCCCGTGTCGGCGGCCTCGAAGGCGCCCACGCGACTGGCGGTCGCCCCGGTGAACGCGCCCTTCTCGTGACCGAACAGCTCGCTCTCCAGGAGGTTCGGCGGAATCGCGCTGCAGTCCACGACCACGAATGGCCGCCCGCGTCTCTCACTCGCTTCGTGAATCGACTCCGCGGCGCCCTCCTTGCCGGTGCCCGTCTCGCCCTCGAGCAGCACGGTCGCGTCGGTCGCGGCGGCGCGCACGAGGAGCGCGAACGTGGTCCGGATCGGCACCGAAACGCCGACGAGCGTCCCGAACGAGGCGCGCTGGGACACCGGGACGGGTTGCCGCTCGCCCGACAGCTCGAATCGCAGGGTCGTCGCGCCAAGACGGATCGTCGCGCCGTCCTTGAGCATCCCGTCGAACACCTGCACGCCGTCGACGAGCGTCCCGTTTCTGCTCGCGAGGTCGTGGATGCGGGCGCCGGCGGGAACGACGAGGATCTCGCAGTGAAAGCGCGAGACCGTGCGGTCGGAGAGGACGACCTCGTTGGTCCGGTGCGATCCGATGGAGCAGCGGTCCGTGCCGCATCGCCATGAACGACCGGAGTCCGGGCCGCTCGTGCAGGCGAGGTGGAGCTCGCGGACCTCGAGCGGCGCGGGTTTGATCTCGTCGTCGACGGTGAGGGGCCCGGTGACGTTCGGATGATCGGGAGGTGTCGGCGCCACGGGCACCGAGGATATCAGGGCAAGAGCCCGAGCTGCTCGGGGATCGAGAATCGGGTGACTCGCAGGCCCCGCCGCCGGAGCAGCTTCTCGAACGGCGCTCCGTGCCGCGGCGAGAGCACGACGTGCTTCGCGCCCGTCGCCCGCACCATCGCCAGCAGGCCCTCGCCGTCCGCGTGACTCGAGAGCGGGAAGCTCGCGTCCACGCGGGAGCGCGCCACCTCGGCCGGCAACGCCGCACGGCCAGAGACGAGCGCGATCCGCGCCTCCTCGATCCCGCGAATTGCCGGCGCGGCGCCGAGCGCGATCGGGAAGATCACGGCCTCTCCCTCGACCGGCGTGCTGCGGAAGCGCCGGGCGTGCGCGAGGGCCACGCCCAGCTCCCGGTAGCGCTTCGCGATGTCGTAGATGCTCTGGTGGGCACGCACCGGGATGTCTCGGTCGCCGAGGAGCTTCAGGAGCTCCTGGCCCGTCCCGAGGGCTGCCGCGAGGAGGACCGGTGTCTTGCCGCCGGCGGAGGTCTCGCGGACCCACTCGACGATCGACTCGCGGACCTGGCCGCGTGGTGGGAAAACGAGACCAGGCGAGTCGTATGGGCAGTCGAGCAGGAGCACGTCACAGGGCCTGACCTGGAAGCGCTCCGCGGTCAGGCTCTCGTTGGGCTGCACGCCCCCGCAGTAGACGAAACGCGTCGTCCCCTTCTCGACGAGGACCTGCGCGGCTCCGAGCGCGCGACCGGACGGGAACAGCTCCAGTCGCAGCGGGCCCAGGCTCAGGGCGCGTCCGAACGGTGAGGGAAGGATGCCTTTCCTCGCCCCTCGTGCCCCGGAGATCTTCGCCGTCAGGTCGGTGCAGAGGATCCTGCGGTGGCGCGCCATCCTGCTCGCGTCGGAGACGAACGAGAGCTCGCATGCGCGTCGCGCGTCGAACCAGAGCGCCGACCCACGCAGGCGGAGACCATCCTCCCAGACCGCGGGCGGCGGTGGCGGCGACGGGCGCGCGCGAGGGGGCATCGCGCCCCGAGAGTAGCAGCTACGCGCACTCCTCGATGTCCTCGCAGTCGCCCATCGACTCGCCGGTGTCGCCGTCCAGATCGAAGTCCCAGACGTCCTGCACGCAGCTTCCGGACCGCAGCGCGCAGTCCTGCCCCGCGGGGTTGAGCCACCAGTCGGGCTCGGAGGTCAGGACGCCGTCGCCGTCCGGGTCGTCGACGCGGCCGTCCCAGTAGCCTCCGGCGTAGGACCACTGGTAGGTCTCGGCGTCCGACCCGCCCGGCTCGCAGCCCGGTGGAATGTACGTCTCCCAGCACGTTCCCCAGAACCGGATGCCCTGGCGGACCTCGCATTCCTGGACTCCCCAGGCGCAGTATTGCGCCTGCTCGCAGTAGCGCTTGGCACCCTCGGCGCATGCGCAGACCTCCTCGCCGGAGTCCTCACCGGCGGCACCCGCGTCGACGGTGGCGGCGTCGGTGGCGGCGTCGGCGCCGGCGTCCGCGGTCTGATCCGGATCCGGGTCGTAGTCGCCGGCGTCCGCGAGGTCGACCGAGGCGCCGGCATCGTAGACCTCTTCGGCGGGTGGATCGGCCGCGTACAGGCTCGCCTCGGACTCGTCAGCGCCGCACGCGGGCAGAAGCGCGAAGAGGCAGATCAGCGGGCAGACTCTTGCCTTCGAAGGGTGCATGTGGCCCTCGTTTCCGTAGCGACCGGTTCGCTTGGTGCGCGCCCTGGGGGACGCGCGGTTGACGCGACCGACAGGCAGCGAACGTGCCAGCGTCGTGTCTCGACGGCGGCTGCCGATGGACAGGGTCGGATGGCCGCGTCCAGCCGTGGGGGAGCCGAGCCTGCTCCAGGGGAGCGCACTTGCTGGGTGCGGGGCGGACTGCTATCGATGGGCGCACCGGCGATGCGGATGGGTCACCGACGCGAGGAGGGGATGTGATGACGGGTTCGGGTTCGACCGAGTGGCGTGAGCGCTTTGCCTCGAAGGTCGCGACGCCCGAGGAGGCGGTGCGATCGATCGCGCGGGGGAGGCGGATCCTGATCGGCTCCGGGGCCGCCGAGCCCTGTCGCCTGGTGGCGGCGCTGGTCACGCACGGGACGCACCTGGCGGACAACGAGATCGTGCACCTGTTGACGCTCGGCGAGGCACCCTACGTGAAGCCTGGCCTCGAGCACCGCTTCCGCCACACGGCGTTCTTCATCGGGGAGAACGTGCGCGAGGCGGTCCACGACGGGCGGGCGGACTTCATGCCCGTGTTCCTCTCGGAGATCCCCGAGCTGATCCGGAGCCGCCGGGTGCGGATCGATGTCGCGCTCATTCACGTGAGCCCTCCCGACCGCCACGGCTGCGTGAGCCTCGGCGTCTCGGTCGACGTCGTCCGCGCGGCGATCGATTCCGCGGAGATGGTGATCGCCGAGGTCAACCCGAACATGCCGCGGACCCATGGCGACTCGTTCCTGCACGTCGACCGGATCGCCCACCTCGTCCCGGTCGATTACCCCTTGCCCGAGCGCGTGCCCGAGGCGCCGGACGACGTCGCGCGACAGATCGGCAAGCACATCGCGAGCCTCATCCCCGACGGCGCCACGCTGCAGACCGGGATCGGAACGATCCCGAACGCGGTCCTAGCCGAGCTGGGGAACCGGCACGACCTCGGCGTCCACACCGAGATGATGTCCGACGGCGTGATGAAGCTCGCGCGAGCCGGCGTGTTGACCGGTAGGAAGAAGACGCTCCTGCCCGGCAAGATCGTGACGAGCTTCATGATGGGCTCGAGGGAGCTGTACGACTGGGCGGATGACAACCCGCTCATCGAAATGAGGCCGTCGAGCTTCACGAACGATCCGTTCACGATCGCCCGCAACGAGCGGATGATCGCGATCAACTCGGCCCTGGCCGTGGACCTGACGGGCCAGGTGGCGGCAGACACGCTCCTCGGCCGCTTCTTCTCGGGTATCGGCGGTCAGGTCGACTTCATTCGCGGCGCCGCGCGCAGCCCAGGGGGCAGGCCCATCATCGCGCTGCCGTCGACCGCGAAGGGCGGCAAAGTGAGCCGGATCCAGCCCGCGTTCGAGGCGGGCGCCGGCGTCGTGACGAGCCGAGGCGACGTCCGCACCGTCGTGACCGAGTTCGGCGTCGCGGATCTCTGGGGCAAGAACATCCGCGAGCGGGCGATGGCGCTCATCGAGATCGCGCACCCGGACTTCCGCCCCGACCTCATCGCCGCGGCGAAGCAGCGGCGCTACGTCTTCGCCGATCAGAGGGTGCCGCGCGCGCGCTTCCCCTGGGATGAGGCGACTCGAGAGCGGCTGCCGGATGGAAGGGAGGTCACCGTCCGTCCGGTGCGCATGAGCGACGAGGAGACCCTTCAGGACCTCTTCTACCGGCTCTCGGACGAGAGCACCTACCGGCGCTTTCTGGCTCACAAGCGAACGCATCCTCACCAGGAGATCCAGGAGCTCGTCGACCTCGACTACGAGCGGTCGATGGCCATGGTGGTCTGCGCCGGCGACGAGATCGCGGCCATGGCGCGCTACGACGTCGATCCCGCGACCGACCTCGCGGAGATCGCCTTCGTCGTGCGCGACGAGTGGCAGGGCAAGGGGCTAGGAACGCTCCTGATGCGCCGCATGACCGAGATGGCGAAGGCGAGGGGCCTCGCCGGGTTCTCGGCGGACGTGCTGGCCACCAACAAGCCGATGATGATGATCTTCCACCACAGCGGCCTGAAGCTCTCGAGCGAGCTCGACGGGGGCGTCTATCACCTGCGCCTCACCTTCGAGGCGCCCGACCGAACCAGCCTCGTCCCCAATCCTCCGCCGAAGTCCTGACTCAGGGAGGGCAGTCGCCGGGCTCGACGGTGACCGTGTCCTCGGAGATGCGGCTCGGCGAGGCGTGCACCGAGTCGAACTTCAGACCGCCGAAGCCGCCGCCGCCCTCGAAGATCGATCGGCGGACCCACATCTCGTAGACGACCTGCTCGTTCCAGCCGTCGCATTCGCCGGGCCCGGGGCTCGACTCGGTGAAGACGCAGCCGAGCTCGTTGAAGTTCCAGTCCTGCGAGGTCATCGTCGAGACGACCGCGTCGGGTGAGCCGGCGAGCACCGAGCCGTCCGCGCCGGTCACTCCGAGGTTCCCGTATCCGGTCGGCGTGGAGGCGCCGTCGCTGAAGTAGTCGAACTTCGCCTCGAGGACGAGCGCTCCCGACTCGTCCAGGAAACCGACCTGGACGTGATCGCTCCTGACGAGGTCCAGGAACGTGTGGCCGCGTCCCCCTCGGTATCCGCTGGAGGAATTCGCGCCGTAGGTGTTGTCGACGAACGCCGTCGAGAACGCGATGATGCCGTGCAGGACGTCGACTCCGTCCACGACCTCCATCGACATCCATGCTCGCGCCACCGGCTCGTCCGGCAGCGGCGCGCCGTCGTTCGGGTAGAAGCAGAAGGAGCCGCCCTCGTCCGGCAGATCGCCGCTCGAGCCCGATCCGAGCGAGCCTTCGCCCACCCCATCGTCACCGAACCCGCCGCTCGTCCCGTCGCCGCTCTCGCAGGTCAGGAGCTCGGCGTACTCGCACTGCCACGCTCCCGATCCCTCGCCGTCGGGGAACTGCGGCTGGTCGCGGGTGCAGACCACGCCTCCCGCGGCGTCGGCGACGCACGTCCAGCCTGCTCCCGCGCCGGCGTCGGGCATCTCGTCGCCGCTGCAAGCGGTCTCGCCGTTCTGCACGACACAGTCCCATTCCTGGCTGCCGTCGGGCATGTCCGGGCCTGGGTTGGTGCAGACCTTTCCGCCGTCCTCGGTCTCGGTGCAGACCCAGTAGTCCGGGCATTCGCCCGTCTCGGTGCCGCCCAAGAATGCGTCCGGGTCTTCCGGACAGGCGACTTCTTCACCGGCCGGTGGTCGTGTGAGATCGGAATCAGACCCACCACAGGCACAGACCAGAGACGCAGCCACGATCGCGAGTGTCCATCGCATGCCGCGTCGAAGTGCACGTTCCGGGCCCGCCCGAGTCGCGATTTTCACACGGGAATCTGCCCGCCCTAGCCGGAGCGGAGCACGCTCCCCTGGTAAGTGGCCGTGTCATGTGGTCGCGAGTCGCTCTCCGAGCGCCGCGCCGGTGCTCTCATTACCTGGGAGTCTGGTGTCGAACTCGCTCCCGTCGCGCACCTTTCGGTTCCGCGATACCGTCAGGATCGCGTGATGTGAACGGCCTCGACGGCTTTCGCTACGTCGAGGAGTCGCGGCGCGGTCCGAGGTCGCGGTCGGCCTGCGACTCCTCGGGGCTGACGGGTGGGCCCTCGCGAGTGAGGAACACGGAGACGACCGTGCCACCCTGCGACGGGCACGACACTTCGATGGAGCCGCCATGCTCGGTGACGATCCGGTGCACGATGGCCAGGCCCAGGCCCGTGCCCGTCTCCTTCGTCGTGAAGTAGGGCTCGAACATGCGAGCGCGAACGTCCTCGCTCATGCCCGTGCCGTTGTCGATGACGCGGACGGTGACGCCGCCGTCGCCACGAGCTGCGACGAGACGCACGGCGCCATCTGGTCGGCCTTCTGCAGCGTCGCGCGCGTTCTGCACGAGGTTGAGCAGGACCTGGATGATCTGCTCACGATCGGCGCTGATGCGCGGCAACGACTCCCGAAGCTCGGACCGGACGGAGGGTCCCGGGCCGCCGGCGAACAGCCCGACCACGTGCGAGACGACCTCCTCGACGGCCAGCTCCTGCGGTTTCGGCTTTGGCATCCTGGCGAACTGCGAGAACTCCGTGACGATGCGCTTGACCCGCTCCACCTCCTCGAGGACCGTCGAGGTGGCCTCCTCGAGGATCTCGCCGAACTCGGGGTGCTGCGCCCGGTACGTCTTTCGCAACGTCTCCATCGACGTCTGGATGGGGAAGAGCGGGTTCTTGATCTCGTGCGCGATTCGCCGGGCGATCTCGCGCCAGGCCGCGACGCGCTCGGCGCGCAGCATCCGGGCCCGGGTCGCCTTCAGGTCGCGCGCCATCCGGTTGAAGGCCTCGACCAGGCGATTGATCTCGCGCGAGCCACGCACGTCGATGCGCTGCTCCAGGTTGCCCCCGGCGATCTCCGCGACGCCCACCGCGAGGCGGTCGAGGGGTGACGCGATCCGGCGCGCGATGAGGAGCGCCAGGAGCAGCGCCAGCGCGAGGCCCGACAGCAGCGCCAAAAGGAGCTGTCCCTCCAGCCGGCGGACGTCGGCGTGCAGAGCCTCGTCGGGGACGGCGACCGCGATGGTCGCCGCGACGGAGCCGTCCGGGTTGTGGAGCGGGATGTCGAGCCGGGGGTAGCTGGCCCGAGGGGGGAACGTCGCGTCCCCGGGCGAGATGACGCGTCCGGCCTCGTCTAGGACGAAGACCTGGGCGTCCTCGCGTTCGATCAGGAGGCCGGTCAGGACGCCCGAGAAGAAGACGCCACCGACGACGCCGACTTTCTTGTGGAGCCTCTCGGCCTGGCAGGCGTGCTCGAGCGCGAGGACCGGGCGCACGCCCTCGTTGGTCCGGACGCGCACGTCGCGGATCACGAACTGCATGTCCGGCTCCCGTGACAGCGCCAGCGTCTCGCGATCGATCGACCCGACCGCGCCGGGCAGGTGGCCGGAGCCGAGGACTCGGCCGCGGGGGTCCACCACCTCGAGGGTGTCGAGGCCCCGTCCTTCCATGGCGGCACGGATGTGCTCCTGCAGGTCCGGCTCGCGGCCGGCGGCGAGATCCGTGAGCAGCTTGTCCACGAGGACGTCTCCCTCGCAGAACTGCCGGAGGCGGTCGCGCTCGCCCCTCAGCCCCGTGCGCAGCCGTGCCTTCATCTCGTCGCCGATCCGGCGGGCGCGCTGCGAGAACTCGACGCGGTACCGATCGCCGATGAGCTTGCGGGCCCCGTATGCCGCGACCACGATGGGCACGGTGGCCGCGAAGGCGAACGCGAGAACGAGCTGCCAGCGGAGCTTCATCGGGGCGGACCCTCCGCGGCGATCCAGGTGTTCGCGAAGTCCAGCCGTCCGAGTACATCGAAACGCAGCCCCGTGAGCGACGGGCGGACGTGGAGCGCAGGGGTCCTCAGCCCGAGGACGATCAGAGATCCGCGCTCGTGCAGCCCCGTCCCCTCGCGCTCGGCCGCTCGATCGTCGCCGCGGGCGTACAGGGCCGTGGCGCGCGAGGAGTCGGACGACGCTGCGAGAGCGGCGGCGACGCGGCCGACGGCGTCCGGCGACACGGGCCCGAGCGTCAGGTAGCGCAGGTCGACCGTGCTCCCAGGGCCGCGCCGCAGAGGCTCGGGCTGCAGGTCCACTGCGATGTCGTCGAGCGAGGCGATCAGCACCTCGACCACGCTGGAGGCGATCGCGTCGCCGTCGTCGAAGGCGAGCACGACTCGCGGGCGCCCCGTCAGGCCCGCTCTGGCCGAGGCTCTGGCGATCGCGGCCCGGGCGCTCGGCAGGTCCCGCGGCAGCCGTGAGGCCGGGAGTATCCCGATCGGCGCGACGGAGAGGCGCTCCAGTCGACCCCGATCGATCGCGAGCGAGACGGCGCTGCGGGCGTCCGGATCGCGCATGAAACGCGAGACCGGCTCGAGCGCGATGCACTGGGCGGGCGGGCCACGCAGGCTCCTGGAGCCGCCCCTCGGCACCCCACCGTAGACGCTGGCGGCGTGGAAGGACATCCACAGCTCGCCCAGCTCGAAAGCTCGAACCTCGTCGTTGCGCGCCCGCGGGGCCGTGGCGACCACGCGGTCGAGGAACGGAGGGCCCGCGAAGTGATCGGCGCTCGCGCGGAGCTCGACCCTCGAGCCGGCGACCGCCCCGACGCGAAAAGCGCCCGTGCCGATCGGACGATCGGGGCGTGAGCTGGGCGAGACGATGGCTGCGGGGGGCGCGGCGAGCAGCCGTCTCGGGTCGCCGACCGCGGAGACGAAGCGCAGCTCGATCTCGCTGTCGGACACGACCGCGATTCCGTCTGGGAGACCGCGGCCCGGACCGGCGGCGTAGGCGGCCGCACCGTCCAGATCCGCGAGGAGCCATCGAGTCGCTGCCGACCGCAGTGTTCGCGCGAGGGAGGCGGCCACATCAGCGGGGCGCACCGGCCGGCCGTCGTGGAACCTGACGCCCGGCCGGAGCTTGATCCGGAAGCTCTTGCGACTGGCCGAAGGCACCGGATCGCCTTGCGCCAGACCCGGGACGAGCGTCCCCCTGTCCGTCCAGGCGTACAGACCGTCGAAGACGAGCGGTTGAAGCATCGCTTCGGCGAACGAGGAGGTGCGCGTGGGATCGATACCGGTCACCGTCGCGGGCAGCGGAAGCGTGATCGTTCCGCCGAACCGTGGGCGGACGGCAGCGGCAAGGACGACCGCGACCAGGGCGAGGAGGATCGAGTGGATGGCTCTCAATCGACGATCCAGATCCGCGAGCCGCCCGGCGTCAACTCGGCGAAGACCAGCTCGATCGCGCCGTCGCCGTCCAGATCGCCGGCCGCGATTGCGCCTATGCCACCCGCGATCGTCCGCGAGGCCCAGCCGTCCTGCGGCCCCGAGGCCGGCAGCGTCGTGACGGTCAGACGGTCGGGATCGCCCGGCGGCGACGCGGCCGAGTGCGCGACCTCGAGCACGCCATCGTCGTCGAGGTCGCCCACCCAGACTGCCGACCCGGTGGGACCGAGGTCGCGCGTCACTCCCGCGGCCGTGACGATCAGGCGGGCTTCGGCGAGCACCAGCCCGACCGAGCGAGTCGACGACCCGTCCGGCCCGAGGACGTTGGCGTAGGAGACGGCCCAGAACGGTCCGGCTCCGACCTCGGGCCCGGGAGCGGGGCTCGGCGAGCAGGGGACGACGCGGGGCTCGAACGTGTTGCGGCCCCGGGGCACCGTGCCGCACAGGATCCCGATCGCGCCGTCGATCGGGTAGTCGGACAGCGGCTCTGGACCGTCGAAGCGCTCGCCGTCCCAGGAGACGACCATCCCCACCGAGTGGTCGCTGACCCTGAGCGCGATGCGGCGACCGCCGTCCGCGCCTGAAAGCAGCGCGATCGTCCCGACGGGATCCCGCGATGCGGTCACCGCAGGCTCGAGGGCGTCGAGCGGGAGCGTGCCCACGAGTCGCGCCCGACGGTCGGGCTGGCGGAGCGTGAGCACGTCGACCGCGCGGCGCCTCAGCACGACGAGCTCGTCCATGTCGTCGCCGTCGATGTCGCCCGCGACCATTCCGAGGACCGGGCCCGGCGACTCGAAGAGAACGGACTGGGTGCGTGGGGCGAGCGGGGGATGGGGCTGGGCCAGGTAGAAACGGAGCTCCGCGTCCAGCCTCGCGCTTGCGAAGATCTGGCCTACCATTGCGCCGCCCCGGCCGCCCACGAGATCGCGCCAGAGGGAGCGGTCCGTGCGAACGATCGTACCCTCGAGGTGGAGGCGACCGTGCTGCACCATCGAGGCGACGTGCACGAGGAGCTCGGCGCCCCGGCCTTCAGCCACACGCGCCGCCTCTTCGGGCGGATCGGCGCAGGCGTGAGCTCCACCCAATCGCACCACGGACCTGAAGCCGTTGCGGCCTAGCGCAGTCGCGACGAGAGCCTCGAGCCGCGCCGCGAGACGATCGGCGCCAGCCGCCGCATCGGCCGAGGCCGGTGGAGTCACGCAGAGCGCGACGTCGATGGTCGGTCGCGGCAACGTCAGCGTCAGCTCGGCCAGCTCCCGATGCAGCGACTCGCTCAGCCGCTGCACGGTGCTCGCCTCCGCCAGACGGGGACACGCACCCACCATCCAACACAGCGAGATCATTGCCGTCGCGAGCCTAACCGCGCGGACACAATCTGTGCCATTGGCACGAATAGTGTTCGCGCGGTTGCCCCCAGAAGACTTCTGATTTCGGATGGTTGCGGGGGTGGTGCGTGTCCCCATCACAACTCCTCTGCGGGGGTGGTGCGTGTCCCCATCACAACTCCTCTGCGGGGGTAGTGCGTGTCCCCATTACAACTCCTCTAGGAGGAAGGAGCCCGGGTCGATTACGTCGGGGGGACGGGCGGTCTCGGCGGGCTCGGTCCCGTCGAGGAACTGCTCCGTGATCGCGGTTGCGAGGCCCTCGTAGGCCAGGAGGCCACTCGCGGGATCGATCCTCGCGGTGACGATGCCCGCTGGGACGGCGAAGCTGGCGGCGGGGTGGCTTGCCTCGGCCGCGGCGACGAGCTCGACCCAGATGGGCAGCGCGCTCTTGGCTCCGGACTCGCCGGGGCCGAGCGGCGAGTGGTCGTCGAACCCGACCCAGACGCACGCGACGAGGTCGGGCGTGTAGCCGACGAACCACGCGTCACGCGCGTCGTTCGAGGTTCCGGTCTTGCCGGCCACCGGCCGGCCGAGGCGCCGTGCGGCTCGTCCCGTCCCGTGGTCGACGACCGACGTGAGCAGCGAGGTCAACAGGTAAGCCTCGTCCTGACCGATCACCCGCTGCGCCGGCCTGCGCGGAGGCAGCCCGATCTCCCGTCCGCGGGAGTCGCGGATCTTCGTCACGAGCAGCTCCGGCTGCGACATCCCGCCCGAGGCGAAGACCCCGTAGGCGTTTGCGAGCTCGATGGGCGAGACCTCCGAAGCGCCGAGAGCGAGCGAGAGCGTCTGCGTGAGCTCCGATTCGATCCCGAGAGCGTGCGCGTACGCCACCGCCGACTCCACGCCTACCTCGCTCAGGAGCTTGACGGCCGCGATGTTGATCGACTGGGCGAGCGCCTCTCGGAGGCGCACCGGCCCCCGGTACTCCCAGGACTCGAAGTTCCTCGGTCGCCAGCGCTCGAAGACCTCGGGCGTGTCGTACAGGATCGTCGCCGGCGTGAAGCGCCGCGTGTTGAGCGCCGCGCTGTAGATGATTGGCTTGAACGCGCTGCCGGGCTGCCTCGCCGCCGACGTCGCCCGATCGAACCCGAGCGGCATCGCCTCGTACCCGCCCACGAGCGCGAGGACCTCGCGCGTCCGGGCGTCCAGCAGCACCGCGGCTCCCTCCGGGCCGCCGGCGAGCCGCATCCGCGCCGGCTCGACTCCGTGCGCGGCGTTCTGCATCGTCACGCGCACTCGATCCGATGGCCTGAGGAGCTCGGAGGCCCGCTTCGAGGCCGGTACGTACCGCGACTCCCGGTCAAGGCGGACGAGGCCCTCTACACCGGCCACACGCACGCGGGCGAGCCTCTGGTCGTCGTCGACCCGGGTCACCTCCGCGACGGCCGTGTGCCCGACGCGCGGCGCGGTCCGCGTGAGCGCGGGTCGCGACCGGGCGGCTCGCTTCGTCTTCGTCGCGGCGCCGAGGGCGTAGCCGTGTCGCGCGTCGAGCTCCCTGAGGCCCTCTTGCAGGCTCCGCCGCGCGACACGCTGGAGGCCCGCGTCGATCGCGGTCTCGATCGTGAAGCCACCGCGCCGCGCTGCTTCGGCACCCACGCGTTCGCGAAGCACCTTCTGCGCGATCGCCACCACCTCCGGGGCGCACCCGAGCTCCTCCGTGCGCTCGGGCGCGAGCCGGACCCCCTCCTGCCGCGCCGAGGCCGCCTGCTCATCGTCGGCGAGACCCTTGCGCACCATCTCGCCGAGCACCCAGTCGCGTCTCTCGCGAGCAGCCTCGAGGTCGTGCCGCGGCGAGTAATGGGACGGCGCCTTCGGGATGCCCGCGAGGAGGGCGGCCTGACCCAAGGAAAGCTCTCCAACGTCCTTGCCGAAGTAGTAGCGCGCGGCCTCCTGGATCCCGTAACGGCCGTCGCCGAAATTCACCTGGTTGAGCCAGAGGAACAGGATCTCGTCCTTGCTCAGCGACTGCTCGAGCTTGCGAGCGAGGAGGACCTCCTTGACCTTCCGTTCGATCGTTCGCTCCGGCGTGAGCAAGAGGTTCTTGACGACCTGCTGTGTGATCGTCGATCCGCCTTGAGTGAAGCTGCCCTCCCGCAAGTTGACGAGAAGGGCCCTCACCATTCCTGCGTAGTCGAGACCCTCGTGCCGGTAGAAGTCCGCGTCCTCGGCCGCGAGCACGGCCTTGAGCACCCTCTCCGGCACGTCCTCGAACGGCACGACCGTGCGCCGCTCCTCGAAGATCTCCGCAAGCACCTCGCCGTCGCGCGCGAGGATCCGCGTGGTCTGGTAGGGCCGGTAGGCCGAGGACAAGGCCGAGACGTCCGGCAGGTCGCGGCCGTAGTAGACGAAAAGGCCCGCGAGGCTCAGAGCTCCGCACAGGGTGAGGAAGAAGACGGCCTGGATGAAGCGCACGAGCCAGCTTCGCCGACGCTTCTGCCTTTTTGCCTTCGGCTGCTCGACCCGCGTCCGCATGGCGCCCCTGACTGTCTAACAACACGGGGAGGGACGCAATTTCGCTTCCGTAGCGCCGGGAGCAGGGCGGCTAGCGGTAGTCCTGGACCATCCACACCTCGTTCGAGGCCGTCACGAAGATTCCGCAGCCCATGTGCGTCCAGTCGCCGAGGATGTTCTCGTAGTGCCCGCCGCCCGGGCCCTCGTCCATCATCATCTGCTGAGACTCGTCGACGATGCGGGTGATCGAGCCGTAGCCATCGAGCGGCCAACCGGGAACCTCATTCTCCGCCCACGCGACGCCGCAGCCGCTGGTCCGGGAGAAGTGCCCGTGTGCCGAGCCCGTCCCCGAGTCCTCTTCCGCTCCCTCCTGGGCGCAATCCTGGACCGCCGGGTCGATCTGGAGCTCCGGCCGACCATTCTCCTCGCGGAAGCGGTTGACGACGTCGAGGCAGTGCTGGACGTCGGCGCCCCACTCTCCGTTCCCGCCGCCGTCGTCCCCACCCCCGCCGCCATCGTCGCCGCCGCCGCCGCCACCATCGTCGCCGCCGTCGTCGCCGCCGTCGTCGCCACCGCCGCCATCAGCGCACGAGTCGCCGTTCGGCAGGCACTGCGCGGGAAACCCACCGCCGAGATCCTGGCAGTAGTAGCCGGAAGGACACTGGCCGCCGTCGCAGGCCTCGGCGCAGAACTGCTCGCCAGTCTGGCCGTTGCGAACGCAGGCGTTGTCGGCGGACCCGCACTCGCCCTGCGCTGCGCACCTCTGGCACAGGAGCGTCTCCGGCTCGTCGGGCTCGATGTCCGCATCGCCGTCGGCATCGCCGCCGAGGTCGACCGGATCGTCGTCACCTTCGTCCCCGATCCCCTGATCCTGGTCCCCGTTCCCGTCCCCCAGGTCGACCTGCGGCCCGTTGGGATCGCCGGCCGTTCCGTCGCGGTAGCTAGGGAAGGAACCGGGCCCGTAGCAGGCCGCCAGGAGAAGGAAGGGGAGCGCTCGCCTCATGCCGGCGCCTACGAGCAAGCCCCATGCCCGTCGTCTGGCCGCGAAATGACTACCGAATCAGGCTCGAACAGAGCAGCGGAGCAAATGGTGGGAGAGCCGATGCGGCTCTCGACAGACCCGCGAAATCGCGGGAATGGACAGGGACGATCAGGCGACTCCCGCCCTCTCGAGGAAAGCGTCGATCAGCGCGTCCACGTACCCGAAGAACGGCGGACACCGCACGTCTGCCGGGGCCAGCGCATTACGGGCGTTGTGGTCATCGAAGTCGAGCGTGCAGTCGAGGTATGCGAGGCTCGAGACTGGAAATCGGACGCGCTCCAGCATCCCTGCCACGCCTGGCGCGCTCGCGATGGCCCGAGCCGGACCCAGCGGCACCGAGAGCCGGAAGCGCGGCGCTCCCAGTCGATCGCAGAGGTGGGTCATCACGGCCTCGAGGCGTGGGGGCGCGGGATCGATCAAGCAGTATGTCGTGGCGCGGGGCGCGGGAGCGAGGGCGAGAGCGAGCGTGGCCCGGGCCACGTGGTCGATGGGCACCGCCGGGAAGAGCTGCTTCGGCGGGAAGGGTCGGGGCATCGGGACGAAGCGCGGAAGCCTGCGTATCCTCCACGCCGCGTGGATCAGCTTGTCGAACGTGCTGGCGGACGGATCGGACTCGCCGGTCGTGGAGTCACCTACGATCGAGCCCGGGCGCACGATGACGCTCGGAAGATCCTGGGCCGCGCGCACCCTCGCCTCGGCCTCGTGCTTGCTCTTCGAGTACGCGTTCGGAAACGACTGGCCGACATCCAGCCAGTCCTCGTAGAAGCGACCGGGGTAAGTCCCGGCCACCGAGATCGAGCTCACGTGGACGAAGCGACGCAGCCGCGGGAGACGAAGCGCGAGATCGATCGCGTGGCTCGTACCGTCGACGTTGACGGAACGAGCAGCCGAATCGTCCCTCGGCTCGCGCACCGCGGCCGCGTGGATCACGTCCGTGACCCGGGCCTGGAGCGCCTCCAGATCGTGGGCGGCCAGGCCAAGGCCGGGCCGGCAAACGTCGCCCCGAAGTACCGTGATTTCCTCGCCCTCGACCTCGGCCGGGATGCGGGACGATGGCCGGACCAGCGCGAAGACCGAGCGCCCGCCGCTCACCGCCTCCCGGACCAGACGCCGGCCGACGAATCCGCTTGCTCCCGTGAGGAAGATCGCTCCGCTCATGAACGTATTCTCTCCAGCACGATGGCGTCGGCCTCGCGCACGGTCTGCCGGTAGAAGCGGGCGCGCAGGCGCTGCCGGTCTTCATCGGCCAGATCTCCCGGCACTCCGGACCGGACCGCATGGAGCGAGACACCGACCGCGACCGACACGTTCAAGGACTCGACGAAGCCGCTCATCGGGATCCGGAAGCTGCCACGAGCGGCGTGACGGAGCACCGGCGCGACCCCGTCGTGCTCGTTACCGAACGCGAGCGCGACGCGTCCCCCAGCAGCCAGGCGATCACGCAGGTCGCCGAGGGCCGTGTCGCCGCCGGGCTCGGCGACGTACAGGTCGAGATCACGCGACCGGATCGCCGCCAAGCACGCGACCGGATCCCGGAAGCGGCGGACGTCGAGCCACTTGTGGGCCCCGCTCGACGCCCGGCGCGCGACAGCGAAGGGCTCATCCTTCTCGACAGCCAGGATCTCCTGGATCCCGAAAGCATCGCACGACCGCAGCACCGCTCCCCCGTTGTGCGGGTCGTGGATCCGGTCGAGGACCACCGCGACGCTTCCGGTGCGCGAGGCGAGGACCCTCTCGATGCGCTCGATCCGCGCGGCGCTGACGAACGGGCGGAGGATCTCGACGACGGTCCCATCGGGGGCGATGAAGGGCAGGGACGTGCCGCCATCGCCCGGGAAGATCACGTCGGGGTCGGCGCGGCGCACGAGGACGGCGAGTATAGGGCCCGGCGGCGGCCTGGCAAGCCGCGTGGTGGTATGCTCTGGCTCCTGGACATCGGCGTGGATCCGAAGAAGGACGTTCTGGTCTCCGGCAAGTACAAGGTCCACGACCAGCTCGGTTCGGGGGGCATGGGTGCCGTCTACTCGGCCACTCACGTCGAGGTCGGTCGCAAGGTGGCGCTCAAGTTCCTGAGGGCGGACCTGTCGAAGACCCCCGGGACCGTCGCCCGGTTCCGCCGCGAGGCTCACGCAGCGGGGAGCATCGGCCACGAGAACATCCTCGAGGTGTTCGACGTCGGCGAGACCGGCGACGGGACGCCGTTCATCGTGATGGAGCTCTTGGAGGGCGAGTCCCTCGCGAAGGTCCTGCACCGCGAGGCGCGGCTGCCCGCGTGGCGGGCCGCTCACATCTGCGCTCAGATGATGTCCGCGCTCGGAGCCGCTCACAACCGCGGCATCGTGCATCGGGATCTGAAGCCCGAGAACGTGTTCTTGACGACGCGGGCCGGGCAGCGCGACTTCGTCAAGGTTCTCGACTTCGGCATCTCGACGGTGCTCAGCGAGTCGTCGGGCGAGACGAGGCTGACACAGACCGGCGACGTCCTCGGGACGCCACCGTACATGGCGCCAGAGCAGGCGCGAGGCGAGCCGGTGATCGACCACCGCGCGGACCTGTGGGCCAGCGGAGTCGTGCTCTTCGAGATGCTGACAGGGCGCCTTCCCTTCCCCGGCGACAACGGGCTGCAGGTGATCGGGAGGATCCTCACCGAGCCGACGCCACGGCCGAGCACCTTCAACTCGGAGATCGGGGCGGAGATCGAGGCGATCGTGATGCGGGCGCTCGAGAAGGACAAGAACGCCCGTTTCCAGCAGGCGAGCGAGCTCTACGAGGCGCTGGTCCCTTTCCTCCTCGACGGTGCTCAGGTGCGTCCCTTCGAGCTGACCACCCAGACTCCAGTGAGCTGGGCGGTCGACACCGACGAGTCGGCGAAGACGCGCGCGCTCGGCGCGGCGGCCCGCAGGAAGCAGGCGATCCGGCAGGCGCTTCCCTACGTGCTGGTGGCGGCGCTCCTCCTCGGCGCGGGCCTCGGGACCGCGAGATGGCTCGTCTCCACACCGCCGCCACGTCCGACCCGGATCGTTCAGCCGGTGCCGGCGCCCGCTCGGCAGCCCGAGGCGGTGTCGCTCCAGATCCACGCCATGCCTCCCGAAGCGCGGATCCTCGTCAACGGAGCGGCGCTCGAGGGAAACCCGGCGACGATGCAGCTCGCCAGGGCCGCGGTCGCGGTGAGGCTCCAGGTGCAGGCCCCAGGCTTCGTCGGGGTCGACCGCTGGATCGCGCCGGACCGCGACCGTACGCTCGAGATCGTGCTCGTGCCCGAGGCGCAGCCGCAGGACGCGCCGGGCCGCCAGGGACCCGCAAAGCGTCCGCCGCGGAAAGGCGGCGGGCGGCCCGCCGGCGGCGACAGCGACATCTTCACTGATCTGGGTCGTTCGCGGTAATAGCACTCGGATGGTCGTTCGTTCGATTCTCTTCGTGGTCCTGATCGGGCTGTGCCGGACGGCGAGCGCCCAGGACGACGCGACTCGCTTCGCGCACGGTGTCGCGCTGTACCAGCGTGGCGACTTCCGCGGAGCCCTCGCCGAGTTCGAGGCCGTGTACGCCACGAGCCCGACGCCGCGCGTCGTCTACAACCTGGCGAGGACGCTCGAGCGGCTCGGGCGCGTCGCCGAGTGCGTGGTCCGCTATGGCGAGTACCTCGACGCCGGCGCCCCCGACCTGACTCAGCCCGCCCGCGACGAGCTGATTGCCCGGGTCCGCGAGATGCGGGCCGGGCTCGCGGAGGTCACGGTGCAGGGACAACCCGGCCTGTACGTCACGGTCAACCGCATCCCAATGGGGACGATACCGACCACGCTGACGCTGGATCCGGGCAGGTACGTGATCGAGGCGGGACAAGCGCGAGAGGACGTGACCGTCGGAGCGGGGGAGCGCCGGACCGTTCTCCTGCAGGAGCCGGGCGCGGGGACGGGCGCGGGCATTGGTACGGGTGCGGGCACGGGCTCGGGCGCGGGGACGGGCGCGGGCGCGGGCTCGGGCACGGGCACGGGCACGGGCACGGGCCCGGGCCCGGGCCCGCGACCGGGAGCTGGACCCGGGACGGGCGCATGGGTGGCGCTGGGGCTGGGCGGCGCGGCGATCGTCACGGCCGTGATCACCGGCGCGCTCGCGCTCGGGAAGGCATCGGACTCCGACGACATCGCTTCCGAGCTCGAAAGGGAGACGGACCCGGACCGGCGCGAGGCGCTCGCGCGGGAGGGGCTCGACACGAACAGCTCCGGCCGAACGCTCGCTGCCGTCACCGACATCGCGCTCCTCGCTGCCGCCGTCTCCGGGACCATCTTCGCCTACCTGCTCCTGTCGAGCGACTCGGACGAGGCCCCTGACGTCGAGACCGGGCTCCTGCCGCTCGAGGGCGGCGCCGTCCTGACCGCCCGGGCAGCCTGGTAGACGCGAGATGCCGCCCGCGGCGATCCTGCTCCTGGTCGCGCTCGAAGGCTGCTCCTTGGCCACGACCTTCGACGACGGACCATTCCGTTCCTCGTCGGACGGCGACTCGGACTCGGACGCGGATTCGGACGCGGATTCGGACGCAGATTCCGACGGGGACGCGGACTCGGACGGGGACGCCGACTCGGACGGCGACGCCGACTCGGACGGCGACGCCGACTCGGACGGCGACGCCGACCTGTTCGTCGAAGGCACCTGCTGCGGCCGGGTGGACGTCTGCCGCGGCCCAGACCCCGATTGCGTCGCCCTCGGCGACGGCCCCTACTACTGCACCCGATCCTGCAACCCCGACAACGACGACTGCGCGGCGCCGATGTCCTGCTATGACTTCGGCGAGTTCGCGACGTGCATCTTCGAAGAAGACGGCTACGACTGCTACGATCCGAGGGCCGAATGACCCCCGGGCTCCGCACCCTCCTGCTCATCCTCCTCGCTCCGGCCGGTTGCTCCCTCGTCACCAGCTTCGACGACGGTCCGTTCCGGAGTCAGGATGGGCAGGACGGGGATGCCGACGTCGATTCCGACTCGGACACCGACTCGGACGGCGACACCGACTCGGACGGCGACGTCGACTCCGACGGCGATGTCGACTCCGACTCGGACACCGACTCGGACGGCGACGTCGACTCCGACTCGGATTCCGACGGCGACGCCGACGGCTTCATCGAGGGGACCTGTTGCGGCGGCGAGGGCGACGAGTGCCGCGGGCCCGGCAACACGTGCCTCTCCTGGGGCGCCAAGTCGAACCCCTACTTCTGCTCGCGAATCTGCAACCCACAGGACGACGACTGCGCCCCGCCCATGTACTGCATCGTCTGGGACGGTCCGACCGACGGAAGGTGCACGTTCCCGACCGAGCCCTACGAATGCTACCCGCCTCCGAACCGCTGAAGGATCCTCCGTCCGCGCGGCGAACGAGCCTCGGGCTCCGGATCGCGGCGACCTCCACGCGAATCGTCGCCGGCGCCGGCGCCGCGGCGATCGCGGCAGCGTGGCTGACTGTCGTCGACCGCGAGCTCCCCGGGCTCCTCGGCGCTCCCGCTTCGAGCCTCGGCTCGAACGGGTTGGCCGCGCTCGCGGCCTTGCACGGCGTCCTGGCGCTCGGAGTCTGGCTCGTTGGTGCGGCCGCCGTCCTCGTAGGGACGCTCGTCGAGACCCGATGGCGGCGTCCGCGGGCCGTGCGCTGGCTCGTGTCGGCGCTCGTCGCGTGCGCCGCCCTGTGGCCGTCGGCTCGTCTCGCGAATTCGTTGACGTCCGGGGACTGGATCCGCGAGCAACCATGGGTCCCGGAGCTCCGGGCCGGTCTCGCCGGCGCTCTGGCGATCGGAGCGTTGCTCTTCGCCCGGATCGTCGTCGGGCTGCGGTCGATGCCGGAGGTCGGGCCGAAACGGCGCGCGTTGGAGCCGGCCGGCTGGCTCGCCCTGTCGATCCTCGCGGCAGTCGCGGACGTCCTCGTCCTTCCCGGGCTCTACCAGGCCGGTCACCTGATACTCCGCGTCGCGGCCGCCGTCCTTGCGGTGCTCGCCTTTTCACGGGGCGCGGCGGTCGCGCGCCTCGCGTTGCCCAGGGTGGCCACCGCGCTCCTCTGCGGCTCGGCCCTGGCGCTGGCGCTGGTGCCGGTGGCCTGGCCGCGCGACGCCCGGCTACGGTCGGATCTCGTCCTCACCTCACCCGTCGCGGCGGGCCTCTTGCGGGCGAGCTCCGCGGCGATGCCGCGTGGGACCCTTCGCGCCGTGCTGTCCAGGTCCCGCAGCGCCCGCGCCGTGCCGAGGGCGCCGTCTCGCGCAAACGGCGTGGTCGCGAAGAACGTCGTCCTGATTGTCGTCGACTCGCTCCGGGCCGACGCGCTGCCGCCGGCTCGCACGGAACGTTCTCTCGGCGGGCGCAGGAAGGACACGCCCTTCCTCAACCGGTGGCTGAAGGGCTTCGCTCTATTTCGCCATGCATATGCGCAGTCGGGCCGGACGCGAACCTCGATGCCGCACATGTTCCGGTCCTTGCAGCCCTTCGAGGACGCTGGGCGGAACGGCGCTCCGCTCGCGGAGCGGATGGCGGCTCTCGGGCGGACGCCCGTGGCCGTGGTTCCGCCGTACTTCCTCATGCCTCGGGACGACGAGGCACACCGGCTGATCGAGGGCTTCAAGGAGGTCGCCGTCTACCCGATGGAGCGGCAGGAGGAGGCGGTCGAGCGGGCTCGCCGGGTGCTCGAGGCCTTCCGCGGGCGGCCCGTGTTTGCGTGGATCCACCTCTACGCGGTCCACTACCCGTACTACACGGGTCCCGAGACTGGCCGCCGCCCGGCACGGACCGAGTCCGGGCAGTACCGTCGGGCCCTTCGGTGGCTCGACCACCACTTCTCGGAGCTGATTCCGGCGATCAACGAGATCCTGCCGCCCGAGGACACGGCGATCGTCCTGGCGGCCGATCACGGCCAGCGCGTGGGCGACGGGGGCACGGGCCACGGCTACTCGGTGCGCGAGCCCGACGTGCGCGTCCCTCTGGCGGTGCGACTGCCCGGCAAGCGAGGCCTCGTCGTCGACCGGGTCGTCGGCAACATCGACATCGTGCCGACCCTCGTGGAGCTGGCGGGTGGCGCCCCCGATCCGGAGCTGCGAGGGCGGAGCCTCGTCGGGGTGATCGAGAGCCCTCGGAGCACCGAGCGACGCAGCTATCTGGTGGCGACCGGCGACCTCGATGGCTGGGGCCTCGTGAAGGATCGAGAGAAGCTCATCTACGACCCCGAGTCGGGCGCGCTCTACCGTTACGACCTGCGGGAGGATCCGAAGGAGCGCCGAAACCTCTTCGGCCACGACCCGGATCGCGACGCGGTCCTCCTGGCCGAGATGATCGAGCTGCACCCGGCGCTGGCGACGAGCGAGCTCCAGGATCCCGAGACCCTCGACCTGTTGACCCGCCGGCTTCGCCGCGTACGGCCGTCGGCACCACCGGGCGACATCGGTCTCCTCGTGCGCCTCGCGGCGCGCTCGACCGCGCCTGACCACGCGCGCGAGCTCGAGCGGCTGTTCCGAGAAACTCCAGATCCGGCGCTCGGGGCCGCCATCGTCAGGGAGATCCCGCAAAAGGGCCGGGCCCGGTGGGCTGGCCTGCTCAGGGAGAAGATGAAGCGACTGCAGGATCGGGACGTCGAGCGATGGGTTGCCGAGCTCGCGTCCGCCGGACCGCCGGACTTCGGCGGAGCGGGGCTCCGGCGCAGACTCGATCGTGTCGTGAACGAGCGCCCGGTGAGCTCCTGGCTTCCCTGGCTGCGGCTCCTCGCGGGCTGGCGCCCATCCGCTTCCGTTTGGGCTGCGCCCCTAGGCCGGATGCTCGAGAGATTGGGCTCGGGTCGGACGCCACGCGACGTGCAGACGCTCGCGGCCGTCCTCGACGCCATCGCGTCATGCAGAGGCTTCAGATCGCCCCGCGCGGACGTGGATGCACTGGCGGCCGCAGTCGAGCCGTTCGTCGACGACGAGGAGGGCCAGGTCGGAGCGGCTGCCTGCCGGGCGCTGGGGACCCTGGGAGCGCGAGAGCGAGCGGGGCGGATCGAGCGGCGTCTGCTCGATCCGGCGGCGGACCCCCGCACGCGGCAAGCGGCCATCCACGCGCTCGTGAAGCTCGAGGGCGAGCAAGCGGTCGAGCTGACGACCCGCGTCGCCGATGCGGAGCAAGCGCTCGCCCTCGACGCGGTTCGAGCGCTCGGCACCCTTCGCAGCACCAGCGCGCTTCCGTTCCTGCGCCGAGTGATGGAGCACCACCCCCACCGTTACACGCGCGAGCAGGCGCGCAGGGTGATCGCCCGGATCGAGGCGCGAGGCCGGAGCGGTGGTGGAGGCAGAAACTAGTGCCTGTCGGCGAAGGTCCGGCCAGGGATTGGGTCGAGGCAAATGCGGGACACGACGGCGGATAACAGGCAACAGGCAACGGGCAACAGGCGGCCGGCAACCGGGAAGCGGCAGCGAGCTCGAGTTGAACGAGGTCGAGCGCAACCGCCAGTGCGAAGCGGCCCTCGTCGGGCGGCGGCGGCGCACGTTCGGAACACTTCCAGTTCGACGGCTTCAAGCGCCGAAGACCGCACTTCGCGATCTGATCCGGCGGTTCCGCGTTGCCATTGCCTGTTGCCTGTTGCCTGTTCGTCCGGAGGAGCGGCCGCCAGCTGGGCACCACCGGCCCCAACCTCTGGCCGGACCTATGCCGCGCGGCACTAGCCGCCCTGGACAGCCGGTGCCGCGAGGGCGGGTCGAACGTCGGTCCACGATCTCCCGCCGTCGTTCGTGTGGTGGATGTCGCCGTTGCCTCCGAGGGCCCAGCCCTTCTGCGCGTCCCAGAACGTCGGCGGGCCCATGGCTCGCATCCTCAGAGTCCAGGAGTTCCCGCCGTCCTCGGTCGCGCGGAGCTCACGGTCGCTGTAGAGCCAGCCGTGCGTCCCGTCCACGAACTGCATCGAGGTGAAGACCGAGCGCGATCCGACGTCGTGGTCGAACCAGGTCTCGCCCGCGTCGAAGCTCTGGTGAACGCGGTTACCGACCAGGACCCAGACGTGACGGTCGTCCGAGCATGCGACCGCGATGCTCGACTCGAGCTCTTTCTTGAGCGTGAACCTGCGGCCGCCGTCGGTCGACTGGTGAACGCCCCGGTCGTCGATCGCCCAGCCGATCGCCTCCGAGGAGAAGCAGTGGTCCTGAACGCTCGCAGGCTGCTGGAACCTCGGCTCCCACCGCAGCGCCTTCGATGCCGTCACGAGCAGCGTCGGGCCGGCGTCGTCGCGTGCGTTGGTCGGCGTTCCGACCATGAAGCCGTGCGAGCCGACGAAGCGCAGCTTCGACATCTCGAAGGGCAGCCGTGACTTGTTCCAGCTTCGTCCCCCGTTCGTCGTCCTGAAGAAAGCGCCGCTCCCGCTGATCATGCCGAGCTGCCCACCCGGCATCATCGAGATCCCCTCGAGGGTCTCGCGGCGGAAGGTGTACAGGATGCGCCACGTTGCGCCGCCGTCCTCGGTTCTGACGACGTTCGCCTGCTCCTGGCCGATCAGCTCCGCGAGCCCGAGGCCCTTGGTCTCGTCCTGAAAGGAAGCCGCGAAGATGCGACCGAGGGCCTCGGGTGGCCGGGCGGGCTGGGCGAGGGCGAACGAGAGAAGGCCGAGCAAGATCGCGACGGAAAGGAGCGCTGCGGCGGCGACTGCACGGTGCGTCATTGGTGGTGCTCTCCTCGGGGGGGCGGGCCAAGTGCGTTCGACGTGCCCATTGCTAGCAGATTCATGCGGACGATGGAACGTCGACCCCAGGGATGTGACCGTCGACCGGCCGGCGCAAGGGCCGCCCTTCGAACTTGCGTCCGGGCGCCGGACCGTTCATCCTGCGCCACCCGGTCATGTCCACCGTGCTCCAGCGTCAACACTGCGTCCTCGTCGGCGTCCAGCTTCCGGGCGTGACCGACGGCGAGCACACCGCATCGTTGACCGAGCTGGAGCGTCTCGCGCAGACGCTTGGCGCACGGGTAGTGGGAAGCGTCACCCAGCGGCGTGACGCGCTCGCGCACGCTGCCGTTCTGGGCTCGGGGAAGCTCCTCGAGCTGGGACGGCTGACGGGCGGAACGGGGATCGTCCCCTCGGGCGCGCCGAAGAGGAAGGGCAAGCGGGACTTCGACGAGGAGGAGGCGGAGCCGGCAGGTGGCGGGCCGCCCTCGGAGGACGCGACCCGGGCGACGCTCGTGGTCGTCGACCACGACGTCACGCCCTCTCAGGCTCGCAACCTCGAGCGCGCGACCGGAGCGCGGGTGCTCGACCGCACCGCCGTGATCCTCGAGATCTTCCACCGCCACGCGCGGAGCCGCGAGGCGCGGCTGCAGGTCGAGATCGCGCGCCTCAGCTACCTCGCGCCGCGGATGCGCGACTCCGGAGTGCGCCACGACCGGCAGCGGGGCGGGATCGGGGGCAAGGGGGCGGGCGAGTCGGCGATGGAGCTCGACAGGCGCAAGGTGCGCGATCGGATCGCCGAGCTCCGCCGCGAGCTCGACGCGCTCGACCGTACCCACCGGGTCCGCAGGGCGCGCCGCCAGGAAGAGCTCAGGGTGGCGCTGGTCGGCTACACCAACGCGGGGAAGTCCTCGTGGATGCGGGCCCTGACCGGCAGCGACGTCCTCGTCGCCGACAAGCTCTTCGCGACGCTCGACACGACCGTGCGGGCGCTGCAGCCGGAGTCGCATCCGCGGGTCCTGATGTCCGATACCGTCGGGTTCATCAAGAAGCTCCCGCACGACCTCGTGGCGTCGTTTCGCTCGACGCTCGACGAGGCGGTCGAGGCGTCGCTCATCGTCCACGTCGCGGACGGCTCGGACCCCGCGCTCGAGACCCAGCTCGCCACCACGCGCAAGGTCCTGGGCGAGATCGGCGCCGGCGACGTCCCGAGCCTCCTCGTCCTCAACAAGGCGGACCGCTTCGACGCGGTTCTGCGCGACCAGCTCGCCCTCGAGCATCCCGACGCGCTCCTCCTGTCGGCCTACGGCGCCGGGGACGTCTCGCGCTTGCGATCGGCGATCCTGGACCACTTCGAGCGCGACATGATCGACGCCGAGCTCTTCCTCCCATACGCGAAGCAAACGCTCCTCGGCGAGATCCACGCGCGTGCGAGGGTGGTATCGGAGGAGTACGGAGATTCGGGAGTCCTGTTCCGCGTCCGGACCCACCCGGACGCGCTCGCGAAGCTTCGGACTCTGGTCTGACTCTCAGGGGCGGAACCAACCACAGCCGCAACCGGCCGAGCTTCCCGGAGGCTGGATGGGTGGTGGTGCGACCTTGACGGGCAGGACGGGCGGCGCCTGGGGTGAGTCCGCGCAGCGTACCCGCCGAAAGACCGTGGGAACGTCGACCCAGCCCGGGGCGTTCAGGACCGACTGGAACTCCTGAAGGGCGGGATCGATCGTGCCGGAGAAGTTGTCGAGGTTGTACGCGTCCGCCGGCGCGCCGCAGAAGTCGTCGTCGGCGCGCCACGAGGTTCCGTTGAATGCGATCCGCGAACCGTCGATCGTGCCCACGGCCGGCTCGTGGACGGACTTGCGGTAGACGCCGGGTGCGCAGGTCGGGGGCTCGGAGTCGCCCGGGTCGCCGTTCCAGTACAGGGCGTGCATCTCGCCGGCGAGTGTGCCGGAGCCCGGGGGCGCTCGACGAATTGCCAGCTCGAAGATGTACCACTGCCCCACGTGGGGGTAGTACGCGTGTGACATCCAGGTCCCCTCGACCGGGTCCGCGCAGGCCGCGGGAGGCGGAAGACGGGCTCGCTGCTCCTGGACATCGGCGGGCGCGAGGGCGGGTAGGAGCACCACCACGGTCGCGACGAGGTGGACCAGCCGGAGGCGAGGCTTCATGGCCGGAAGATGTTAGCAGGCTACTGGCGGGTGATCGCGGAGCTCGTCTGGAGGCGCCGCTCAGGCGCGACGCCGTAGCGCTGGGTCGTCCAGCCGACGATCAGGCCCACGAGCGAGCCGGGGAGCAGGATCTCCCAGAAGTAGGGGTTGGCCAGCGTGACGAGCCAGGCGAGCACGCCGCCGACCACGAGGCCGAAGACCAGGCCAGCCGGGACCGATCGCACGCGGCGCGCGAAGGCGCCGGCGGCGAGGCCGGCGATGATTCCCTTCACCGTGGAGCCGGCGACGATCCCGAGGATCACCGGGCGGGTCTCTGGTGCCGACAGGAGCGCCGAAAGACCGTCGAAGATTCCAAGTACCGTACCGACCATCACACCGACGAGTAGCTTGCTCATTTGGGCCTCCTTTGCGTGTCTGGCCCGCCGAAGCGCTGCGTCGCGAACCCCACGACCGCGCCGAGGACGGCGCCGGGCAACATGATCGAGAAGTAGTAGCGGTGGCCAGCCGAGTCCGGCGTGGCCCAGGCCGCGATGAACGCGAGGACGAGACCGACCAAGAGCCCGAATGCAACGCCGGCGGGGACCGAGCGAACGCTCCGGGCGAAAGCTCCCGCCGCGAGGCCTGACACCACACCCTTGGTCGTGGAGCCGAGGACGATCGCCGCCATCATGTCGGCGACCTGAGGCGTCCGGAAGGCAGCGAGGCCGTCCACCAGCCCCAGTATGCCGCCGAGCACGAGACCGGTCGTGAGCTTCGTCATGTGCCTCCTGCCCTCACTTCACCGTCCCTCCCGGGTCCTTTGAGGCCGGACCTCAACGGTTCGCGAAGATCATCACGAGGCCCCTGGCCACCAGGTATGCGAGGACGAGGAGCAGCAGGATCTTGTTCTTGGCGATGAAGCGGCCGGTCTTGTCGACGATGGTCTCGCGGTGCGCGGAAGGCGCGCTCCCGTCCAGGAACCTGTCGATGTCCGCCGCGAGGTCGAGGGCGGAGCCGTACCGGCCGTCGGGATCCTTCCGAAGTGCCTTCTCGACGATGGCCTCGAGCGCGCGGGGCACGCGCGGATCGAGGCGGCGCAGCGGCGGCGGCGGTTCCTTCAGAACCGAGTGGACGACTTCGAGAGGCGTGCGACCCGCATGGGGAGGGCGGCCGGCCAGGAGGAAGTAGAGGATAGCGCCCAGGGCATAGACATCCGTGCGGGGTCCGATGCGGTGGTTGTCGCCGGCAGCCTGCTCGGGGGCCATGTAGCCCGGCGTGCCCAGAATCGCGCCCTCGAGAGTCGCGCCGGGGGACGCTTCACCGGCCGGCCCCGGGGCGCTTGCAACCGGCTCTCCCGCGAGGACCTTGGCGATCCCCCAGTCCATGACGAGCGCCTCACCGAAGGGTCCGACCATGACGTTGTCGGGCTTGAGGTCCCGGTGGACGACTCCGTGTGCGTTGCCGAACGCGACCGCCTCGCAGACCTTCTGGTAGAGCCGCAGGATCTCGGCCCTCGAGCGGCCCGTCCGTGCCCACTCGTCGAGCCTCTGGCCGCGCACGAGCTTCATCACGTAGAAGGACCGCCCGTCGGGCAGCCGGCCCACGTCGTGCACCGGAACGATGTTCGGGTGCTCCAGACCAGCCAGCACCCGCGCCTCCCTGCGCAGCCTCTCCTCGATCTCGGCGGGTGCGCCGGGGGCCGAGACGACCTTGAGGGCGATCTCACGGCCGAGCTCGACGTCCTCCACGACGTACACCGATCCCATTCCGCCACGCGCCAGCTTGCGGACGACGCGATAGCGCGTGCCGGACAGGTCCGGCAGGTCGGTCACCGTCCGCAGATGGTCGAGCGCTGCGTCGGACAGCCCCTTCATCCCGCATCCGCCCCCAGGAGGGAGCGCGCTTCCTCGCGGAGCTCCTCCTCGCTCGCCGTCATCTCGGCCAGCTTCTCCAGGACGATCCGCCTGAGAGAACGCCGCACCGCGTGCAGCCGATTCGTCACGTCGGTGACCTTGATGCCGAGCTCGTCGGCGAGCGACTGGTACGTGGGCCGATCACCGTCCGAATCAGCGAGGTCGTAACGCTCGAACAGCACGAACAGCTCGTGCTTGCCGGAGGCGGCGCACTCGCCGTGGAGCGCCTCGACGGCGCTCGAGAACAGGCTCCGCGCCCACTCGCGCTCGAAGACCCGCTCGACGTCGCCGGCGCCGGCCTCGAGGCTCGCTCGGTCGATCTCGCTCTCGGCGCTCTCCCAGTCCAGCGGCAGGGCCACCTTCCCGCCGCCTCGCTTCTGCCTCACTGCCGCGCGGAGCTCGTTCGAGACCCACCGCTCCAGGCACACCCGAAGGAACGTGCGGAACCTCCCCTTGGCCGGCTCGTAGTCGGCGAAGAAGTCCCTGGACAGCGCGCGTTCGAAGAACCCCTGGGTCAGGTCCTTCGCGTCCTCGTTGGACCGCCCCCAGGCTATTCGCAGCGTCTTGTACACCGGCCGCCAGTAGCCGAGGACGATGGCATCGTGCGCGCGCGCGCGGATCGCCGCGTCCTCGCTCCGGGCGCCGTCCACGATCTCGAGGAGCGTCGTGGGGAAGCTCCCGGAGCCCGCCCGGATGTCGGTGTCGTCGGACATCTAAAGAACCGGGCGCCGACGGTGAAGATCGGGATGACACGAACGAGAGGAGCCGATCATGAAGACGAAGACCATAGTAGCAAAGCTCGCCGCCGCCCTGTGTCTGACCCTCGGGATGCCCGTCGCCCTGGCCGACGGATTGAATCCCAGCGAGCTGCGGTCGCCGGGGACCCCGCGATTCTCCACGCCGTCTGGAATGACCTGCGAGGACGCCGTCCTCGTCCGTTACCATGCGGGGCCTCGCTGGGCCGAGGTGGACACGGCGATCGCTGCCCACATCGAGCTCATGCGCACCCAGATGCGCGCCGGACGCGTCCTCTTCTCCGGCCCCTTCGACGAGAGCGGCGGCGTCCTCGTCGTTCGAGGCCCCGACCTCGCCGCGGCGGCCGCGCTCGTCGAGAGGGATCCGCTCGTCGCTCGGAGGATCGTCACGTACTCGGCCGAGCGGTTCTGGATGTGCCGTGCGGCGTCCGAGGCGAGCGCGCGGCGGTAGCCGTTCCCGAAGGGCTCGTGACGGCCGGCAGAAATGGAGCTATCTTGGCCATATGAAGGTGGTCAAGGTAGCCGAAGCGAAGAACAATCTCTCCCGGATCCTCGCATTCGTCCGGCGGGGAGGTCGGGTTCGAATCCTCGATCGCGACACGCCGGTCGCCGACCTGGTTCCCGTCCAGGCGGGCGAGGGACCCGACGACGACGACAGGATCCTCGCGTCGCTGGAGAAGGACGGCGTCCTGCGCCGTGGAGAGCCGGGCCCGCTGCCACGCGAGATCTTCAGGCCGGGTCCGCCCGACCGACGCGCATCGGTCCGCAAGGCGCTGATCGACGAGCGGCGGGGCTCGCGATGAGGTTCTGGGACTCGAGCGCCATCGTCCCGTTGCTCGTCGAGGAGCCAGCGAGCGCACGCTGCCGGGGGCTGCTCCGGGCCGATTCGAGGATCATCGTCTGGCTCCTGACCCGCACAGAGTGCGTCTCGGCGATCCGACGGCAGGTACGCGACGGCGAGCTTGCGGAGCCCGATGCTGCCCAGGCCGGCCAGCGCCTCGAGAAGCTGGCGCGCCGCTGGTCCGAGATCGACGCCGCCCTCCCCGTACGCGAAGCCGCCGAGCGTCTCTTGCGCGTTCACGCGCTCAGGGCAGCGGACGCCATGCAGCTCGCGGCGGCGCTCGTCGCTGCCTCTGGGCGGCCGCAGGGCAAGCCGCTCGTCGCGCTCGACGATGGCCTCGCGACCGCCGCCGGGCGCGAGGGCTTCGACGTGATCAAACCGGACCAGCACGCAGGGCGGTGAAGATCGGCGCGGCTCGTCCGACGACGTGCCTTTGTGCTAACTCTCGGCGCATGTCGCGCCGGCTCCTCTTGGCTCTCGCGCTGGCGCACGGGGCATGCGCGAAGCCGCCGCCACCCGCGCGGCCCGCGGTCGCGGCGGAGCTCGACGTGCCGATGATGATCCTCGAGGTCGCCGCGGAGCGTTCCTTCTTCTTGCAGCGGCCAGGCGAGGGGACGGCCGAGCTCGAGGCGGCCTCGCGCGAGGCCCGGGGGGTGGGGCGCACCGAGCCGCTGAGGAAGCTCGCGGTCGCGCTGCTCTGGGACGCCGAGGGGACGCCGGATGGACGCTCGAGGTCCCGGGCCTTGGCCGCCGCCACCCGCGCCGCGCATGAGGCGGGCGGACGGGCGGGTGACCCTCGTGTCCAGGCCGAGATGGCGTTCGTCGAGCTGTTCGCCGCCTGGCGGCTCGGTCGACCCGTCGAGCAGCGGGCCGCGCGATTCGTACGGACCCAGCGCGCCTCCGCGGAGACGGTCCTCTATGCCTGGCTCATCCGGGGCGAGGCATCGCTCGCCGCGGAGCGGTTCGACCAGGCGGCTACCGCCTATCGCTGGGTGATCGGCGCGCTCGAGCATCCTCTCTACGCCCTCGCGCTCTATCGCACCGCGCACTCGTACTTCGGCCTGGGCCGCAACTCCGACGCCCGCCAGGCCCTGCGTGAGGTCGCCGCCCTGCGGGGCACGCACGCCGCGGTTCGCCGGGTCGAGGCCGCCGCCCGAGCCGATCTCGCCGCTCCCTGAAGGGTGTCCAAGGCCTCGGAATCGCGTGACACCCGGGTCCTGTCGCGCGAACGGTGGGTTCTCGAGCAACAAATGGGCGAGACCCGCCGACAACGGGTCGTCCATGACGCTCCCGGTGACGAGCGGCCGCCCGGTCGCGGCCTCGACTCCTCGGACCGACCGGATCGGGCTGCCCGGCGTCGGAGCGGAGGGGTTTTCCGCGATCCTGCGCGCGAACGAGCTGTGCGAGTCGGGGGGGCGCTTCGTCGCGTCCAGGCGGGCGACGACCGCCGCGGCCCCTGCAGGGTTCGGCCGCGCCCAGCTCAACACGAGGAACCACGTGGAGCTCCTCGGGAGGCTGAGCGACCCGAGGCTGGCGAGGCTGGGCCTCGACCGCGAAGATCTCGCGACCCTGTCGGATCGGGGATCCGCCGCGCAAGACTGGTACACCGCCATCGTGGGCGGCAATCCGCGAAGCAGCTCGGTGGTCACTCCCGCCGAGGCGCAGGAGCTGTCCGCGATCACCGCGAAGGACCCGATGGTCGGCGCGGACCTCGACGAGATGGTGCGGCGCGTGGGCAGAAGCTTCCACGAGACCACGGGCCTCGACCCTTCCGAGGTCCGATTCATGGCATCGACGCGCCTCTTGGGGAGCCGGCGTCTCGCGGCCGAGTACCACCGCGAGCTCGGAGCGAGAGGTGACCGGTCGTCGGCGCTCGGCGCGCTGGAGGAGCGCCAGCCGGCGCTTCGCCTGCTGCGGGACCGCGTGGGCGACGAGGGAATCGTGCGCTACTGGACCGACCATCGGCTGAACGAGAACCGGGCGGCCTGGTACACGCGGGCCGCCATGACGGCGCAGGGCCCGTTCGATCGCCTCGCCCACGCGCTGGAGGCGGGCGGCGATCGGTGGACGAGCGAGCGTCTGGTCTCCGACCACGCCGGGCGCGCGCTCGGCTTCGCGTCCGGCCTCGAGGGCTTCTTCGATCTGCCCGAGAGCGATCGCGTCCTCCTGGTCGGCCAGCTCACGCGTCTGCTCAACCTCGCGCCGGCCGTGTTCGAGGCGCTCGTCCTCGCCGGCGGCAAGCCGCCAACCGACGTCGGGGAGCTCGAGGCGCGGCTGGCGGCAGCGATGGACGACCCCGAGAGCGACGCGGGACGGGCGCTTCGGGCGTTCGAGCGGAGCCTGCAGCGTGTCGCGGCGATGCCCGAGGGCCCGACGCGCCTGCGAGCATGACTACTTCGCCTTTGGTCGCCAGCCGCCGAGCGCCCTCTCGACTCGGCGCGGAGCTCCGAGACCCGCGATGACGGCCAGGAGGAGAACGAGCGACGAGCCGCCCGCTCCGGGAGCATTGCAGCCACATCCGCCCTGCTCGCTGGGCGATTCGAGGGCGCCGCCGTCGTCGGCCGTGCCGCCGTCGGCTCGCGCTCCCGCGTCGTCGGGCGAGCCGGCGTCGGGCTCCGATGCGCCCGCGTCCGGTCGAGCGCCGCCGTCGACGCCGGCGTCCGGATCGGCTGGCTCGTCGCTGCAGTCGACCGGCTTGCCGGCGATGGGCTCGATCGTGAACTCGTCCAGCACCTCGCCATCGAGATCGATCGCCCTCGCATCGATGGTCTCTCCCGCGACGTCGAGCTGGACGGCGTGGTACGTGCACGTGTTGACCGCCTGCAGCCCGTCGTTGCCGTGCACGACGAGATCGCAGCCGACGCCCCCGAAGTCGGTCAGGCCATCGAGCGGAGCACCGCCTCCGCCCGTCACCACGTACGTGATCCCGTCCTTGACGACGCGCTGGTACGAGTGCTCGTGTCCGCCGAGGACCAACCCCACGTCGAACTCGGCGAAGAGCGGCTCGAGCGCCCTGAGCGTCTCGTCGGGGCCGAACCAGGCGACTCCTTCGGGCGGCGGGTGCACCGAGACGACGATGTGCCTCACGTGCTCATCGGCCCGCGAGGCCTCGAGACTCTGCTCGAGCCACGCGAGCTGCGGCGAGCCCTCGTCGAAGCCCTGGTACCGATCGAGCACGATGAACGCCACGGTCCCCCAGCTGAACGAGAAGTAGCTTCGCTGCGACTCGCCATCGGCCGCCGGCAGGTCGAAGACGCGGTACCAGTTCATCAAGCCGGCGTCGTCGGCGGCCGGGTCGTCCTCGTTCTCGTAGTCGTGGTTGCCGATCGTGGGGAAGAGCACCGTGTGCCGGAACATCGCCTGGCCGGACTCGAACCAGGCCAGCCAGAGGTCGTCTTGCTCGCCGTGCTGGACCATGTCGCCGGTCGCGAGCACGAAGTCGGGCGCCATCGTCTGATCGACCAGCGTCACCACGTCGGCGTGTCGCGACAGCTCCTGCCCGAAGAGCAGGCCACGCGTGTCCCCGTAGGCGACGAACCGGAACGGCTCGCAAGTGTCGGTCATCGTGTCGACGAACGTCTCGTCGTCGCCAACCACGATGTCGCCACTGGTGACGCGGTAGTAGGTGCGCGCTCCGGGAGCGAGCCCGACGAGCCGCACGCGGTGCTCGGTGGTGGCCCACGCGTCGGCCGTCTGCGACCCGTAGTCGGTGTCGGGCCCGAAGTCGACGGTCCCGATCTCCGCGACGTCCGTCGCCCACATGACGGTGACCTCGGTCCGGCTCACGTTCTGAACGTATGGGCCTCGCAGGATCTCCGCACCGGCGAGCGAAGGGACGGCGAGCGCGCAGGCGATCAAGGCGGACGTGCCACGCATGGCGCCAATCCTACCCCGCGACCGGCTCCGCCGGCGAGGCCAGGCGGCGCGGTGGCATGCATCGGGACTCCTCCATCCCTTCGGGACGAATCGCGCGGTTGTGCCTGGAAAGACAGCGATTTCGGAGGGATGTGGACCGGGTGCGTGTCCCCGTTTATGCTAGTCGCGATCAGGCGTCGTCTAGAGGCAGGACAGCGGGCTTTGGACCCGTGAACGGAGGTTCGAATCCTCCCGCCTGAACCAGGAGGTCACGAGCCCGCGTCGCGCGCTTCGACGGACCGATGCGGCGGCACTCGAAGAGGATGTTGTCCGGCGAGACCGTCGGCGCCACGAGCTGGGCGACGGTGACCGCGTAGCCGCCGGCCTCGAGCGCCAGCACGCGCCGGGCGTCGGTCCGCAGGACGTCCCAGCGGCGCCGCAACACACCGTGCTTCGCGAAGCACTCGGGCGTGGCCCCGGCGAGCCGCGCGTGGCAGCAGGGAATCACGAGCGCGCTCCTGGCCTGGAGCGAGATGAGCCTCTGGATGGCATCGTCGGTCGCGTCTCCGCAGGCGTGGAGCGAGATCACGAGGTCGGGCCGATCGGGCAGCGGGACCGACGCGACCTCGCCGACCTCGAACCGCGCCTCGATTCCGAGCTCGTCGGCGACCTTCACGCAGCGCTGGACGCGTTCCCGCGAGCGCTCGACGCCGACGAGCGACGCGCGGGAGCCGACGAGGTGCGCCGCCGCGATGCCCGCGTAGCCCTGGCCGCACGCCAGGTCGACGATCGCGACGGTCCCACGCGACGGCAGAAGGCCCCGGATACGAGCGCAGAGGGCGCCGACCTCCGCAGCCTTTCGGCGGTCCTCGACCCGGAGTCGGGCGCCCGGCGCGGCGATGTACAGATCGAGCAGGAGCTGCTCGGCAGCCCTCTCGAAGCCCCGGTCCTTCGGAGCCACTAGCTCTTTGGCTTCAAGAGGTCGGCGAAGGTCCCGAAGCCGCCCTTTCGAGGCTGCGACTGCACGTAGCCTTCGTAGTCCGCCCGCTGGTCGGCGTCCTCGGCGCCCTTGCGGCTCAGGCGGATCCGCCCGGTCGCGGGATCGTGCTCGAGGATCGCGGCCCTGACTCGCGTTCCCGGCGGGAATGCCTTCCTGTGGTCCGTGCTCTTCGGCGTGCCCAGCTCCGAGTTGGGGATGAGGCCCCTGCCACCCCCGTCGATCCGCACGAAGACGCCGAAGGGCTCCACGCGGTCGATCTCACCCTCGACGACCTGGCCGACGGAGACGGCCCCCGCGGGTCGCTTGGCCTCCCTGCGGCGCTCTCGGTCGGAATCGGACAGGAGCGTCAGTCCGATCCGCTTGCGCTCCTCGTCGACCGACAGGACGGTCGCCTCGATCGTCTGCCCGATCTCGAGGACGTCCTTCGGGTGGTTGATCTTCCGGTCCGCGACGATGTTCGAGACGTGCAAGAGCCCGTCGATTCCCGGCGCCAGCTCGACGAACGCGCCGAACGGCTGCAGCCGAACGACCTTGCCCGTGACCGCCGAGCCCTCGGGGAAAGCCGCTCTGGCCGTCGCCCAGGGGTCCTCTGCGAGGGACTTGAGCGACAGCGCGATTCGCTCGGACGGGGGACGGCGCCTCTTGCCCTGCTGGTCCTTGCCCTCGCGAGGCGCCTCGATGCGGATCACCTGAACGTCGACCTCCTGTCCGACGGACAGGACGTCCTTGGCGTGGGCGACGTGAGCGTGGGACAGCTCGCTCACGTGGATGAGCCCCTCGATGCCTCCGCCCAGATCGACGAACGCGCCGAAGTCCCTCAGGCTCACGACCCTGCCGCGAAGGTGGGCGCCGACCTCGATGCGCTTGCGCACCTCGCCCGCGATCTTGCCCGCCTCCTCCTCGAGGATGGCTCGTCGCGACACGACGATCTTGCGCCCGCCTTCCGCGAACTGCGTCACCCGGAAGCGGTGCCGCTGCCCCACGAAGGCCGCGGGGTTCTCGCAGAACCTGAGGTCGATCTGCGACATCGGGCAGAAGGCGCGCGTGCCGCTGACCTCGATCTCGAGCCCGCCCTTGTTGACTCCGGTCACGAGCCCCTCGATGGGCATCCCACTCTTCACCGCATCTTCGAGGGCCGAGCGCGTGGTCAGACCGTGCGCCAGGACCTTCGACAAGAGAACCCCGCCCGCCGTCGAGACCACGAACGCCGTCAGCTTGTCGCCGATCGCCACGTTCACGGTCCCGTCCTGGTCGCGCAGCTCGTCGACCGCGATCGTCGCCTCGCCCTTTCGCCCGACGTCCAGGAAGGCCATGGACTCGTCGAGCTTGACGATCGTTCCCTCCACCTTCTGCCCGACCTCCAGGTCGGGCGCGAGCGATCGGTCCTCGGCGCTCTCGAGAAGAGCCGCGAAGCTCTCCTCGGGAGAGTGGCTCTCGCCGGGCGCGGTCGGGGCCTCGGTCCCGGACGGAGCTGGCGGTTCGGGGACCTGGGAATGATTCGTCGGATCGTCCATGGAGTTACTCGCCGGAAGGAATGGGCGGAGGATACTCCATGCCGAGGCGCAAGCGTCAATCAGGAACGGGTTCTTCGGTTGCCCCATCGCTTCGCAGCCAATAGGATGTCTGCCTCGCATGTCCTCGTGGCGCTTCGTGCCGCTGCTCGTCGTCGCCCCGCTTCTCGTGCCTTGCGGTGCTGGTCGCGACCGCTCGATCCAGACCGGCGCGCGGACCCCGCTCCGCGTGCTGCACGTCAGCCCCGTCGGCGCCACCGAGGGCCCCGTCCAGATCCAGGTCGTCTTCGACCGCCCGATCATTCCCAGAGGCATGACCGAGGCCCGTCCCGGGACCATACAGATCCAGCCACGCGTGCCTGGCACGCTGCACGCCGTCGGCAGCGCCGCCGTCGTCCTGCTTCCCGATGAGCCGCTGCCTCGCGCCACGCGATTCCGCGTCGAAGTGCCCGAGGGAGTGATCGCCAACGACAACACGACCCTGCCCGAGGCGGTCCGATTCTCGTTCGAGACGGAGCGCCCGCACGTCGTCGAAATGATCCCGGGCGGGCGGCTGGAAGGCCTCCGAGAGGACCAGCCTTTCCTCTTCAAGTTCGACCAGCCAATCGACCCGGCCGAGCTGGCCCACAAGGCGAGCTTCGTGATGGGAGCTCAGACCGTGCCGGCCGTCGCAGTCGTCGATCCCGCCGATCCCTCGTACTCGAGGGTGACGCCCGCCCGTCCTCTGCCGGCCGGCGCGAGCGCCGAGATCGTGATCGACGCGTCACTCGTGGGCACGGAGGGCGGCCTCTCGATGGGCCAGGCCGTCCGCCGCTGGTTCACGGTCCACGGACCCCCGGGGATCGCCTCGGTGCGCTGCGTCGCCGAACGCGGCGAGCCTTGCCCGCGTGCGACCGTCGCACTCGCGACACCCATGGCGAAGAGCATCGTGGAGCGCGCGCTCCTGGTCGAGCCCGGCGCCACCATCGCCTTCCCACAGGACGAGCCGCGCATCTCCGCCGTCGACCTCGGCGATCTGAGGCCGAGGGCGCGCTACCGGGTCACGCTCGCCGCCGGCGCGGCCGACATCTTCGGGCAGACGTTGTCCCAGACGGCCACCGTCGATCTGACCACACCCGCGGCGGCGCCGTCGATACACCCCACCTTCTCGGGGTTCGTCCTCCCACTGGACGCTCCGCGGGAGCTCGGATTCGCGGCGGTGAACCTGGAAAGTGCGGGCTTGCGGACAGAGCGGCTCGGGCCCGAGCAGATCGCGAAGCTCTTCAGATCCGAGGACCCGCTTCCCGGTCAGCTCGCGTTTGCCCCTCGAGCGACGCTCTCGTTCTCCGGCCGGCCCGACTCCCCCATGAGGGCCCGCGCCCAGCTCGATGCGATCCTCGGCAGGCGCCCGGGCGTGTTCGGCTGGGCGCTCGAGGACAACCCGGACCGGGTCTCTCCACTGCTCGTGACGGACCTGGACGTGCACGCGCTCTGGAGCGCGCGCGGGGGACGCGCCTGGGTCACGACGCTGTCGGAGGCGGCGCCCGTCTCCGGGGCGCGAGTCGAGGTCCGCGACGAGCGCGGACGGACCCTGGGTGTGCTCGGAACCGACGACCAGGGCCTGGCCGTCATCCCTCCGTCCCTCGTCCGGGCCGACCACGACCGGTCCGGCGAGCGCTTCCTGGTGGTCACGCGCGGCGAGGACGTCGCGTTCGTCCAGGGCCCGACCCGGGCGCTTCCGCCGACTCGAATGGCGAGCATCCTGACCGATCAGCGCGCCTACGTCCGAGGCCAGACGATCCACGTCAAGGGCGCCGCCGTTGGCGCGCGTCCGAGCGATGGCGGCAGCGCCCTGGTGCGAGCACGCGGAGCGGCCGGCACCTTCGGTCCCGTGAGGGCAGGCCTCACGGCGCTCGGGACCTTCGAGGCCTCGCTCGTCGTGCCCACGTGGGCCACGCTCGGCCGGTACGACGTCGAGGCGACCGACCCGCAGGGACGCTGGGCCGCGAGAGCGCCGGTCGACGTCAGCCCGTCGCCCGAGCACAGCCCGACCGCCCGGATCCAGTTCGGCCGCGAGTTCTACGTGCAGGGGCAGATGGCCGTCTGGCAGGTCCGGGCATCGCTGCCGGGGCGCGCTGCTCCCTCGGGAGCGGCTGTGGAGTACCGCGCGGTCGGCCGACCGACGCCGTTCCGCCCACCCGGGCAATCGACGTTTGCCTTCGGCGCGCCAGGCGCGGCGGCAGGCAAGCGCGTGACGCTCGCCAGTGGCGCCGGGGCGCTCGGAGACGAGGGCACGATGGCAGAATCGCTGCGGCTCGAGTCGACCTCCGCGACGCCGATGAACGTCCGGGTCGAGGCGAATCTCGCCGGAATCGGGCGAGCGGGCGCAGAGACCTGGGTCCACCCATCGTCCATCTACCTCGGGCTCAGGACCGGAGCGACGGATGCTGCAGGCAGCGTTCCCGTCGAGGTCGTGGCCGTCGACCCATCAGGGCGCGCCGTCCCGCGCGTCGCCGTACGGGTAGAGGCCATGAGGCAGCATTTCGTTCGCGGCGATGGCGCTCCAAGAGCCGTCGACGAGGTCGGGGCCGGCCATTGCGGCGTGACGACCGCTGCCAGCGGGAGGGGCTCGTGCAGACTTCGCCTCCGCGAGCCGGGCGCGTACCTCGTCGCTGCCTCGGCGGCCGACGCGCGGGGGAACCCCGCACGCGCCAGCGTGTACGTGCTCCGGGAAGGTGCCGCATCGCTGGGCGAGACGGTCTTGCCGGAGGCCGCGCTGGCTCCGGCCACGCCCGTCGTCGACGCGGGTCAGACGGCCCGGTTGCTCGTGGCCTCGCCTTTCGACGGGGCTCGAGCTCTGTTGTCCATTGGCGCCGACGGGACACTGGGAACACGGGTCGTGGCCGTCCCGCGGGGGATCTCCGCCGTCGAGATCCCGATCGTCGAGGCCATGCGACCTTCGGTGCCGATCCATCTCTACCTGGCTGGGCCGCGTGGCCAGGGAGTCCGCGCATCGACCGAGATCTTCGTCTCGAGCTCGGACCGCGCCCTCGCTGTCGACGTCGAGCCCGATGCCGCCCAGAAGCTCCCGGGCGACCGCCTCGAGCTCCGGCTTCGCGTCCGCGGCGCGGACGGCGCACCCGTCGGGAGCGCAGACGTGACCCTCGCCGTCGTTTCGGATGGGGAACAGCGCGGCCCCGCTGGCGACACGAATCTCATCGACCTGGCGCAGGACCCGCTGAGGTTCTTGTACCCCGGGGACGCCCACGCCACGAGGAGTGTCGCGCTCCGGCCCGCCGTGGTTGCGGAGCGCGCGCCGGCGAGCGGCGGCACGCCTCGTCGCGATCCCGACGTTCCGGAGCTCGCCCCGGCCGGCCCCGAGGTCGGGCGGACCGCCTACTGGAACGCCGAGGTCGCGACGGATCCGGACGGAACGGCCATCGCGCGTTTCACGCTTCCGGAGGACGCCTCCGAGGCCTACGAGGTCTTCGCCCTCGCGGTGGCATCGGGGGGGCGTGTCGGAATGGGTCGGACGAGGGTGAGCACCCAGGGAGGCGTGCGGCTCCGCCCGCGCGTGGTTTCGTCGTTGCGAGCCGGGGACGAGACGACCGCCGTGGTCTCGGCCGTGAACGAGACGAACCGCCCCGTGCAGATCGAGGTTCTCGTCCAGTCCCCGAGCCTCGCCATCCGGCCGCCGCTCAACCAGCAGCTCACCGTGCCGGCCGCTGGCGCAGCAGAGGCGCGATTCGAGATGCGCGCCGTACGGGCGGGACCGGCGGAGCTGTCGATCCGCGGAGTGTCGGGCAGCCTGCGGACGCGCCAGGACGTGCCGCTCCTGGTCGGCCTGGGCGGCGAGGAGGAAGTACGGGTGATCTCGGGCAGGATCGCCGGTGCCTCCTCGACGATCGGGCTCGACATTCCAGGCGATGCAACCGCCGATGCCGGCTCGCTCGCCACCATGCTCTCGCTCGACGCCGCGGCGCCGGCGGGTTCGGTCGCGCAGGCACTCCTCGAGCCCGGGCGCGACGACGCAGCCTCGCTCGCCGCCGCGCTCGTCGCGCGGGCCTTCCTCGCGAAGAACGCTGCCCGTTGCGGCGTCCAGCCTCCTGGGGACAACGCGGACCGAGCGACGGAGCTGGCGCGCAGGATTGGGGCGCTCATCAACGCGGCCGGGCACGCCCGCCACTTCCGCTCGGGCCCGACCGATCTGGTGCTGGGTGCCTGGCTGGGAGCGGCGATGGGCTGGTCCAGGTCTGCCGGCCTCGCGGTTCCCACCCGCCAGGCTGCGCCATCCACGTTCTCGACGGCCCAGGCACCGCTCGTGACATGGTCGCGCAAGCTCCAGAGGCTTCCCTTCGCGCCGCTCGCGCGGTCGGCGGGCGGGCCGCCGCCGATTCTGGAAGCGGCCTACCGGCTCCTGACCGGGGCCGGGGACGATCGCGATGCGCTCGCGGGTGTGCTCGCGAGCGCAATCCGGCGGCACGGCGGAAACGCGACGATAGTGCCAACGCTGGAGGAACGGCGCCGCGGCTACTCCGCGGTCCGCTCCACCGCGCTCGGAATCCTCGGGCTCTACGAGGCGCGTGGGACGAGCTTCGATGCCGACGCCCTCGTGCGGGGGCTCCTGTCTCTGCGCGAGCGAGGGGAGTATCCGTCACCCGAGGATGCGGCGCTGGCCCTGATGGCGTTCGACGCGAACCTCGCCCGCGCGCCTCGCGATCGCGCGTCAGCGGTGGCGACGCTCCTGGTGGACGGCGCGCCGACCGCCTCGGTCGAGCTGTCTCGCACCGGAGCTGCGGCGGCGGCCGGGGAGCTGCCGATCTCGGCCGTCCTCGGCGCGCGCCAGGGCGCCGTCGAGCTCCGGCGACGGGGGTCGGCCCCCGTGTACTACGACCTCGTCCTGCGCTATTCCCGTCTGGGCCCCGAGGCCGAGCCCGCGGAGGCCGGGCTCGCAATCGAGCGCGTCTACGAGAGAGTGCGTCCGGAAGGAGCGTCCTCGAGCGGCGATCCGGCGATGCCCGAGCGCTCCGACCGGGAGGTGGCGGCCGAGGGTCTCATGCGGGTCCATCTCCGTGTGGCGAACGGCGCCCTGCGCCGCAACGTCGTCATCGAGGACGTGCTGCCCGCGGGCTTCGAGCGGCTCAGCGAGGCCGGCTCTCCCGCAGCCGGGCCCTTCACGGCGGTCGACGGGGCGCCCCAGGGTCGCGCCGAGCTGTACGCACCGCACCTTCCTCCGGGCATCCACCACGTCTCGTACCTGGCACATGCGGTTCACCCCGGGCGTTACTTCGCGCCGGGCGCGGTGATCCAGATGCTCGGCAACCCGCGCGTGATGGGCCGCTCGCCGGGCGAGGTGGTCGAGGTCAGGTGACGGGCGGTTCCCACGCATGCGCGTTGGCGCGCACGTAGCCCTCCTCCGTTCCGGCGTCGGTCCAGAAGCCCTCCAGCAGCGTCCAGCCGAGCTCGCCTTGCTCCGCGTAGCGGTTGTTGAGGTCGGTGATCTCGAGCTCGCCGCGGGGCCCTGGTGTGATCGATCGGATGAGATCGGCGAAGCGGCGGTCGTAGGCGTAGATCCCGGTCACCGCCAGTCGTGACGGGGGTCGCTCGGGCTTCTCGACGACTCGCGCGATGCGCTCGCCGTCGAGGACCGCGACGCCGTACTGTTCCGGGTGATCGACCTCGCTCAAGAACACCTGCGCGCCGCGGCCGCGACGGCGGAACGCCGCCACGTGGGGCGCGAGATCCTCGTCGAAGACGTTGTCACCGAGCAGGACCACGACGCCGTCCGTGTCGGCGAAGTCCTCGGCGAGCGCGAGCGCATGCCCTATCCCGCGCGGCTCGTCCTGGACACGGAAGGCGATGCGCGACTCCCGCGCGGCGCCGGTGCCAAGCGCCTGCCTCATCGAATCCACGTGCCCGGGGCCCGTCACGACCAGGATCTCGCCCATCCCCGCCTGCGCGAGCTTGCGCGCGGCCCGCACGATCATCGGCACGCCGCCGACGGGCAACAGGTGCTTGTTCCGGCCGCCGGTCAGCCTCCGCAATCTGCTTCCCTCGCCGCCGGCCAGCACCACGCCCTTCACGCTCACAGGATAGGGGACGGCCTGCGGCGATCCAAGGACCTCCCGAGCCTGTAGCCTGTCCCTGGTGGGTCGGGTAGTCTCCCCAACGTTGCAAATCCTGGTCACCGGAGGCTCGGGGACGCTTGGGCGAAGGCTGCTTCCGGCCCTGGGCCGTGCGGGTCTCGAGGCCGCAGCGCCGAGCCACCGCGAGATGGACGTGACGGACCCGGGCGCCGTCGAACGCGTGCTCGGCGAGCTCTTTCCCGCGGTCGTCATCCATTGCGCCGCGGTCGTCAGGAGCCGCGGCGCAAACGACCCGGGCGCGTGGGCGATCACGAGCCGCGTGAACGTCTTCGGGACCGGCGTGGTCGCGAGGGCGTGCGCGAGGGCCGGCACGCGGCTCGTGTACGTCTCGACCGATTTCGTCTTCGACGGTTCGAAGCCGGGAGGGCTGTACCGGGAGGACGATCTGCCGTCCCCCATCGGACCTTACGCGCTCTCCAAGCTCGCGGGCGAATCCCTCGCGCTCGAGTGCCCGCGCGCGCTGGTCGTCCGGACCTCCTTCTGCGCCGACGAAGGGTGGCCCTACCCGAGGGCGTACGTCGATCGGTTCACGTCGAAGGAACGGGCGAGCGTCGTGGCCGTCAAGCTCGTCCGTGCCGCCACGAGCGACCTCGTGGGAACGCTCCACCTCGGCGGCCCTCGCAGGAGCTACCTGGATCTCGCGCGAACCCTCTCGCCGGACGTCGAGCCCGCCACGCTCGAGTCGAGCCCGCCGGGTCATCCGGTGCCAATCGACACCTCGCTCGACACGACCCGCTGGCGGGGCAGGTTCTTCGACTCATGAAGATCCTCGTCACGGGCGGCTCGGGATACATCGGGACACCCCTCTGCGTCGCTCTGTCGGAACGGCACGAGGTGACCTCGTGGGACCCGGGCATGTTCGGGCATCACTTGGGCACCGCCCGCGATCGGATCGCTCTGTGCGAGCGCCGGGTCCAGCAGATGTCGCGCGAGGACCTCCGTACGCTCGAACCGGACTGGATCGTGCACCTCGCGGGGTTCTCGAACGATCCCATGGCGGACTTCGCGCCCGCCCTGAACTGGGCCGAGAACATGGAGGCGACGAGGATCGTGGGAGGGCTCGCTGCCGAGCTGGGCGTCCCGCTCCTGTTCGCGAGCAGCGCGTCGGTCTACGGCTACCGCACGACGCGGCCGCTCACCGAGGCGGATCCCGTCGAGCCCATCGGCCACTACTCGCAGTCGAAGGCGGCGGCGGAGTCGTGGCTCCTCGAGCATCACCCACGAGCGGTCATACTCCGCCAGGGCACGGTGATGGGCACGTCTGCACGCATGCGGCTCGATCTGCTCACGAACGGCATGACCAAGGACGGCTGGGCGCAGGGAGCGGTGCGCGTCCTGTACGGAGGTCGCGAGGTCCGGCCTCAAGTCCACGTCCTCGATCTCGTCGACGCCTACGTGCATATCCTGGAGTCGCAGACGGTGCCGCCGGGCATCTACAACGTCGCGACGACCTCCGACCGCGTGATCGACGTCGCCGCCGCGATCGCCGAGCAGCTCCGCGAGATCCTGGGAAGGGAAGTCCGCCTCGAGGTCGACGACACGCCGCGCCGGCTGCGCAGCTACGCGCTCGAGACCGACAAGATCCGGAGCGCGATCGAATGGCGACCGAGGTTCGGGATCCGAGAGACCGTCCAGGAGCTGTGCCGGACACTCGGGGAGATCGACCCTGAGGACCCGCGCTGCTACAACATTCGATGGATGCGCCTCCTGCACGAGGCGCAGGCGATCCTCGGCCGCGTCGGGCCGATCGACGTGTCCGGTGGGTCGGCGATCGAGGGGCGCGAATGAAGAGGCTCGCACGAGTCGAGGAGATCCCTGGAGCGAGGCTGACCCCGCTTCGAACCCACGTCGACGACCGGGGCCACCTGACCGTGGTCCTGCGCAACGACCAGCCCGATCTTCGAAGGTTCGGGCAGGTCTACGTCGTCGTCTCGCCGGTCGCCGGGACCATTCGCGCCTGGCACAAGCACTCGAGGCTGTGGGACTGGTTCTTCATCGGTCGCGGCAGCGCCAAGTTCGGGCTCGTCGACGATCGGCCCGACAGCGCGGTCAGGGGCGCGTTCGCGACCGTCACTCTCTGCGCGAGCGCGCCCGCCCTTCTCGCCGTGCCCCCTGGAGTCCTTCACGGCTGGATGAGCCTCGAGGACGAGACGCAGCTCGTGTCGACCGCGGACCACCGCTACGACGAGGATGGCTGGGACGAGGAGCGCCTGCCCTATGACCACTTCCCGGGCTTCCCCTGGCACGTCGAGCATCGCTGAGCCGCTGCCGGCTTCGAGCAGGCTCCGTCTGGCGGGCTTGACGGCGCTCCAGGCCCTCGCGAACCGACACCCACGGCTCCTCGCGGCCCTCCGCGACGCGCTGCCGGCGCCGCTGTCGGCGCTCGCTCGCCGATCGCTCGGACCGGTGCGTATTCCCGTCCCGCCTGATGCCTGGGTGCCGCTCGACTCGATCCCGCGACCCGCGGGGGGCGCGCCGATCCTCCCCGAACGCACGAGCGTCATCGTCCCGGTCTTCAACTGCCGGGAGCACGTTCGATTGTGCCTCGCTTCCCTGCGGGCCTGCTGCAGTCCCTGTCCCGAGGTCATCGTCGTGGACGACGGCTCGACCGACGGCACCTGGCCGCTCCTTCAGGCCGAGGCCAAGAGCTGGCCGGAGCTCGCGGTGCTCCGGCTGGTCGAGACGCGCGGCTTCGCCCACGCGGTGAATCACGGAGCGGCCGAGGCATCGGGCGAGGTCCTGATCTTCCTGAACAGCGACGTCGTCGTGACGCCGGGAGCCCTCGGCCGGATCGCACGCGCCGTGCACGAGGATCCAGGGATCGGGCTCGCGTCGGCCGCGACGAACGACAGCGGGGACGAGGCGACGGTGCCCGCTGCCTACCGCACGCTGGATGATCTTCTCGGCTTCGCCGCCCAGCGGGCCCGAGCCCACGCGGACGCCGTGCGCGACATCCCCAAGGCCGCGCTCTTCTGCGCTGCGATTCGCCGTCATGTCTTCCTCGAGGTCGGCGGTCTGGACGAGGGCTACGGGCGAGGAATGTTCGAGGACGACGATCTGGCTCGATGCCTCGCGCGTCTCGGCTACCGCGTCTGTCTCGTGCCGGGCAGCTTCGTGCACCACTATGCCGGAGCGTCGTTCAGGACGCTGCCGCCCGCCGCCTACCTCGAGATCTTCGAGCGCAGCCGCCTGCGCTTCGAGCGCAAGTGGGGGTGACGGAGGTTCGTGGTAGAGCTGCGCCCTGATCAGAGCTCGAGGGCTCGGCCCGCCACGAGCTCGCGCAGCCACTCCCGCAGACGGTCGGGGTCCGTCTCGGAGTCGATCCTGCTCCTCTGCGCCTCGTCGAGATCGATGCCTCGCTCGGCGAGAGCGTCGATGATCATCGAGCGCGCCATGGCCGCTCGGCCCTCGCGGATGCCGCGCTCGACGCCCTCGCGGATGCCGCGCTCGTAGCCCTGGTCCATGCCGTAGAGGACCAGGTCTTCGACGATCACGATCGGTTCCAGCCCTTCCGTCTTCATCGCCTGAACCATCTGAGGATACCTCCCATGCAGCGCGGCCGCCACCGCCGCCATGTGGCGTTGAGCCCAAGTGGCGCCGTGGGTCCGCAGCACCTTCGCGACGAGCGCACACAGCTCCTCGGACGTCCGGCCCTCCGGATCAGCGGCCGGCGCGAGGCACGCCAGCTCGGGATCCGAGAGGAGCCTCGTCGCCGGCACGTCGGGCAGCACCATCACGGACACGCGCACGGTCACGTCGCCGATCTCGATCCGGTCGACGCGCTGGGAGGCGGGCGGCCTGACCAGCCAGATCGCGACCGATCGCACGCGCCGGTCTGGCTCTCGTGCGACGAGGGCCAGGTGATACCGCAGGAGCCGGGAGAGGAAGCCGGTGTCCCGATAGCCCTGCATCTCGACGTGCAGCACGCTGCCGTCGGCGACGCGGCCGACGAAGTCCGCTTCGATCGGCGGCGGTAGGTCGAGGCCGGGATCGTCCAGCGCTTCCAGCGTCACGACCAGTCGACGCTCCCCGATCGCCGCTTGGGCGATTCGCTCGAGAGCGGCGGGACGATCGTGGAAGAGCAAGCGCGCTGCGCGGTCGCTGGAGATCACGAACCGCGGCGGAGCACGGGGCGTGCCCGCGCCGAAACCGCGGTTTCTCCGAGGATCTTCGTGCTCGCAGGTGGCGATGCGCCGGCGATGGCGCCACCCGTCGCCGGGGACCTTCAGCCCATCGAGCCCGTTTCGCGGTACCACTCGATCGTCTGCTTCACGCCATCGGCG
>JACPQR010000218.1 GCA_016190375.1 Deltaproteobacteria bacterium
AACGAATACGACCGCGGCGACGCGGCTGCCTAACCTGTTGATTGTAAAGAGGGATCTGCACCCATCACACCTGGCGGTCGTGGTCGTTGGCCTGTCGTGGTCGGGTGCCCTGCACGGCCCCGGTCTTCGCTGGTCGTGACGTCGCTGCCGCCGTGGACGTTGACGGCGACGTGGACGTGGACCTGGACGCTGGTTGACGCAAGGCGGGTCGCGTCGAAGGTGGGTCGCCGACGTCCACGTCGTCGTCGCCGTCAAGGTCCACGACCACGCCTACGTCTACGTCTACGTCTGGCGAAACCCGGGACCGTGCAACGCACCCGTCGTGGTCGCCGCGGCAAGACCCCGACCGGATTCGGAACAGGAAGACGCGAAGTCAGGTCCTTCCCGCCTTCGTGCCTTCCTGTTCAATCCTCCGATCAAACCTGCGCGCGCCGACGACGGCCGAAGCATCAGTCGTCAGCGACGTCCCAAGACCGTCACTTCCAGGGCAGGTCGAGCTGGCGGGGTCGCGTCGGTCGTCTGCGGCGAGGTTCCGGCGCCGCTGGCTGCGCCGCTGGGACCGGCGCGGCCTCGTCCCGAGTCGGCGCTGGTTCGGGCGGCCCAGAGGCATCCTCGTGGTTTCCTTCCCTGCCCGCGCGATCCTTCTCCTCGGCGACGGCCGGCACGAGCTGGCGCATGATGCTGGACTCGCGGCGGAAGAAGCCCTCCGTGTGCAGCGAGTCGGGCAGGCGCAACAGCTCGTAGTCGAGGTGGTGGCAGACCTCGTGAAGCAGAGTCCTCAGGAACGTTCGGAAGGCGACGACCTGGCGGTGGGCAGCGGTACGCATCCAGACGGAGATGACCGGCCGCTTCCGCTCCTCACGCACGTACAGACCGTGCAGCTCGCCGCGGTGGGAGCGCGGACGCTTCGCCTCGACCCGGATGGACACGGGGCCCACCCGGAGGGCGGCGCAGAGGCCGGCCGCCAGCGCCTGGCACGCCAGCTCGACCGCGATGCGATCGCCGGCGACGAGCGCCCGCTCGAGACTGGACGCCCGGATGCGAAGGTCATCGGGCGGGCCGAGCATGACCTCCGTGATGGCGTCGCTCCTCCGGTAGATCTCCTTTCCGCGCCTGGAAAGCCTGCGGTAGTAGGGGAACGGCATCGACGCCCCGGATGATACCCTGGGGTCCATGGGTGACCAGCTGCGGATCGTTCTGGGTCGAGACCGCGCCCTGGTCGGTGACAAGGTCACGGGAACGGTCTTCGTCGATGAGTCGATCGAGGCATGCCAGAGGCTCGAGGTGGCGCTCGAGTACGGGGGCAAGAAGCTCGGGCACGCCCCGGCCTCCAGAGCGACGCTGCACTCGGGACCGCTGTCGAAAGGCCTGTCGTTCCCGTTCGAGCTCGAGGTGCCAGTCGACGCTCCGTTCACCTTCGCCGGACACGCGCACAACGTCGAGTGGCGCGCCAAGGCGAGCGCCGAGGTGCCCTGGGCGATCGACCCGAAGGCCGAGGCCGAGCTCCTCGTCGAGCCGCGACCGGTGGCGACCGACGCCGAGATCGAGGCCGCCACTCGTGTGCCTGCCCGGCCCGTGACGGTCGCCGGCCCCGTGCTCACGTACATCCTCTCGGCCATCCTCGTCATCGCGCTGGTCGCGGCAGCGCCGCTCTTGCCCGTGATCCTGATCCTCATCGCGCGCAAGCACCTCATCCGGACGCGCGTGACCGACTTCACGCTGGAGGCGCCAGACCGTCATTTCGCCCTCGGCGAGTGGGTGCCGGTGACCCTGCGCTTCCGGGTCAAGCGCGCCATCGACGTCGAGCGGGTCACGCTGACGCTCAAGGGAACCGAGCAGTGGAGCACCGGGAGCGGAAAGAGCCGCACGACCCACTACCACCACTTCCACGAGGAGACGCTGGCGCTGCTCGAGAAGAGGATCGTCGCTCCGGCGCCCGGGATGGGCGGCCGGGCAGGGGCGGGGCCGTACCGCTCGAGCGGGCGCTCGGGCACGAAGGGTCCGGTGTTCGTAGCGCGTACCGCGGTGCGCCTGCCGCCAGGCGGCCGCCCGACCGTCGGCGGGTCGGTCTACTACCGACTCTTCGCCAGGGCCGCGCTGCGCGGCTGGCCGGACCCGACCGCCGAAAAGCACGTCAAGACCGTCGGCGCGCGCCTGACTGCCGAACGCGTGCGTCCCGAATCGCCCCCCATCGAGGAGTCCTCGGGAGAGCTGGCAATCCTGGGCCCGGGCGACGACCCGCCGCCCGGCGTCGACGTCAGGACGGCCGGCGCGGGCGTCGGGGGATGGATCGGGCTCGTCGTTCTGGGCCTGACCGCTGCGGTCGGCTCTGGGCTCGTGTGGCTCGACTCGCGCATGGACGCCTATCTGCTCGTGGCGATCGTCGGGCTGCTCGCAATGGTGGGTGGCGTGGTCGGTTTCTTCGTGCGGATCTACAGGTGACTCGCGGCTGACGGCGCCGCGCCTCGAGGGGCGGCCGGGCCGCTCTTGCGACTTCTGAATATGATCAGCATGATATCAGGCATGAGTGCACATGAGCTGGCCTGGAGCTCGTTTCTTCGCGAGCCGACGAGCGTGGAACGCTGGCTGAGACACGGCGATGTGCTCCTGCGCCGGCGCGACGGCCAGACACTTCGCCTCTCGCGCGAGTCATCCGAGACCGCGCAACGCGAGGCGCTCTTGGCGGCGGTGAGGCTCTTGACCGTCGGCGCCTCCCGCGCGAAGAAGAAGCTGCAGATCGACGAGGCCGAGATCGCGGAACGGCTCCCCTGGACCAGGTTTCTCCCGGCCGCCGACAGAACCACCTTCGTCGCCGAGTTTCTGGACACGCTCGAGTCGTGCGCCGATCTCGGCGAGTTTGTCGCCCTCGGCAGGCTCGTCGAGGATTGGAAGGCGACCGCCTCACTCCACGCCGAAGGGCTGGCGGGACGCTTGAAGGGAGGACTGCGCGGGACCGGCGCCAGGGTTCCGAGGCCGTAGCCAGTGGCCAAGCGCGGCGAGCGCGTCGCCCCTCCACCCCGACAGGGCGACTGGGAGCTCCGGTTCGCCACGAGCGAGGCAGCGAGCGGCTGGGAGGAGATCTGCACGCAGGCCCCCGGGCCGGCTAGAGACTGCTATGACGCGCTCTCCCGCGATCCCCGAGATCGCGCGCACTCCTCGTCGCGGCAGCACCAGCTCAAGGGGCAGCTCGCAACACGCGAGCTCAAGGGCGCCGGGCTCGAGCAGTGGCAATACGAGATCACCGGAGCTGGCCGCGTCTGGTACTGCATCGACGACCGACGGCGCAGGGTGCTGCTCACCCTGGCGACGACGGGCCATCCGAAGTCCACGGAGTAACCGTGACCGCTACCGCCAGGCAGGCTCGAGCCGAGACTCGCGGCGGACCGTCGCGCGACCGATCGCGGCGCGCTCGCCGGTGAGGACGAAGTCGAGGGTGCGGCGCGAGCCGAGGACCTGGACGGTCACGCGGCCGGAGATCGGCGCCGTGTCCGGATTCGCCCTCGAGACCTCGACCACGTAGCTGCCGACCTGGGCCCGCCTGAGCACCAGGCGCTCCCGGCCCGACTCGCGGGCGCCTTCCGCCGAGACCGTCGGGCGCCCGCCCATCCACGACAGGCGCGTTCCCTGCGGCGTGACCAGCGAAAGGTCCACGTCCGATCCGCCGTTCCAGCTCGCGTCGAGCGTGATGTCGCCGCCGGCCGGCGCTCTCTCGGCAGGGATCGACGCGGCCGCTTCCGCTCGCTGGCGCGCCGACTCGTCGGGAAGCGCCGCGAGGAGCCGCGAAGCCGCGTCAAACTTCGCGCGCGCTCGCTCGCATCTGATCGCCGAGCCGACCGACTCGGCGTCGTTGCCGATCTCGGCGAGCGCGATCCGGTGGGCACAGGCTCGATCGAGCTCGCCCGCCCGCTCGAAGGCCTTGGCCAGGCGTTCCTGCAGCGCCTTGTTGTCGGGCTCGAGGTCGACGACGCCCGTGAGGAACCGCATCGCCTCGTCGCGACGACCCTGGCGCCCGAGGACGTCGGACAGGGACGTCAGGGCCTCGGTGTCGAGGGGATCGCGCGACAGCCACTTCTCCGCGATCTCGTGGGCGCGGTCGATCTCGCCGGCGCGAGACAGCGCCTTGAGGAGCTCGCGGTGCCGGTCCCGGCTCTCCGGCTGCTGGCGCAGCGCCGCATCGGCCGCCATGACCGCGCGGCTCTCCGCGCCGCTGACGGCCACGCCCGCCTGGACCTGCCCCGTGCGGAACCACACGCGCCGCATCCAGCGACCTGGGCCCGCGGGCCTCTTGGCCGGCATCTCCGGGCGTGGTGCGGCGCCCAGATCACGAACTGAATTCTGCTCGATTACCGCGGGCCTCCTGGCCGGCATCTCCGGGCGTGGTGCGGCCCTCGAGGACGTCGCCTCCGTGTTCGGTCGCGGTCCAGCCTGCGCCATCGGCGGGGCGGGAGCCTCCTCCGGAGCGGCACGATCGGCGGCGGACCAGCGCTCGCCCTCGACGCCACCCAGCGGCTGGTCCATGTCGCCCCGCGCCTGGTCGCGGCTGCGCGACATCCTCGGGCCGGCGTAGCCGCCCATCCGCCCGCCGCCGCCGCCGGACGTGTTCCCCATCAGCCCGAGGACCCCGCTCTCGCGGGCCGCGGCCTGGGCCTCGAGGCCCGTGGAATCCTCGCTGACCGTGTCACTCTCGCCGCTCCACTGAACGGTGGGATGAGCGCGCTCCACTCCGAACGCGCGGAACATCGCCTCGCTCTCGAGGACGAGGAGCGAGGTGTGGCGCGAGAGGACGCCGAAGGACTTCGACAGCGCGATGATCTTCCCGCGATCCTCGCCGCGGCCGTCGAGCTCGAGCCGCTCGATGGTCTTGGCGGCCCAGAGCTGGGGGACGAAGGAGTTACCCTCCGCCGAGGAGGGCTGGAGCGCGACCGGGTAGCGGTCGAGATAGGCGTTGCCAGCCACGGTGCCGCGCAGCACGACCTCGCCTCGCACCTCGCCCGTGAGGCGACCGACGACGATCACCTCCTCGCCGGCACGGATCGTCGGGAGCTTCGCCGGAGAGACGTCCACGATCCCGGCCGGCATCTCGAGCACGGGGTTGACGAGAGACACGCCGTAGGTGGTCTCGAGAACGGTGAGGGCCGCTTGCGTGACACGCTCGCCGGGGACGTACGGGACGTAGTGGCCACCGCCCGACCGCGCGATGGCCGCGAGCGCCAGAGCGTCGGAGTCGCCCCCGATCCCGACGGTCGTGAACGCGACGTTCGCGCTCCGGGACAGCGCCTCGACCTCCGCCGAGATCGACGCCGCCGTCCGGTGGCCGACCGTGGCGATCCCGTCGCCCAGGTACAGCACGCGCACGTCGCGGCCCGATGCGCGCTTGCCCTCCATGGCGCGCGTGGCGCGCTCGAGCGCGCCGACCACATCCGAGGCGCCGGCGGGTCGGACCGTCCCGAGCCACCCCGCCACCTCGCCCGCCGCGACGGGCGACGGCGATCGGGGCGCGTCCCCCATCGCCGTGCAGGTCGCGTCGCAGGCGACGACGACGAAGCGGTCGCGTCTGTCCATTTCTCCGACGATGCTGCCCGCGAGCCTGGACGCGCGCGTGAAGCGCTCGCCGACCATGGACTGGCTCGCGTCGACCACGATCACGTAGTCGCGGGGGCGGGTCTCGGTGAAGCCCGGAAGCTCGGGTCTCAGCGCGAACGCGACGAACGGCCGGCTGTCCGACGCGAGCTCGCGAGCCGCGGCCTCGACGGCGGCGTCCGCGCCGCGCGCGGGTTGCCGTGCGCCGACCGCGACGGGTGCGGCGGTCCCGACGTAGGTCCAGGAGCGCAGCTCGGCGTTGCGGTTCGGCGGAACGAAGTCGACGATCATGTCACCAGCAGGCAGGAACCCGTCCTGCGCGAAGGCCAGCCGCGTCGCGCCGCCGTCGCGGCTCGAGCGCATGTCGTAGCCGTGAGAGACGACGGGGAACTCGGGATCGGCCCCGGCGACGCGCATGTCGACCTCGAACCGGCCGACCCGCGTCGACGCGTCGGCCGACAGCGGCAAGGGATAGACGTAGCGGCGACCGTCGCGGTAGGGGGAGAGGTTCTCGGTGTAGCCGAGGATCACGCGCCGCTGGCCGCGGGCCGGGATGGGGAAGATCTTGAGCTCGAAGCGCCCGCCCCGCTGCCACTCGAGGAGCGCCGGATCGCGCCAGGGACCCGGAACCCAGATGAACTCCTCGTCCGGCTTGCGGATGGCGACCGGGGTCGCGTGGCGGATGACGCCTCCCCAGATCTTCGCCGCCCGGTCGCGCTCCACGAACGCGCCCTCCTCCATCCGTCCGTTCACGTCCAGCGCCAGCCGGGCGATGCGGCCTTCGGGCGGGAGCGGGAACCGGTAGATTCCCTCCAGCGTCTGGTCGCCGTCGTTGGCGAACGTCTCCTCGATCTCGGTTCGGGCCATGTTGCCGACGATCCGCACCGTGACCCTGTGATTCGAGAGCCTGAGCGGTCGCTCGCGATCCTGCCGCTCGCCGGGTCGGCGGGCCCTGAGCTCACCCAGACCCGCATGGCTCGCCTCCGCGGTCTCGCCCGTGATTCCCAGCTCCGACCAGCCTACAGACGCGGCGAGGTCGACGGCGGGGACCACGCGCACGCGTGCTCCCTTGGGAAGCAGACCCTCCTGTCCGGCCGCGACGCCGGCCGAGCCTCCGGCCGCGCCGTGGGCGCGCACCATGCCCCGCGTCACGCGAACGCTCGCCAGCTCCGGCGACGCCGAGAGCGAGAACTTCGTCCCCAGGACCTCGACGCGCCCCGTCGGCGTCGCAAAGACGGCCGAGGGCGCTCCCGCGACATGAGCGACGTCCGCGACGATCTCGCCGCTCGCGAGGTGCACGAGGCGCGGAGTCGAGCCGTCGAGCTGGAGCTCCGTCTGGTGGTCGAGAACGAGGACCGTGCCGTCGGACAGATCGATCTGCGCGCGCGTGCGTGCGTCCGTCCGGATCGCGCCGCCCGCGGCGATGGCCGCGCCCGGAGCGACCGGCGAGAAAGCCGTCGCACCAGGCGCGCGGACCTCGATCCCGCTCGACCCGTCGGTCGCGGCACGCACCGTGCGCGTGATCCGCGCGCTCGGCGGACCGGAGACGCCCGGTCCCGGCCCCTGGACGGCGGATTCGAAGACGCCGGTCGCGACGGCCACGATCGTGCCGATGGCGGCCGCCGCGGCGAGGGTGCCGGCGCCGATGATCAGACGCAGCCGCTGCGGTCGCGCCTGCGACTCGGGCTCCCTCCGCTTCACCGCAGAAGCGGTGGCGGGGCGAGCCGGCTCCGGGCGCGCTTCCTTCGCCGGCGGGGTCCGCCCGACTTCGCTCGCGTCGCTCGCGGCCGGCTTGCTCGGCGCCTCGCTGGCCCCGGTCGCGTCGATCGCGGCGAGGAGGCGCGCCTCGAGATCCGCCGGCGGCTGGTAGTCGCCACCCGCGTCGGCGACGAGGGCTACCGTCGCGGCCGCCTCGTGACGGGCGTCGCGGCAGGCATCGCAGTCGCCGAGATGCTCGGCGTGCCTGGACAGGATCTCGGCGTCTCCGTCGACGATCGCCGAAAGATCATCCATGACCTCGGCGCACTTCGTGGTTCGCGCTTCCATTACCTCGTCTCCTTGGATCCCAGGATGTCGCCGAGCTTCTCTAGTGCCCGGCTCGCTCGCTTGCGCGCGGTGGCCTCGTCGAGGCCGCAGGCATGACCGATCTCGCGGTAGCTCAGGCCCGACTCGTACCGGAGCAGGAGCGCGTCGCGCTCGCTCGGCTTGAGCTCCTCGAGCGCGGCCCGCACTCGCTCAGCGCGCCGGCGCGCCTCGAGCAGGTCGTCCGGGAGCTCTGCGTCGGCGTCGGCGTCGTGCACGAGCACCAGCCTTCGCTCGCGGCGGATCCGCGTCTCGAGCCGCCGCGCGCAGATTCGCCGCGCGATCCCGTACAGCCACGCCTTGACCGTGCCCTCGGCCCGATACGAGGCCATGCCGGAGTGCGCCGCGAGGAGAGTCTCCTGCACGGCCTCCTCCGCCTCTGCCTGCGCTCCCAGGAGCGCCATGCAGAGCCTCCCGAGGGTGGCGCCGTACTCGCGGGCGCAGAAGGCAACCGCCTCGCGATGGGCCCCGGCTCCGATCAGCTTCTCGATGGCCTTCGACCCGATGTCGTCCGGCCGGGTGTGATCCGCGCGCGCTAGTGCTGGCATCTCGTTCACCATGTTCGTGGGAGCCTCGATTTCGTGACCAACGAGACGAGTCAGGTTCGGTAAAGATCCCGCATCCCCCAAGACCGCCGTGATTCCGCGAGAATCCTCACTGGCAGAGGTCGCGCCAGGACTGGAACCGGCAGGCCAGGACCTCGTCGCAGGTCGGCTGCCCCAGGCAGTCCTCGAAGGCTGCCACGGCCGCGGGAGTCTTGATGAGGACGGCGTCGCAGGCCAGCCGTCCCGGAGCCGCCGGACAGAGCTCGGCCTCCCGCTCCGCGCAGGATCCGGCCGCCCCGAGCGCCGCGCTGGAGGGTTCGCCCCCTGCCGCGACCTGGGCCGCGCAGTAGCTCGAGCTCTCCTCGGCGCACTCGACCGTCGCGGAGCACTCCAGGTACGCGGCTGCGTCCTCCGGCTCCACGAGCTCAACGCCGTAGCAGAGGCACCCGGCCAGGCAGGCGTCCGCGTCGAGCCCGGGCACGCAACCGGCGTCGTGCTCGCAGGCGAGGCGGCAAGCTTCGGTCGCGTCGAAGTCGGAATCTGCGTCCGCGTCCGCATCCGAGTCGGCGTCTGCGTCGGCGTCGGCGCTGTCATCGTCGTCGTCACCGCCGCACGCGGCCCACCCGGCGGTGAGCAGCAACAGGCTCAACCAACCCCGCAGCACCCGCCGACTCTGCCCCATCTCGGCGCAAACGGCCAGCGCGGCGCAGGAGGCCGGTACGTGTCATGGCTCCCGGCTGCCCCCTTCCCCGACAATCGCCGGGCCGCACCGGGCTCATGCGAACGAGTCACTCGACGAGATCGGGCCACGGACTTGGTTCCATCGCGCTTGCGGCCGGCATCCTGGCGGCCGGCTGCATCGACCTGGGTGGGCCCGTCCCCGACGGCGGGTTCGAGCCGGAGCCCTCACCCGACGCGGACGTGCCCGTGGACGGGCCGGTCGTGGACGTCCGGATAATCGGGATGGCCTTCGTTCCGAAGCGGCTGGAGATCGCCCCCGGCACCACGGTACGGTGGACGAACGAGGACGCGGTGGCTCATACCGTGACCGAAGGACGTCGCAGCTCGCCGGTCGCGCCGGCGTGGAGCAGCCCGTACCTGCCGGGTGGCGGGGTCTGGGAGCGCTACTTCGGAGACCCGGGGAGCTGGGACTACTACTGCATCGTGCACTCGGCCCAGGGCGGGACCGTGGAGGTCCGCTGACTCAGGGATAGTCGCGATCGACGGGGTCGGACAGCCACCGCCACGCGCCCCGCCTGGGGATCAGCGTGAGGATGTAGTCCGAGAGCGCCCAGAGGTCCGCGTCGGTCGCGGCGGCCTCGTAGGACGGCATCGGGGTGCCATCCAGGCCGGTGCGCAGCGTCAGGTAGACCGACTCGCGCGACAGGCCACGCTTCAGATACCCGAGCCCGAAGTCGTGCGACGGGTTTGCCTCGTTGCGGTAGTTCACGAGGGTAGGGTTCGAGGGACCGTCCCCTCGCCCGCGCGGGCCGTGGCACTCGGCGCACTTCATGGTTCGCCAGACCCAGCGCCCGCGTGCGACGTTCGGTGCCGGCGCCGCAGGCATCTCGACCGCGGGGCCCCTCGTCTCCTCGGCGAACCGCCGAGAGAACGACTGGACGTACGCGACGACCGATCGCCGCTGGTGGGCGCTGAGCGTCTCACGGAAGCCCCGCATCGGCGTTCCGAAGACGCCGTCGGTCACGGTGCGAAGCAGATCCCGGTCCGTAGGAAGCGCGCCGGTCGCGGTCGTCCTCAGCTTGTACTGCGCGTCGACCAGCGCGCGCGGCTGCGGATCGAGGAACGGCGCCGCCGGACCGTCGCCCTGGCCGCGTGCACCGTGGCAAGGTGCGCAGCTCGCGCGGTAGACCCGCTGGCCGAGCGCGAGGTCCGGCGCGACGGGCGGCTCCGGCGGGATACGCGGAGCGCAGCCCCCGACGAGAAAGGCGACCAGCAGCGATCTACAGGTATCCATGGAGGATCACCATCACCTCGAGGAGCCGGGAGATCGGGTTGTTCGAGTTCGCCATCGTGTTGCGGGCGATGACCTCGAGCTCCGTGTTCGGCCAGGGAAAGAACTGAACCGACCCGCCCACCCGGTGGAACGCATCTGCGCGGAGGTCGGTGTCCGGGTCACGGAACTCGTAGGTCCCGGCCACCTGCAGGCCGCGGACGGCAATGAGCGACAGCTCGTGGTAAGCGGCGTACCCGAGGGTCTGCTCACCGGCCTCGACGTCGTCGACGACGTCGAGCTCGGCCAGGTACGCCAGTCGCCCGAAGCCGAGCCCGCAGAAGGCGCCATAGCGAAGCGAGTCCAGCGCGGCGTCGCCCTCGCCGGACTCGTTCCAGTAGCCCGATACCCCGAGGTTGGCGCGCAGCTTCCAGAGCTGGAGGCGACCTTCGAGCCGACCGGACCACGCCCGCTTCCGGTCGGTATCGAGCAGCATGTCGGGGCCCGCGCCGTTGAACATCCCGACCTCGGCGGAGAGGTTCGGGTGGTCGAAGACCAGCGCGAGACCGGTGTCCTTGGCTCTGGGACCGAAGCCGATCGGCTCGCGGACGAGCGTCGTGTGGTCGACCAGCCGCCACCCGTAGGCGGGCATGAACTTCCCCGCCTTGAGCGAGAGAGGTCCGATCCTCGGCCGCACGTAGACCTCCTGCGAGCCATAGGTCCCCTGATCGACGTAGATCTCGAGGTAGGGCGCCAGGTCGACGTGCAGGTAGAGGTCGGCCTGCATCAGGAAGAGCGTGTGCGACTGTTCTGCGAGGCCCGCGGCCCTGGCTCGCTCCTCCGGGACGTCCGCCCTCGGAATGGTGTGCAGGTAGGCGGCCCGAACGTCGGCGCCCAAGGCGACGAAGTCGCCGATCACCGGGTCGATGAGCGGGAAGCCGGTGCGAGGAGCCCCGAGGTTGGCCTGCAGGATCTGGCGCGCGAAGACGCCGCGACCGTACGCCGACCGCGACCCGCCGCCGGTCGGGTTGACGTGGCATAGCGAGCAGGGAGCGCCGGTCTGCACCGCGAACCGCGGCATGGCCGACGCGAGCGAAGGGGCGAGCAGCGAGACGGCCAGGCAGATCGCGCGGATCATGGCGCCACGACCTCGACGACGGCGTTGACCATCACGTTCGCGTGGGTGCCGCAGTAGTAGAGCACCTGCCCCGGCTCAGTGAACGTGAAGGTGTAGGTATCGCCCCGGTCGAGGAGCCCCGAGGCCAGCAGATCGGTCGTCGCCTCCGGCGTCCCGCTGCGGATGTTGTGCTGGACCGCGTCCAGGTTCGTCCAGGTCACGGTGCCGCCCTCGGCGATCTTCACGTAGTCGGGGACGATCCTCAGATTCTGGAGCATCACGGCGGCCTCGAGCGGCGGAGGCCCGTCCGCGTCCTGCAAGAGGCCCGAATCGCCCGCGTCGCCGGGCGCGGGGCCGCCGGAGTCCACCGGGTCGTCACCGGGATCCCAGTCCATCGGGTCGTCGCCCACGTCGGGACAGCCCGCGAGCCAGAGCGCAGCGAACATCGAGAGGATCCGTGGGACCCCAGCAGGGCGCATCAGCGCGCCCCGTTCCGCCGGCGCGCAAGCCGCGCGAGGAGGGCCAGCGCGAACAGGACGGCCAGACCTCCCGAGGGCGCCACGCCGAGCGCCCGCCTCGCACCGACCTGCCGGCAAGCGCAGGTACCGGCGTCCTCTTCCGCGGGTTCCTCGGCCCCTCCGTCGGAGCCGGGCCCGCCGTCATCGCCCTGGGCGACGAGATCGACCTCCTGCTGGACCTGCGTCATCTCGATGTCGGTCGTGTCCCAGCCCTTCGCCTCGGCCAGGAGCTGAGACGCCCGGCGGTAGAAGATCCGCGCGGTCACCTCGACCGACACGTCGCGCGTGACCGTGAAGCGGAACTCGCTCTCGTCGGCCTGGCCGGTCGCGAGCCGGGTGTCCTCGAGGGTCTGGGTCGCGTCCCAGAAGGCGAACGTCAGCTCGCCATCCGCGTCGCCGAGCGACTTGGCGAAGACCTTGCCGGGCTGGCCGGCGAGGTCGCCGCCGCGGGCCTGGATCGTCGGACCGGCCGCCAGGACGAGCGGATCTCCGCCGCCGGCCGGCTCGACGGTGATCACGAGGATCATCTCGCGGAAGGGCATCCCGGTCGGGATTCGATGGTTCGCGCCGGTGTTGATCGTCGTGGTCCTCACGACCAGCTCGCCGCCCTCCTGGACGGCCTCGGCTTGAAGCGTCATCGCGAACGGCGCCCACTGCTCGCCGCCGAAGAACTGGTGAAGGAAGACCGTCTCCGGATCGCGCCTCTGGCCCGACATCTGGCGCATGTGCGGGTCGTCGACCAGCCACTCCATCGGATCCGCGCCGATGCCGAAGGTGTCCTGCATGTGGCACCCCTCGCAGGGCTTGGTGTCCGCCGGATCGCCGACGGCCATCCAGTCGGTGTAGGTGTCCATCACCGGCACGCCGTTGTCGTTCTCCCACTCGTGACAGCCGACGCATGCCTCGGGCCCCTCGAACAGCGGCGAGTAGGAGGTCAGCATCGAGTGGGTCGTCACGTTCGGGTACGGACCGAAGGCGAACTGCGCCCAGCCGCCGGCCGCGTCGCCGTAGCTCGGCCGCCAGAGCTCGATCGATCCGTCGACGCCGGGACCGCCCCTCGGCGTGACCGAGCGGATCTTGTGGCAGGTCTCGCAGAAGACTCCGTTCAAGTGGATCGATTCGAGCTCGTCGAAGTCGGCGACCTCGCCGGTCTCCCAGGTCGCGGTGGCCAGGTGACAAGCGCCGCAGGGCCCCGTGTCGTCGTGATCGAGGCGGTAGCCGGGCCCCGATGGCTCTCCGTCCTCGTCGGTGCCGTGATACAGGTCGAGGACCCACGGATCGTCCGCGGCGATCGAGTGCTTCGACTCCAGCCACTGGTCGACGATCGTCCCGTGGCAGGTGCCGCAGCCGATCACGCTCCCGTCGGCCCGGCCAATCGGACGCCACCAGTCGTAGTCCGGGTTGTCCGGGGCGTCGAGGAGCTCCAGCTCGACCTCCACGCCCGTGGTCTCTGTCTCGAGCACGTACGGGTCCACCGTCAGGTGACCCGGCGCGCCGACCATGATCTGGCCGAAGACGTCGGTGCCGTCGCTCACCAGCGTCGTCTCGACGGAGAACGCGCCGCTCTCGTCCGTCGTCGCGCAGGTCTCGCGCGCCATCGCGATGCGGCCGTCTTGATCCCAGTCGCAGCCGCAGACGATGGCCCCCGCCAGCGGACCGTTGGCGTCGGTGACGGTCCCCGACACCTCGGTCGTGTCCTGAGCCAAGGCGCGCGCCGGAACGAGAAGCAAGGCGACGACTGCCAGACGATTCATCACGGACCTCCCCGGACGGATTGCGGAATGAGTGGCGGGCGGCACCCTAGTCGGGGCCGGTTTCGGCGGTCCATGACAACTGCCGGTTTCGGCGATCGAGAACAGAAAATGGGTCGGGGATCGGGGGGCCGATCAGAGCCTCGTGCCGGTGAAGCCCGTCGTGAACTCGATGCTGGCGCCCAGGACGAGCGCCTCGAGCTCCTGGTCCGCATCGGGATCGCCCACCCAGAGGCAGCCGCCTGCGTAGCCGGTCGTGACCGCCCCGTTGTCCATTCGAGTCGACCGCCAGTCGCCGCCCTCGGCCGACCCGGTGTTGACGAGGTCGGCCTGCGCCACCGAGATGCCGAGGAGGACGCAGTTGAAGCCGTTCGAGGCGATGCCCGCACCGAGCAGGAGGTCGAAGCTCGAGCCGTCCTCCGCGATCACGCCGAACACCTCGCGGCTGGTGGTCGCGACCTCGCCGTCGCAGACCTGGTCGCAGTCGGGGTTGGGCGTGCCTTCGCCGCAGTCGGCGGGATCCGGCTCGACGAGCTGGCCGCTGCAGGTCTGCGTGGGCAGCGTGACGATCATCTGGTGGGGATACTCGGCAAGGCGCTGCTCGGCCGTGACCTCGTCCGGCCAGGCCTCGCTCGGACAGACGACCTCGGGACGCTCGCAGTCGAGATCGAAGGTCAGGGGCTGGCCCTCGTGATCGATCGTGACGCTGCCGCCCTGCGCCCCGATCTCATCGGTGTAGACCGCTCCTCCGATCCTGATCTCGACCCCGAGCGTGTCGTCGTACTCGATCGCCCAGGCTCCCGTGACGTCCGGCGCCGGCGAGCGCGAGCGTGCGGCCCCGCCGCAGCCACCTCCCTTGGCGCCGCCGACGACGGGAACGAGAAGAGCGAAGACGGACAGCAAACGCAGCGAAGAAGCTCTCATGGCCACCTCCATGTGTCCCCGACGGTGCAACTGTAGTGCCGCGAGCGAGAGGGCGTCCACCAACGAGAAACCGCGGTCGATCGTGAGAGCTCCCACCGAGACCGGGCGGCCTCACTCCGGGCTCGAGCCTACAGGCGGGCCGCGTCCTCGCAACCCGCCGAGCAGCGGGTGAAGCCCGCCGTCAGGATCCACTGGCCCTCGTCGTCGACGTGGTTGGCGTCCGCGAAGCCGTCGATGACACCGACGTCAGTGTCAGGGATTGATCTAGATGGATTGATCCGCTTTTGCTCGATCGATGTGCAGCGGCGCAGTAACCTGAATGCCTCATGGCGAAGGTGCTAGGGTTCCTCGCTCTCTGGTCACTCATCGGCTGTGTCGCCACCGACAACACCATCGACATCGTCCACGATCCCTGCGAGCCGCTCGTGCTCGATCCCGCGCCGGACGCGACCCTGCCCGAGCGTGAGTCGATCTCGGCCGCAATGGAGCTGTGGCGCGCGAAGGCGGAGGCGCGGCTGACCCTGGACGAAGTGCCTGGCGCGATGCGCCTGCCGATCCGCTTCGAGAGCGCGGCGCTCGCGTTCTACGGCCTGTACGACGACGAGGAGGGAATCGTCTTCGTCAATCGCGAGCTCGAGGACTCCGAGGAGCGCGCGGTCACGATCACGCACGAGATCGGTCATTCGTTCGGGCTCGTGCACGTCGATCGCAGCGAGCGATCCTCGGTGATGAACCCCGCAAACCTCGACGTCCTGCCGACGCCCGAGGACATCGAGGCTCTCTCGGCGATCTGGGGTCCGTGCGAAGCGGAGTAGGTCGGGAGAATCAGAACTCGGCGCCGAGCGCGGCGGTGAACGCCCAGCTATCCAGGCTCTCCGTGCGCGACTCGGCCGGGCCGCGGCTGCCGATGAGCTCGTCGTCGAACGCCGGGCGGAACGTGATCCGCGTGTCGAGCGCGAACTGACCCACGCTCACGTTCAGGCCGGCGCCGAACGGCACCACGAAGATGTCGTCCCCGTCGCGGATGCTCGACGTGTTGCGCGCGGAGTTCACGATGTCGAAGCGGTTCCAGCCCAGCCCTCCGAAGATGTACGGACCGATCAGGTACTGATCCTGCGTGAAGGGCAGGTTCAGGCGGATCGCGCCCTCGAAGCCGTTCCTCACGAGCACGGAGTCGCGGGCCAGCCCCAGCGCGTCGATCTCCCGCGCCTCGCCCACGTAGGAGGCCTCGGCGCCGAAGAGGGTCCTCGTCCCGACGACGAGCCGGACCAGCCACGCCCCGCCCGTGTCGGTCACCCTCTGGATCGTCTCGCCCGTGAAGTCACCGACGCCGCCGCCGATCAGGAGCTGCGCGCCCATCGGGCTCATCACGTGGCTCGGGTACGCCTGCCGGCTCATCGTGGTGGTCAGCTGCCAACCTTCGGTCGTGCGCTCGTAGGTGCGTCCGTAGGTCGTCTGTGCGCTGGCGAATCGCGGCGCCAGGGCGAGGCTCGCCAGGCCCGCGACGAGTGTGGTCGCTAGTTTGAACTGCATCGCAAAACCCTTTCTCTCGTTCGCTCCGTTTTCCGGGGCCGGGACACTCCAGGCCACGGCGTTGGGCTCACCGAGCCCATGCTCTATCGCTAAGGACCACGCGGCCAAGTTCAAGCCGGGGCGCGATCCGCGCGTCGAGCTGCGAGCGCACGCCGGCGGAAAGATGCGACGGCGGCGCTCGGCCGCGGCGCAGTGCACCTGACCATCCGGTCCACGAGCTTCCCTGACACTCAGAGGAGGCGCCCGGCAGCGAGAAGGCAGCGAACGAAGGCCGATTCACTCTTCGAGCTGGCGCTGGTAGACGAGGAGGCGCCCGGCAGCGAGACAGCAGCGAACGAAGGCCGATTCACTCGGCCGTAGTGAGCGAGCATCGAAGCGGGGGGGCACGCGGTTGGCCTTCGGTCCGGCGGCAGCCCACCCGCGCTCAAATAAAGAGGAGCACGCCGCGCGCGGGCTCACCCGTCGCGCGGGTGACGGCCTGAGCATACAGAACCACCTGGGCCTCGTGCGCTTCGCGGCAGGACGCCGAGTCGAGGTCGGTCTTGAAGTCGACCACCGTCCAGGCGCCTGCCTCCCGGAAGGCGAGGTCGACGACGCCTTCCACGAGGGAGCCGTCGTCATTCCTGAGGAGCACCGGCTCCTCGCGGCGGTGCTCGCCCCTCGAGGCGCGGCGAAGGAGCGGATGATCGAGCGCGCCACGGACGGCGCTGGCGGCCGCCTCGACCTCCTCGGGTGGAGCGTCGAAGATCCGGCCGAGCGCGATGGCGATCGCCCGGATGGCGTCGTCGTCGGCAGAGAGATCCACGGCCGCGAGGACCGCGTGGACCAGCGTGCCGAACCGCTTGCCGTGGGGGCGGTCCTTCCTGGTCCGGCGATCCGTCTCGAGCACCTCGACCTTCGCCGCCCCGATCTCGCGCGGCTCCCCCGCGGCCACCTCGGTCACGCTGCGGACCGGCGCCGCGGGGACGCTGGCCCGCGCGAGGACCTCGGCCCGGCGGTCCTGCCACATGGCGTGGCGCCGGATCGACTCCTCCGAGACGCCGCCGCCCTCGTCGACCTCGAGGAGTCGCTGCTGGCGGAGTCCCACGTCGAGGTTCTTGGCGAGGTCCAGCGCGCCCGGATCCCACCACACCGCCCGGTGCTGTCCCAGCCGCGGCAGGTGCAGGCCGGGCGCCACCGACGACGAGCCGTCCGTGCTCGCCTTGAGCGGACGGTCGAGCACGGTGTCCACGCCGAACCGGGGGCAGCCCGGCGCCACATCCGGCCTCCGCCTCGTCTCGCAGGGCGGGTAGACGACCGGGCTCAGGACGTCCAGCCAGGACTCGGTCTCGCCTTCGCCGACCACGGGCACGACGAGGAGGTCCCGCGCGCGGGTCGCCGCGACGTAGGCCAGCCGGATCGCCTCCTCCTCGTCCCGCAGAAGGGCCTCCTCGCGGTGCTCGAGCAGCTCGGGCGGCGCGCTCTGCGCAAGGGGCTCGAGCCACAGCCCGGCCTCCTGGTCCACGTGACGCGAGGGGAACCTGTGCGATCGGCTCGCGCACGGATCCGCGAGCACGACGACCGGGAACTCGAGGCCCTTGGCCTTGTGCGCGGTCATGATGCGCACCCCGTCGCTCCCTTCCTCCACCACCGGCGCCTCGGTGGCGTCCGACTTCGACGACGCCGTCTCGAGGAGCTCGACGAAGGCCCTGAACGACGTCGCTCCCCTCGATTCGAACGACCGCGCCAGCTCGAGGAGCCTCGCGACGTTCGCGAGCGCCTGCTCTCCACGCGGCCAGATCGCAACCCCCGCGTGGGCCCGCGTGCTCTCGAGCAGCCGCCCGAGCGTCTCGGCGATGGGCCTGCGGTTCCTCAGCTCGTGCAGCCGCGCGAGGATCCGGAGCGCGGCCGCGACCTCGCCGGCGGGGTCCTGTGGCTCGCCGTCTCCGGCAACGCGGGGGTCGAGCGTGCCTCGTGCGTGGCGGAGCGCCAGGAGCGCGTCGTCGCCGAGGGCGAAGAGCGGCCCCCTCAGCGTCGCATACACCGACAGCTCGTCGTCTGGACGCTCGACCGCAGCGAGCGCGTTCGAGAGCGCCTGGACCTCCTCGCGCTGGTGAAAGGAGCGGCCACCCACCAGCACGTGCCCAATGCGTCTCGCCTCGAGCGCCCTGACCGTCGCGCCGGTGATGTCCTCACCGAAGCTCTGCAGGCGCCTGAACAGGAGACACACGTGCCGAGCGCCGATCGGAACTGGAGCACCAGGTCGCTCTCGCTCCTCGATGGTCCAGCCGCTCTGGTTGATGAGCCAGTCGACGAACGCAGCGACCGCGTCGGCGTAGGACTCCTCGATCTTCCACTTCACGATCGTCCCGAAGTCGCCGTAGGGCCTCGGTGCGGGCAGCGCGATCAGCGTCGGACGGTCGGCGGGCTCGGATCGGAACGGCTCGAGCGGGACGTAGTCTGCCTGGCACCCGCCCGGGTCCGCCTTCATTGCGCTGGAGAAGGCCGCGTTGACGGCCGACTGGATCGACGGGACGCTCCGGAAGCTGGTCCTGAGGTACACGACGGAGGCCCCGGCCGCCGTGAGACGGGACTTGGTCGCCTCGTAAGTCGCGACGTCGGCCCGCCGGAAGCGGTAGATCGATTGCTTCGGGTCGCCGACGAGGAAGAGCTTGCCAGCGGCGGGTCGCGCGCGCATCCAGTTCGTCTCGGCGGGGTCGTCGGCCGCGAGGAGCAGCAGGATCTCGGCCTGCAAGGGGTCGGTGTCCTGGAACTCGTCCACGAACAGGTACTCGAACCGTTCCTGCATCTGGACTCTGACGCCGTCGTCGTCACGCAGGAGGTCTCTGGCGCACAGGAGCAGGTCGAGGAAATCGAGGACGCCGGCGCGCGCCTTCAGCGCCTCGTAGGAGGCGACCACCGGTCGGAGCTCCTCCCGAAGGCAGGCGGCGACGTCGGCTCCCAGGGCGTCGCTGGCTTCGTCGAGCTCGAGCCGGGCCGCGTCCCGTCGCGCGAGGACGTCGGCGGTGGCGATCCCATCCCCGAACCACCTGCTCCTGCCGAGCCCGCGCTTCCACACCTTCCACTGCCCCATCGCGGCGAGCTCCGCCTCGAGGCCGTCGTGGTCGCGACCTCGGACCGCCTCGCGGCGGCGGAGCTCCTCCACCCACCGGGCGACCTCGTGCAGGCTCTGCGTGAAGTACCCGTCCTGCCAGGAGGCCAGCGGAGCGAGCGCGCCCAGCGCCGCGAGGCTGCCCACGACGCCGTCGATGGCCGCCGCGCGGTCGACGGGATCCCGGCGCCAGGAAGCCTCGAAGTCGCGGTGCTCCGCGAGGCTCCACGCCGCGTCCCTGAGCAGATCCCGGGGTCCGGGCGCGTGGCGCCGGCCTGGACGGCGGCGAAGAACGCGGCGGACGCCCTCGGGTGGATCCGCGAGCACCTGGCGGAACCAGCGCTCGAAGGCCTCGCCGAACAGCCGCTCGGCCTGATCCTCGGTCATGACCTCGAAGGCAGGGTCGACGCGCGCCTCGACGGGTCGCTCCCTGAGGAGCTGGGCACAGAAGGCGTGCAGCGTCCCGATGTGGGCTTCCTCGAGCTGAGCGAGGGCCCGGTCGAGGTGGGGCGCTCCGCCGGACTCGCGGGCTCGCTCGATCTCGGAGCGGATCCTGAGCTTCATCTCGCCCGCCGCCTTCTCGGTGAACGTGACGGCGACGATGCTCTCGAGCGTCGCCCGTCCGGACTCGAGGACCGCGACGATCCGGCGGACGAGCTCGGAGGTCTTGCCGGTGCCGGCCGCTGCCTCGACGACCAGGGTCGAGCCGAGGTCCTCGCGTATCCGCCGTCGCGCGGCCTCGTCTGCGAGGGGCCTCTGGCTCACGCGAGGCTCCTCAGCCGGTTCAGGGACGCCAGCCGATCCTGCGGCTTGACCTTGCCCGTCCTGAGCTCCTCGTAGGGCCCACAGATCGGCCGGTAGTCGCAGTAGGTGCAGGCGCCCGGCGCCGGGGCCGCGGGCAGGAAACCTTCCTCGAGCGCGCTGCCGATCGTCTCGGAGAGGAGCGCCGCCGCCGAACGCGCGCGCCCATCGAGCTCCACGAAGCGCTCCTCGAAGCCGCCCGCTGCGGTGCAGTAACAGAGCCGACCGCCCTGGACCGATCCGTCGGAGAAGAGCTTCTCGAGCGCGAGCGCGTACAGGACCGGCTGGAGCTTCTCGCCTCCGCCGACGACGGTCCCCGGCTGCGCTCGGGCCTTGCCGGTCTTGTAGTCGGTCACGCGAAGGGCTCCGGTGCCGGCGTGGCGCTCGACCAGATCGATCGAGCCCCGGAGGATCAAGCCACCGTCGAGCGGGACGGGGTCATCCTGGCTGGCCGGGTCCCTGGAGCGCCTGTCGGAGAGCCCGAAGGAGAGCTCGAAGCGCCAGGGCAACCAGCCCGAGCGATCCTCGGACAGGAGCCTCAGCCACTCCCGGAGGTCCGTACGAATGGACGCGATCTCGTCGTCCCAGACGCGATCGATGGCGGGCGCGAGGTCTTCCCTCGCCCGGCCCGCCACCCGATCGATCGCCTCGTCGAGCGTGCGAAGCGTCTCGTCCTGCCGCTCGGGCGCGAGTGGCAGCCGGCCGGCGTCCCTCAGCGCCACGAAGAGCTCGTAGAGGGCCTCGTGGAAGAGGGACCCCCTGCAGAGCGCGTCCAGCTGCTCGATCTGCGCCGGCTCCTCGCGGGGAGCGAGCTTGTGGACGGCGTACAGGAAGAAGCGGTACGGGCAGCTCGCGAAGGTCTGCAGCGCCGTCGGCGAGTAGGAGCGGGCGCCCAGCGCGTGCGCCTTCAGCGCTTCCCTGGCGGCCGGCATCGGATCGACGATCCCGTCCGCGGGCGTCCAGCGCCGGATCCAGCGGCGGGCCCGGGAGCGCAGCGCGCGGGCGAGGTGCGGGTTCGCGCCGAGCAGGTAGCGCGCTCCGCCCACGCAGTCCTGGCGAAGCTCCAGGAGCGGCCGCAGGACGGCCAGGTCGTGCTCGGCGTCGTCGATCGCGTCGTCGGGAGACTCCGGCGCGGGCCAGCCGATGCGCGTGTCGCTTCCACGCTCGGCGCGCCGGACGAGCTCGCCCCACCCGGGCAGCCTTCCCTCCGCGGCGCGGATCAGCTCGAGCCCGTAGAACGACGGCACGCGGGGCCGAGCGGACTGCAAGTCGAGCCTCGGGTACGAGACGTAGAGCGCGCTCGAGGCCGCGCCGACGGCGAGACGCAGCGCGAGGCGCTCGGCACGGACGCGGCCGTCGTTGGTCGTCAGGTCGGCCGCGATCCTCCGCCGCTGGGCGTCGCCGAGGAGGGGATCCTCGCCGATCTGCCTCGGGAAGATCCGCTCGGCCAGCCCGGGGACACAGACGACCTCGAACGAAAGCCCGCGGCAAGCGTCGACCGGCGCCACGAGCACCCTGCCGCCCTCGTGGCGCTCGGGCGGCGCGACGAGGTGCGTGAGGCGCCTTCCGAGCACGAGCCTCGCCTCCGCGAGATCCACGGGGCCGACCGTCGCCATCGGGCCGAGCTCCGCCAGGACCGACAGGACCCTCGAGGGCTGGCGCAAGGCACGCATCGCAAGCGCCGACAGCGCTTCGATCCACTCGCCCCAGGAGGCCCGCGCGGGCAACGCCTCGAGGTCGTCGAGCAGCGGCAGCGCGAAGCGCGTGAGCGCCTCGAGATCGGCGAGGGATCTGTCGATTCGGGCCGCCGCATCGGGAGTCGTCACCCAGGCGCGATCCAGCTCGAGCTCGCGGGCGAGGCGAGAGAGCCGCCCTTCCCAGCGGCGACGCCCGCCGATGACCGCGGCACGGCAGATGAGCTCTTCCCACGAGGACGAGCCCGCGCACTTCGGCGTGCCGACCTCGGCCGGATCGGAGCCCGGCGCCCCCAGTGAGAGAAGCTCGTCCGAGGTCGAGGCCGGGAGGACCTCATCGTCGGGGGGCACCCAGCGGTCGGCGCGCTGCGGGGCACCGGGAGGGGCGACCGGCTTCGCGGGCAGCTCGCCCAGCGAGAGGTACTCCGTGAAGCGGCGGGCCGACAGACCCTCGGCCACGCATGCGAGGAGCGCCAGGAGCGAGCGGCCGGCGGGGTCGGGTCGCCACGTCCCTTCCGAGAAGTGGGCGGGGATGCCCGCCCGCCGCAGGGCATCCTCGACGTGGGGACGATAGGCGGCCGGGTCTCGAAGCAGGATCGCCATGCGCTCGAACGGAACGCCGCGATCCGCCTCGCGGCGCAGCCGGCGGACGAGCTCGACGCACTCTCGGGCGGCGCCCGGGCCCGACAGGATCTCGATCTCGCGCGGGGGATCGGACGTAGAGGTCACGGCGCTCCGCTGGCCCGGGGCCCCGCCCTCGAACAGGCCGACCTGCAGGCGCGCGAGCGTTCCCTCGCTCGGTTCCACCCTCGAGGAACCGCAGTCGAGGGCGCTCTCGAGGTTCGAGAGCGTGCGTCCGTCTCCGGAGGGGACGGTGGCCAGGACGTCGGGCGAGCGGGACGCGACGGCGCGCACGAGATGTCGGATGCCGGCCGTATCGACCTGCACGTCGAGGAGAAGCAGCGGCAGACCGAGCAGGTGGTGGGTCTCCTCGAGCGCACGGCGCACGGCACGGTGGATGACACCCGCGCGATCGATGAGCCGCGCTCGCTCGAGCTCGGCCTCCCAGGCCGCGAGGAGCTTGCCGATCTCGGGCGAGCCCTCTGCGACCCGCGCGGCTCCTGCCCCGGCGAGGCGGAGCTCCTCTAGCGTTCGCCACAGCGCTCGTGGCAGACCGGGGCGATCGGCAACGACCTGCAGTCGGCCCAGCCCGCGCAGCGCTGCCGCCTCGTGGACCACGCGCCGCGCGAGTGCCTCGAGCGGCAAGGCGCCCGCGGGCGTCAGTCCCTCCCTCGCGAGCGGCTCCGCCGCGAGCTCGCCCGCGAGGCGGTGCAGCGTCGTCCGGCGCCAGCCGAACGCGGCGCCGCGCACGCTCCGGACGGCCACCTGCCGCACGAGCTGGCTCGCGGCCAGAAGGCTAGGCGCGACGATCAGCACGGGCTCGGCCGGCCCGCGCCCCGAGAGCCACTCGGAGGCACGCGCGAGCCGGACGGCGGCGCTGGGAGACTCGAGAACCCGGGATGTCACTTCCCCTCCCCTTTGCCACATCCCGCCACGACGCGGTAGACCGGATCTTCAGTTCCTGGGCACCATGCCGGCGCACGGATCGTCTGAGCGCGGGTGGGCTGCCGCCCCCCCGCGGACCCCCCCGCTTCGGTGCTCGGTACGATCGCTCACTACGGCGGAGTGAATCCGCCTTCGTTCGCTGCTGCCTCCATGCCGGCGCAAGGATCGTCGCTCGTCGCGACGGGCGTGAACCAGACGTAATCGAAGGGAAGCGCCGAATCCCATCTGGCCGCGTAGTCGCGTGGGTCGGTGCGGTCCGGTGCGACCTCCTCGAATGCCAGCGCCGCCGCGCCGCCGTCCAGAAGGCTCGGGATGCCGCGATCCTTTCGCACATGGCCCGCGCCGGCGACGAGGATCGCCCCACCGGTCTGGCTGGCGAGCATGTCCGCCATCGTGGCGTCTCGCGCGCGCTGCGCGAGGACCATCCCGTCCAGCATGTGCTCCGGGAGCATCCCGCAATGCGCGTCGTTCAGCTCGCGGGCCATCGCCGCTCTCACGGCGTCCGGCAGCGGCCGGTCGAGGCCCAGCCGCGCCGCTTCGCCCTCCGGCAGCGAGCCGAGCCCTTCTCGGACGAGCGCTCTCGCCTTCGGCGCCGGAAGGTTCGCCGCCACGACTCGCAACCGGAGATCGAGCGCGGCCTGGAAGACCGGCCGGTAGGTCGCGAACTCGGGCCAGCCGCCGTGATGCCATTCGACGGCGCGGGCGATCGCGTCGGGGTCGGTGGGGCTGGCTGCCACGGCGGCGTCGACGGCCGCCTGGCTGTCGACCTCCAGCATCTCGAAGGCGACCGCAGGGCGGCGAGGCAGGACGGCCCTGGCCAGCCTCGAGACGACGCGTGCTTCGAGGACGTGATGGTCGCGGTTGTCGTGCTTCTCGCCGAGCAAGACGAACCGCGCCCCGGTCAGCCCGGCCACGAGCGTCGTCTCGTCGATCCACCTGCCCCGCGGGGCGTCCCAGATCCGGCCGGCGAGAGGGTGGTCGCGCGCGATCGGGCTCTGCCACCGGGGCAGCGCAGTCGGTGCGGCAGGCCTGGCACCGCCGCAGGAGGCGACCATCCCGATGAAGGAGAATGCCACGAACCTCGAGGCCATTCCCCCATGCTAACCCCACGGCAGGCCTCGCCCGAAACTTTCCCGTCGCGGGAGCGTCTGACTCATCGATGCGCGGTCGGTGGCCCGTCGTGTGCCTCTTCGCGGGAGCGGTCGCGGTGGCCGGGCTGGCCGCGGCGAACGACGATCCCGCGAGGTCCTCGGCGGAAGACGAGGCGGTGGCGCGTGGACCCTCGGGCCTGGCGGCGGGGGCTGAGGCGAGCTTCCCGCGCGCGACATCGAGCAACCCACCGCTCGAGGCCGGTCCGGCCTCGCCGGCCGCCGGCCGCATCCTGACCGTCCTCGGCGAGGTGGCACGCAGCGTCCGGGTGACGCGGTATCAGCACAACACGGTGGTGCGACCGAGGAGCGGCGTCTTCCTCTGGGACTGCTCCGGAATGGCTGCCTGGGTCGTGGGCCGCGCTGCGCCCGCCGCTCGCGCGGCCATCCAGAGCTCGCGCCCGGTCGCACGCGACTTCTTCGGCGCAATCGCCCGAGCGCCGGTCGAGCGCCCGCGCCGGGGGTGGCAGCGCCTCGAGCGCCTGGCCGACGCCCGGCCCGGCGACGTCTTTGCCTGGCTCCGTCCGCCGGACTGGCCCAGGCGCAACACCGGTCACGTCGGCTTCATCCTCGAGCCGCCGAGTCCGGTCCCCGGGCTTCCAGGCGCGTGGGCCGTGCGGATCAGCGACGCGACGTCGATACCGCACCAGGCCGACAGCAGGACCTGGCCCGGCGACGGCGGCTTCGGCGTGGGCACCCTGATGTTCATGACGGATGCCGGCGGCGCTCCGACGCACTACGGCTGGCACGGCACGCGCGCGGGCTTCACGGCCGAGACGCGGATCGTGGTCGGGCGCGTGACGCGCTAGCTCCGTCCGTCGAAGACGATCCGTCCGTCGACCATCGTCACCACGGCGCAGCCCTTGAGCTTGCGACCGCCGAACGGAGTGTTTCGCCCCTTGGAGCGGAATTGGTCCGGGCTGACGGACCACTCGCGCTCCAGGTCGATGACGGTGACGTCGGCGGGTGAGCCCCGAGCGAGCGTCCCGCCCGGCAACCCGAAGACCCTGGCGGGCCCGGAGGTCAGCCGCAGGACGGCCTGCTCGAGCGTCAAGACGCCCTGGGCGACGAGGTCGAGGACCAGCCCGAGCGCGGTCTCGAGGCCGACCATCCCGAAGGCGGCGAGCTCGTACTCGAGCTCCTTGTCCACCCGGGCGTGCGGCGCGTGATCCGTCGCGATCGCGTCGATCGTTCCGTCCGCGAGGGCACCGCGCAGCGCGGCGACGTCCCTGGCGCTGCGGAGCGGCGGGTTGACCTTGGTCGCGGTGTCGTAGGAAAGGCAAGCCGCGTCGTCGAGCGTCAGGTGATGCGGCGTCACCTCGCAGGTGACCGGCAGACCTCGCCGCTTCGCCTCGCGCACGAGCCGGACGCTCTCGGCCGACGAGATGTGGGCGACGTGGTAACGCGCCCCCGTCAGCGCAGCCAGCTCGAGGTCGCGCGCGACGATCACCTCCTCGGCCTGCGTGGGCTGCGAGCGCAGGCCGGCGCGCGTGGCGTTCGGGCCCTCGTTCGCCGATCCGCCGCGAGAGAGGTTCTCGTCCTCCGCGTGCTGGACGACCGTCAGCCCGAACGTGCGGGCGTACTCCATCGCTCGCCGCATCAGGCCCGCGTTCATGACGCACTTGCCGTCGTCCGAGACCGCGACGATCCCAGCCTCCAGCATGTCCGCCATGTCCGCGAGCGTCTCGCCCGCGAGCTTCTGCGTGATCGCGCCCACCGGATGGACGCGCACGCCGCCGACCTCCCGAGCGCGCCGGACGATGAGCTCGGTGACGGTCCGGTTGTCGTTGGCGGGCTTCGTGTTGGGCATGCAGCAGACTGCCGTGAAGCCCCCGGCTGCTGCGGCGGCGCTCCCGGTCGCGATGTCCTCCTTGTGCTCCTCGCCCGGCTCGCGAAGGTGCGCGTGCAGATCGATGAGCCCCGGCACCAGGACGAGGCCCCGGCAGTCGATTCGCTCGGCGAGGTGCGGCGTGGTCAATCCCTTGCCGTGAGCGAGGATCCTTCCATCCCGGACGACGAGCTCGCCCACCAGGTCGAGCCCCGAGGACGGGTCGAGGATCCGTCCGCCGTGGAAATGGAAGGCTCTCGAGTCTTGCTCGGTCACGGGCGGGCGGAGCCTATCAGAAGCAGAAGCCGGTGTTCATGTCGCAGTCGACCTGCGGATCCCAGTTGTCCTCGCAGTAGCCGTCCGGGTCGGGCTGGGTGGCGCAGGACGGGAGGCACAGCCCGTCGTCGTCGCCCTGCGTGATCCCGACGCAGACCATGCCCGCGTTGCAGCCGGTCTGGTCGGCGACCGAGCAGGAATCAACGCAGTAGCTCGCACCGAAGACGGCCTCGCAGGCCTTGCCGGAAGGACAGGCGCCTTCCATGCCCTCGGCCTCGCAGCTCGCGATCAGGCACATTCCGTCCGCTCCCATCAGGGTGCCGTTCGCGCAGAAGCCCTGACCGTACGGCGAGACGCAGGCGTCGTCATCGGCGTCGCCTTGCGCGTCGGCGCACGTGCCACCGACGTTGCTCCACAGGCAGAACCCGTCACCGCCGCAGCGGGTGCCCTCGGCGCATGGGTTGAATGCATCGCAGGGCGCCTGGCAGACGCCGTCCGAGCACCGGTAGGTCGATTCGTCCGCCGCCGTTCCCTCGACGTCGTCGCAGGTGCCGCCGTCGTTGCAGAACCGGATCGCCGGGTTGAGGCGCTCCGAGTTGGGCGAGCACCAGCCGTCGCCGTTGCAGATGCCGTGCACGCAGCTCTCTGGGTCGTCGCAGTCGCCGTCGTCCTCGCACGCCGCGTTCGCGATCGAGTCGTCGCTGGCGCATCCGTAGCCGACGCGGCAGGACGGGTTGTGATCCTCCCACATGTCCATCGCCGCCGGCGCGACCCGGCATCCGGGGAGGCAGACGTAGAACGGATCCTCCGGGGTCCCGGCGTCGACGCAGTTCGACTCGCCGGGGCATTCGCGCCCCGCGAGATCGCAGCCGTCGACGACGCAGTAGCCGCCGTCCCAGACGATCGTCGGGTCGTCCTCGGACGTGCCCTGCTCGACGAGGCACCTGCCGTTCTCGGTGCAATCCAGATCCGAGAGGCAGGGATCGCCCACCTCCGCGCCGAACGCGCCCGGGTTGGTGCAGCGGGACGTGGCGGGGTCGCACTCCGAGTCGCACCCCTGGATGTCCACCCACTCGCCCGGATCCGCGGTGCCGTCGAGGTCCTCGTCCACCCAGCGCGTGCAACAGTCGACGTCCTCCTGCGCCACGCGGCAGCCCGGGTAGCAGTACTCGCTCCCGAAGAGGCACTGGTAACCCTCGCGGCACCCGCAGCTCGAGTCGTCCCAGTTGTCGTCGGTCAGCTCGCAGGTTCTCCAGCAGGCGGTCGAGCCGTCGGTGTACTCGACGCAGGTTCCTCCTTCGTCGCTCGGGCAGTCCCTGTCGTCGTCCGGCTCGCACTGGCGGGGCGCGAGGACCGTGCCGATCCCTGCACAGTAGCCGTCTGGCCATCCGTACGTGTCCTCGTCGATACAGAACAGCTCCAGGGTCCGCCCGCCGTCGAGATCGATCTCGCAGTCTCGATCGTTCGTGCAGGCCCCGCCCACGCCTCCGCAGTCGGGGCTGCAGGCGTCGAGGCAGGGATCGGCGTCGCCGTCACCGTCACCATCTCCGTCGGCGTCGCCATCTCCGTCGACGTCGCCATCTCCGTCGGCGTCGCCGTCGCCGTCGCCGTCGCCGTCGCCATCGCCGTCCGTGTCGCCGTCGCCGTCGGCGGCGCCATCGCCGTCGCCATCG
>JACPQR010000206.1 GCA_016190375.1 Deltaproteobacteria bacterium
CCTCTAGAGTGCGATTCTAGCGCTCTCCCAACTGAGCTACAGCCCCGAGCAGTCGCGGCGCAGTATACCGGGGGTCGGTCCGTTGGCAAGAGGTTCGTGGCGCTGCGGCGCTGCGGCGCTGCGGCGCTGCGGAGATCCCGTGGGCCGGTGTATCTTGCGTGGCCGCGGTCCGATCCGCCAGGGTGGGGCTCGTCGTGGCACAGCTTGGCACCGGATCTCGCGCTGGAGGGTCGCATTGGGCAGGAACGAGGATTGCTCGGAGGGCGGCGCATGAAACGTTGCGACTTCTTCTCGATCGCGGTGGTGGCTTTCGTGGTTTTGGTGGCTCTCATGGCGGGCGGTTGCGGTGACGGAGGCGGGGGTGGCGATGCGGACTCGGACTCGGACTCGGACTCGGATGCGGATGCGGACTCGGACTCGGATGCGGATGCGGACTCGGACTCGGACTCGGATGCGGACTCGGATGCGGACTCGGACTCGGACTCGGACTCGGATGCGGACTCGGATGCGGACGGCGACGGGGATGGAGATGGCGACGCGGATGGGGACGGGGATGGCGACGGGGACGCGGACGGGGACGGGGACGCGGACGGGGACGGCGATGCGGACTGTTCGGGGCTGGGCGAGGGGGCGTGCGTTGCGGCGTTCCCGAGCTGCGTGCCCGTTTACGACGACGCGTGCTGCCCGTCGTGCGGGAACGCGAAGTACTGTGCGGACTGCGTCGACTGGCGGTTCGAGCGGTGCGATCCGATCGACGAGCGGTGCGACGACGGGCCCGGCGGCTGCGGGGTGACGCCCCAGTGGGCGTGCGACGGTTGGACGGCGGACTGCTCGGATGCGAGCGGGCCGGCCAGCCCCAGCCCGTGCGGCCAGACTGCGGGTTGCGTCCAGGTCGAGGCTTGCGCGAATTGCGATCCGGCCCCGACGGAGTGCCATGCGGTCCGGGCGGGGTCGTGCGAGGCGAGCTGCGAGATGGCGGAGCCCGAGTGTCCGGAGGGGACCGTGCCCGAGGCGGAGAACGAGTGCTACACGGGCTTCTGCATTCCCGCCGGCGTCTGCCCGTGAGGGGCAGATCCGGGCGGCATGGGCGGCGGCGGGCCGAGTGGAGTCGATTGCGCGCGGCCGCTGCTATCATTCGCGGCCGCGATGGGCGCCATCAGAACGCTGGTCCTCGTACTCGCGTCGCAGGCCTGGGCCTGCTCGGGTGGGCCGGGGGCGGTCACGCCGTCCGGCGTCAGCGTGGTTCCCGGGCGCGCGGCGGGATCGCGGGCAGGGGCGGCCGGCTGGGCGGCGCTGTCGGGCAAGCGACCCATCTCGCTCGCGGCGCGGCCGGGCGACATCGTCCTCGACAACCGGCGCACCCAGGCGGTGATCGCGGCGGCGCGGCGCCGGCCCGGCTTCGGCGAGCTGCGCGGATCGCTGGTCGACATCGGGGTGCACGACCTCTCCACCGACAAGCTCCGCCGCTTCGTGCCTTCCCTCGAGATCGAGGGCTCGCGGCGGCGCGTCACGGTCGATGAGGTCCGACCGGTACGCGGATCGCTCGTGCCGGCCGTGGAGGTGAACGGGACCGTCCGCTGGCGCCGCGCACGCTTTCGGATCCGCACCGTGTTTCGCCTGCCCGGCCCCACGGACGCGATAGAGGTCGTGACCCGCGTCGAGAGCCACGCGCAGAGATCGGTCCGCATGCGCGTGGTCGACGAGGTCGCCTGGGACGACGCGCCTGCCTTCGTGCCCGGGATCGGTCGGATCGAGAGGTCACGATCGGCGTCGGTGGCGTGGTTCGCCCGGGCCCACTCGGCCGTCTCGTACGCCTACGCCGCGCGCGCCGCCGTGGACGTGCGCTTCGAGGTCGAGCCGATGCATGGTGGGCCGAACCTCGCGCGGGCCATCGTGCGGAGCGCACAGACCCGCGTTCCCCGCGGCGGGACGCTCAGGGTCGTCCGCGAGCTCGTCGCGGTCCGCGGTGACGTCGCGCTGGCGGCTGCGGCGGTGTCGCGCAGGAGGGGCCTCGCGCTCGAACGAGTGCGCGGTCGCACCGAGGGGCTCGGTCCCGGCGCGCTGCTCTCGGTGCTCGACGCCGCCGAACGTCCGGTCGTCGAGGTGCACCTGCCGGCAGACGGTTCCTTCGCGTTCGACCTTCCCGCGGGCGTCTACTTCCTCGAGACCGCCACCTTCGGCCGCAGGCCGCCGCCGCGGCGGCGCATCGAGGTCGGCGCGGGCATCACTCCCTTCGTTCTCCTCCCGGCGCCGGACGCGCCCTCGGTCCTCGCGGTCACCGTCGAGGACGGCCAGACGGGGATGCCCATGCCCGGGCGCATCGTGGTGCGGGGACGCTGGCCCACGCCCGATCCGACGCTGGGGCCGCGAGGACAGGCGACCGGAGCGGGGTACGCCGCTCACACGCGCACCGGCGACATCGCGCTCACGCTGCCGGCCGGCACGTATCGGGTCGGCGTGAGCCACGGGCCCGAGTGGACGATCTCCGGCAAGGACGTCCTGGTGCGGCCGGGCGATCGGATCGCGATCGAGGCGGAGCTGACGCGCGCGCTCGAGACGCCGGGGCTCGTCTCGTGCGACCTGCACCTGCACGCGGCGCCGTCGCCGGACTCGCAGACCTCGATCGAGGACCGGGTCGTGTCCCTGGTGGCCGAGGGCGTAGAGTTCGCCGCCGCGACCGACCACAACCACGTCACCGACTACCAGCCGATCATCGACGCGATGGGCCTTCGCGGGCAGCTCGTCGCGGTCAGCGGCGACGAGGTGACGACCGACGATCCGTACGTCGGCCACTTCAACGTCTACCCGTTCGCCGGAGGAGGACCGGACGGCGACCCGCGGGTGCCGTTCGCCGGTCGCACGCCGCCCGAGATCTTCTCCGCTGTCCGCTCGCAGGCGCCGCAGGCGATCCTGCAGGTGAACCACCCGTGGGGCGACAACGCCACGGGCTACTTCGTGCTATTCGGGCTCGACACCCGGACGGGGCGGGCCGAGGTGCCCTACTTCGATCTCGGCTTCGACGCGATCGAGGTGTGGAACGGCATGTGGCTCGGGGACGCGACCATCATGGGCGACCAGCTCGAAGGCTGGATGCAGCTCCTCGCGCTCGGGCACCGCTTCGTCGGGACAGGCAACAGCGACTCGCACCACATGGTCAACCAGTGGGCCGGCTACCCGCGGACGTACGCGCTCGTCGCCGAGGACGATCCCGAACGGCTCGTCGCCCAGGAGGTCATCGATGCGCTGCGCGCGGGTCGAGCCTTCGTGACGACGGGACCGATCGTGCGGCTCGAGGTCGGAGGCGGGCTGCCGGGCGACACGGTGCGGGCGACCGACGGCAACGTCGAGGTCGTCGTCGGGATCGAGGCCGCGCCGTGGGTCGACGTGCGGCGATTGGTCGTCTGGGTGGGCGGCCGACCGGGCGAGCCCGTGCCGGTTCCGCCGCGACCCGCGGGGACGGCACTCGCGTTCGAGCACCGCGTCACCGTGCCCGTGCCGTGGGACACGTTCGTCCTCGTGACGGTCGAGGGCGACTTCCCGGCGCACGAGGTCCTGCCGCAGTTCGCGGTCGGCCCGAGGGCCTTCACGAACCCCGTCTGGGTCGACGCGAACGGCGACGGCGCAGTCGACCTCGCTCCGGCCGCGCCCGAGACGCGCGCGGACGCGGGCGGCGGGCCGGCGCTCGAGGCACACGCAGGCGACGGTGGCGCGGCCGTGTCGGACGCGGCGACGCCGTCCGCCGACCAGTGAGCAGGCGGCGGGTCCGCGTCCGAGGCACACGGCGGTGGCGGGGGCAGGCGTGCGGGACCTTGCGACGCCGTCCGCGGCCAGTGGGGCGTCGACGGGGGGTGCTGGCGTCTGCTAGAAGGACGGAATGGCGTTCCGTGGAGTCGACTACTACGAGATCGGCGAGCTCCTGAGTGACGAGGAGAAGCTCGTCCAGAGCACGGTGCGCAGCTTCGTCGAGGAGCGAGTGCTGCCCGACATCGCTCGCCACTACGAGGCCGGGACGTTCCCGGAGTCGCTCATCGGCGAGTTGGGTCAGCTCGGCCTCCTGGGCGCGTTCATCGACGGCTACGGGTGCGCGGGGATGGGCCCCGTGGCCTACGGGCTGATCCTCCAGGAGCTCGAGCGCGGCGACTCGGGGCTGCGGTCGTTCTGCTCGGTGCAGGGATCGCTGGTGATGTTCCCGATCCACTCGTTCGGGTCGGAGGAGCAGCGCGAGAAGTGGCTGCCCCGGCTCGCGCGCGGCGAGGCGATCGGATGCTTCGGCCTGACCGAGCCGGACTTCGGGTCGAACCCGGGCGGGATGCTCACCCGGGCCCAGCGCACGAAGGACGGCTTCGTGCTCAACGGGACGAAGCGCTGGATCACGAACGGCGACGTCGCGGACGTGGCGGTCGTGTGGGCCAAGCTCGACGGAATGGTCCGTGGCTTCCTGGTCGAGAAGGGCACGCCGGGCTTCTCGGCGCGGCGAATCCACGGCAAGTTCTCGCTGCGCGCGAGCGTCACGAGCGAGCTGTTCCTCGAGGATTGCCTCGTGCCCGAGACGGCTCTGCTGCCCGGAGTCGAGGGTCTGCGCGGGCCGCTCACCTGCCTGAACTCCGCGCGCTACGGGATCGCGTGGGGCGCGATCGGCGCGGCGATGGCCTGCTACGAGTGCGCGCTGGGCTACGCGATGGACCGGCGTCAGTTCTCGCGACCCATCGCCGGCTACCAGCTCGTCCAGCACAAGCTCGTCGAGATGCTCACCGAGATCACCAAGGCCCAGCTCCTTTGCCTGAGGCTCGGCCGCCTCAAGGAGTCCGGCCGGCTCCGGCACACTCAGGTGTCGCTCGCCAAGCGCAACAACGTCGTCCAGGCACTGCACATCGCCCGCATGGCTCGCGACATCCTGGGCGCGAACGGCATCACCTACGAGTACCCGGTCGCGCGGCACCTGCTCAACCTCGAATCGGTCTACACCTACGAGGGCACCCACGACATCCACACCCTGATCCTGGGGCAGGACATCACGGGCATCTCGGCGTTCGAGTAGGCCGCCCGCGACAGATCGCGCGGTTGTGTCTGATACATCAACGATATCGTACGGTTGGCGGGGTGGTGCGTGTCCCCGATCCGACCGATCCGAAGATCGCGCGGTTGTGTCTGATACATCAACGATATCGTACTGTTGGTGGGGTGGTGCGTGTCCCCGTTGGAGGTGGGGTGGTGCGTGTCCCCTATCCGAAGGGGTTGGAGCAGGAGCGCTGGAGGCCGATGGAGTAGATGACCGGCAGGGCGTCGCGGTCGTAGGAGAGGAGGGTGAGGCGGACGCCGAGGTAGAGCTCCGACTCGATCTCGCCGAAGGCGGCGCGCAGGTCGAGCGGTGATTCGTCCGGCGGGACCTCGCCCGCGAGGATCCAGTCGGTCTCGGCGAGCTCGGGCAGGGTCGGGGCGGTGCGGACCTCGACGCGCATCCCCGTCTCGGCCGGCAGGTCGCCTTCCCAGGCGAAGCCGACCCACGAGGTGATGTCGGGCGCCTCGCAGCCCTCGACGACCATCTCGTAGGTGCCGCTCGGCGCCGTGGCGATGCCGAGCTGCACGCCGGTCATGTCGGAGTACGTGTACGAGTTGTTGATCGACTCGCAGCACACCGTGTCGACGTTCTCGGGCTCCGCGGGGTCGATGATGGTCACGTCGCCGTCGGAGACGCCGCGGTCCCAGTTGATCGCCCAGATGAAGCCGTCGGAGTCCACCGCGACGCCGCGGCCGCCGCGGCCGGAGGAGATGGTCGTCAGAGGCAATGCAGGGTCGTTCGAGTCCACGCGCTGGATCGTCCCCGAGTCGTGGTGCGTCCAGACGATGCCCTCGGCGTCGACGCCGATGCCCCCGTTCTCGTAGCGCGAGCCGAAGACCGAGTCCCAGTCAGGCTCCTCGGGCTTGTACACGTCGATCGCCCCGCCGTTGCACCACACGTGCCCGAGCGCGTCGACGGTGATCCCGTACACGAAGCCGCTCGGGACGTTGATCTCCTCCACGTCGGCAGGGTTGTTCGTGTCGAAGCGTCCGATCCGGCTCGACAGGGACGAGCTCCAGAGGTTGCCGTCGGCGTCGATCGCGGCGCCGTACGGAGTGACCGTCGGGAACACCGCCTCCTCGCCCGTCAGCTCGCCGGTCTCGCCGTCGATCTCGACGTACTTTTGCTCCTCGAAGAGCCCGAGCCACGCGTACTCGTGCGAGCCGCCGTCGAGCTCCTGCCGCATCTGCGACGCGATCGAGCGCCCCAGGTCGTTCACGTTGCCCGCCGGCGTGTTCCAGGCGATGCAGTCGTCCTCGGGCTCGTCGTCCCACGGCAGGACGTTGTCACCGCCATTCGAGGTGTCCACGACGCCGTCGCCGTTGTCGGGGCAGAGGTCCGCGAGGATCTTCGTCGCCGACGCCTGCCCGTTGAAGGCGCGGTTCGCGATGTAGGCGTCGCCGAAGTAGTTGACGCTCGTGCGCGAGGGGTTGTCGCCATTCCCGCTCCACATCCCGCCCGACGAGCCCAGCGGCCCCGTGCGGAAGCGACCGAGCTCCTCGCGGGTCCTCGTGTCGAACTTCGAGATCGTCCCGTCGACGGAGTTCGCGATCCAGATGAGGTGCGAGCTCACCGCGGTCTGCGAGAGCGTGATGTACCCCTCGGGGGTCTCGATCACGCCGGACGAGTTCGAGTCATCGGGATCGAACGGCGTGCCGTCCGGCGGGCCGTAGTCGATCGACTCGCAGTCGGAGCTGCAGTCGCCGCAGGGCCCGAGGACGCCCTCGTCGACCTGGCCGTCGCAGTCGTTGTCGTCGTAGTCGCAGTCCTCGAGTTCCTGGTCGATCACCTGCCCCTCGCAGCCGGTCCACCGGCCGTCCTGGCAGCTCCTCAGCCCGCCGGTGCACGCGCCGACGCCGGCGGTCCCCGGCGTTCCCTCGTAACAGACCTCGGGCTGCAGGGCGTCGCAGGCGCAGCCGGCCACGTGCGCGCGGCCGTCCTCGCCGCAGTCGCACTCGTGCACGTTGGGGTTGTTCTCGTCGCAGTCGTCGCCGAGGCACCCCGTTCCTTCGCCGTATCGGTCGCCGTCGGGATCCGAGCAGACCCCCGCATCGACCCCGTCCGTGTCGTCGTCGTCGTCGTCGCCGGCGTGGGTGGTCCCGCCGCACGCCGCGAGCGAGAAGAGGAGACCGAGGAGAGAAGCGCTGCGCATCACCATCGAGACATCGCCTTTCGAGTCCAACCTGTCCACCGAGCTTCTCGCGATCGGCGGTTCTTGTCGAGCCGGCGGACGGCCTTTCTGGGGTAGTCTCCGCGCCGTCATGCGAAAGTCGACAGCTCTTCCGATCCTCGCCTTCTTCCTGCCGTCGCTCGCGGGCGCGCAGATCCTCCCCGAGCCGCCGTCGGTCGACACGCTCCCGAACGGCCTGAGGCTCGTCACCGTGAGGTGGCCGAGCCCCGGGATCGTCGCCTACTTCACGCTCGTCCGAGTCGGTTCGCGCGACGAGGTCGAGCCGGGCAAGTCGGGCTTCGCTCACCTCTTCGAGCACATGATGTTCCGAGGGACCGAGCGCTATCCCTCGGAGCGCTACGAGCGGATCATCCAGGAGATGGGCGCCGACAACAACGCGTTCACGACGAGCGACTTCACGCTGTACACGGTGACCACGCCGGGGCAGAGCCTGCCTCGGCTCGTGGAGCTCGAGGCCGACCGCTTCGCGCACCTGTCCTACAGCGAGCAGGCCTTCCAGACGGAGACCCGCGCGGTCCTCGGCGAGTACAACAAGAGCGCCTCGAGCCCGGACCTGCAGATGTGGGAGGCCCTCTCCGAGCTCGCGTTCACGCGACACACCTACGGTCACACGACGATGGGCTACCTCAGGGACATCCAGCGAATGCCCGGGTCCTACTCGTTCAGCGTCCAGTTCCTGCGGCGCTACTACACGCCCGACAACTGCACGATCTTCGCGGTGGGCGACGTCGATCGCGACGAGCTCCTGCGCCTGGTCTCCGAGAGGTACGCCGGCTGGACGGGGCGCCGCGACACGCCCCAGATCCCGCTCGAGCCCGAGCAGGCCGAGGAGCGCAGCCGCCACCTGAGCTGGCAGTCGGCCACTCCGCCCAAGATCCTCATGGGCTACCGCGTGCCTCCGTTCAGCACCGCGAACGTGGACACGGCGGCCCTGCGGGTGCTCTACGAGCTCGCCTTCGGCCCGTCGAGCGACCTCTACCAGCGGCTGGTCGTCGCCGAGCAGAAGCTCCTTTCGCTGGGCGAGAACGGCATGGACCTCAATCGCGATCCGGGCCTGCTCGTGGTCGACGCGGAGCTGAGGGAGGGAACGCGGTTCGACGAGATCACCGGCGCCGTGACCGAGGAGCTCTCCCGGATCGCGGCCGGGCAGATCCCGGCGGCGCGGATCGAGGAGGTCAAGTCGCACGTGCGCTACGGGATGCAGCTCGACCTCGAGACGCCCGACGACGTCGCGGTGCTCCTCGCCTACTACGCCGCGATGGACGGCGACGTCCTCGCGGTCGATCGCTTCATGACCCAGCTCGGCGAGGTCGGGCCCGCTGACGTGGCCCGGGTCGCGCGCGAGTACCTGACGCCGACCCGGCGCACGACCGTTACCCTGGCGACGGGGGTGACTCGATGAAGGGGGACGGATCACGGTTTCTCGGTTTTCTGATGCTCTGCGCGGCCTGCGGTGGAGCGCCCCAGCGAGTCGACCGGCCCGAGGTCGCCGAGACCCCGCCGGAGCGCCTGGACGAGCCCGTCGAGATGCGGGATCCGCAATCGCGCACGGTGACGCTCCGCGTGACGTTCGACGCCGGATCCGCGGACGACCCGCCGGAGAGGCTCGGGGCGACCAACCTGGCGGCTCGGCTGATCGCCGAGGGCGGGACCGAGGCGCTGAGCTACACCGAGCTCGTCCGCGCGCTGTACCCGATGGCCGGCAGCATCACGGCGGAGGCGGGCCGCGACCAGACGGTGTTCGTCGGGCGCGTCCACCGCGACCGGCTCGACGCCTTCTATCCGCTGTTCAGGGACGTCCTCGTGCATCCCCGGATGGATCCCGAGGCCTTCACCCGACTGAGGGAAGAAGCGAAGGCCGCTCTGACGTTGGAGCTCAGGGGGGCGAACGACGAGGCGCTGGGAAAGGAAGTCCTGCAGTCGATGCTCTACGCGGGCCACCCCTTCGGCCACCCCGAGCTCGGATCGGAGACGTCGCTCGGCGCGCTCCAGCTCCACGACGTCGAGGCGCAGCGGGCGAGGGTCTTCTGCCTGGGCCGCGCTCGTCTCGGGATCGCGGGGGGCTACCCCGCCGACTTTGCGGCGCGGGTCGCGGCCGACCTGGCGGCGCTGCCCAGATGCGGCACCGCTCGTGCCGATCTGCCCGAGGCGCCGCGCGTCTCCGAGCGCCAGATCCTCCTCGTGTCCAAGCCCGAGGCCGCCTCGACGGCGATCTCGATCGGTCTCGCGACGCGTGTCGTCCCTGGCGGCGCCGACCACCCCGCGCTGGCGTTCGCCTTCGCGTTTATGGGACAGCACCGCCAGTTCGGCGGCGTGCTCTTCAGGAAGCTGCGCGCCGACCGCGGCCTGAACTACGGCGACTACGCCTACTCGGAGCACTTCCAGCAGGACGGCTGGACGCGCTTCCCGCTGGCGAACACCTCGCGGCGCGAGCAGTACGTGTCGATCTGGCTGAGGCCGGTCAAGCCCGAGCACGCGCACTTCGCGCTCCGGGCCGCGGTGCGCGAGCTGGGACGGCTCGTCGCGAACGGAGTCTCGGAAGAGGACATGGAGCGGACGCGGACGTTCGTGGGGCGCTACTACCAGCTCTACACGCAGACCGAGTCGCGGCGTCTGGGCTTCGCGCTCGACTCGCGTTTCTACGGGATCGCGGGCTCCCACTGGGAGTCGCTGCGCACGGCCTGGCGCACGCTCACTCGCGATCAGGTCAACGCCGTTCTCCGGCGCCACGTCGATCCCGCGCGGCTGTCGATCGCGCTGGTCGCGCCGCGGGCCGAGCAGCTCGCCGAGGCCATCGCGCGCGACGAGCCGAGCCCCATCGCGTACGAGTCGCCCAAGCCCGAGGAGATCCTCGCGGAAGATCGGGAGATCGCGGCCTACCCGCTCCAGATCGCCCGCGAGCGGATCCGGGTCGTCCCGGTCGCGGAGGTCTTCCGCTGAAGACGCCTCGAAAAAACGCCGCCGACGTCCTCCGCGCAGTCGCCGATCCGGCGATTGAACAGGAAGACGCGAAGGTTGGAAGGGGCCGGGGTGGAGCGGCTTCTCCGGGCGAGCGTAGGCAACGTGCGAGCGTGCTCGTTCGACGCGTCGTCTCGAGTCGCCCGTCCTCGCTGGCGCTGGTCGTCTTCGCGCTCTCGGGGCCGGCGCTGGCCGACGAGCCCGTTCCGGGGCTGGCGCCTTCGACGGCGAGGACCGTCGAGATGCGCCACGCCGGATGGTCGCGAACACGGCCGCGGTCCGACGCCGCGCGCTTCGGCATGATCCGCGGCGGAACGCGGCTCGCGGTTCGCGGGCAGGTGCCTGCCCGGGCCGGCGACCCCTGCCGCGCGGAGCTCTGGTGGGCCGTGGAGCCCATGGGCTTCATCTGCGGCCGCGACGCCGTTCCCACGGGCGAGCCTCCCGGTGGCGAACCGGTCCTCGCACTGCGCCCCGGCCGCCGCGTGCCGTACTCCTACGCCATCGTCCGCGCCGAATCGCTGCCGGGCTTCCAGACGCCCGACGACGTCCGGGCAGGGCGCGCATCGAAGAGCTTCTCGAAAGGGATGATGCTGGCGGTCCGTGGCTACCAGGACGTGGACGGCGTCGCCTACGTGCGATCGTGGGAGCGCCTCCTGGTGCGCCAGGACGGCGTTCGGGGCATGGGCTCGGGCTCGACGTGGGTGGGCGAGCGGCTCGGCCCCGGGACGAAGCTCCCGTTCGGCTGGACCGTGCCGCGACGGGCCCGCGTTTACCGGGATCCGACGTCGAGGCCCGATCCGGCTCGTGTCCCGCGCAGGACCCGGGTGGACGTGGTCGAGGAGCGCGGCGACTTCGTCCGGACCCCGCTCGGCTGGCTGCGGGCGGCGGACGTCGCCGTCGTCAGGAGGATCTCGCCGCCCGCCGGAGTCGACGCGCGCGGAAAGTGGATCGACGTGGACGTCGGCGAGCAGACCCTGGTCGCATACGAGGGATCGACCCCCGTCTACGCGACGCTCATCTCCTCCGGCACCTCCGAGCGGACGCCGCTCGGAAACTACCCGATATGGGCCAAGGTCGCCTCGATCGACATGGACAACCAGGAGGGCGACGAGAACGTCTACACGGTCCAGCGCGTTCCCTGGGTCCTCTTCTTCCAGGAGCACAACGCGCTTCACGGCGCCTACTGGCACGACCGCTTCGGCTCGCGCGCCAGCCACGGCTGCGTCAACCTCGCCCCGGCCGACGCCCGGATGCTGTTCGACTGGGCCCTGCCGCCGCTGTCCCCGGGCTGGGAAGGGTTCATGCCCGAGGATCTGTCCCGCAGCGTCGTCGTCCACATCCGCAACTCCGCGCGCATCCCCCCCTTCGAGCAGCAAGCCCGGATCGGTCCGCCCCGGGAATAGGGGACACGCACCCGGTCCGCAACAGCGCGATATTGCTGATATTACAGGCACAACCGCGCGATCTGTCGGCGAGCGCCGCCGAAAGCTCGCCAGTCCGCGAGCCGCCCGGTGCCGCCGGTCGGGGTCGAGACCCGAAGCCGCAGGCTCACCGCGCGGCGTCGAGGAGGACCTTCCCCTTCGTCCTCCGGTCGGCCAGATAGCGATGAGCCTCGCCTGCCGCCGTGAGCGGGAAGACCTGGTCGACGACCGGGCGTACGACGCCCTTCTCCCAGAGCGCGAGGATGTCGTCGAACATCGTGCCCAACGACCCGCGCGCATCCCAGACGAGGAGAAGCTGCAGCCCGGCCACGCACCGGTTGGTCTCGATCAGCTCGAATGCGGAGAAACGTTTCATCCGCGCCAGCTCCACGGCGGTGCGGGCGAAGCCCACTAGCGAGCGGGGGTACAGGTCGGCCGCGCCGATGATGATCACCATGCCGGAGACGGCGAGGGACTCGAAGCTCTTCTTCAGGATCGGGCCGCCCACCGAGTCGATCACGAGGTGCACGCCGCGACCGGCGGTCAGCGCCCGCACGCGGCGCGCGAAGTCCTCCCGCGAGTAGTTGATGCCGTGCTCGAGGCCGAGCTTCTTGCAGAACTCCAGCTTCTCGTCAGTCGAGGCGGTCCCGAAGGTCTCGAGGCCGAGGTGGCGAGCGAGCTGGATCGCCGCGACGCCCACCCCGCCCGCCGCCGCGTGGATGAGGACCGACTCGCCCGCTCGCACGCGCGCGACCTCGACGAGCGCGTACCAGGCGGTGGCGTAGGTCACGGGAATGGCCGCCGCGTGCTCGAGCGTCATCGAGTCCGGGATCTTCCGCGTCGAGTCGGCCCGCGCGACGACGTGCGACGCATAACCGCCGAACCTGATGACCGCGATGACCCTGTCGCCCTGGGCGACGTGCGTGACGCCCGGTCCGACCGCCGCGACCCGGCCCGACACCTCGAAGCCCACGACCATCGGAGGCCTCGGCGCGGCCGAGTAGACCCCGGCGCGGGCCGCCAGGTCGGCGAAGTTCACGCCCGCAAAGGCGACCTCGATGAGCACCTCGCCCGCCCCCGGATCGCGGATGGGCTCGTCCTTCGGAACCATCACCTCCGGACCCCCGGATCGCGTCACCACCATCGCCCTGCGTCTGGTCGCCATCGCGCGGCAGTGTAATCACCTCTCGGCCGGAGCCAAGAGGCTCCGCGCCCGGCCGCGCGAGGCCAGGACCGACGTGAGGGCGGTCGACAGGGAGCGCCGCAAGAATTACGGCCCATGCCCATCCGGTTGCTTGCCAGACGCGGGCCCAACAGGCGACAGGCGACAGGCAACTGGCAACTGGCAGCCGCCGGACGCACGCGCTGCTCGTCCGGGTCCGGAATTGCCCGTCGCCGGCTGCCTGTCGCCTGTTGCC
>JACPQR010000215.1 GCA_016190375.1 Deltaproteobacteria bacterium
AAGGTCAAGGTCAACGTCAACGTCAACGACCAAGTCGGCTCCGGTGGTCTGCTCGGCAATCGCGATTATCCCCCGTCGGGGACTCCGCGGCGTCGTCAGCAGCGCAAGGATTTGCCGTGTCCCGATGCCTGGAAACCGGGAACTGCACCCATCGGCGATGGGCAGTGGCGATCGCTCTCGCAACTCGCAGGCCCCAGGCGTGAACGATTTCGACCGCGGGTTCCTCGCCTCGCCCCGGAAGCGCGGCGATGCCCTGCGGGCCAACTCCGGAGGATCGCTTGCATAATGCGCGGACTCCGCCCTGGAGCGGGCGCTGCTGGGCGCCCCGCCGGGACTGGCACGCCTTCTGATTGGGGGCACGACCGGTGTGAGGACCTACCGCTACTGGCTCGCCTTCAGGAACGGCGACGTCGCCGACGGGGGATGGGAGGGCGAGAGCGTCTCCTATCACCCGGATTGCTTCTGGCGGCCATCGGGTCGGCGGGCGGCGCACGGAAACCCGCTGGACGCGGAGGTCGCCCTGGGCGAGATCGGCGGCGGGCAGTAGCGAGGTATTAGTCGATGTCGCACATGGCCGGCTCGGCGGCGGTGACCTCCGACACGCGCCACTGGTCGTTCTCGGAGACGAGGATCAGGTACACGCTGGTCGGCCAGCCGTCCGCGCGCGAAAGCCACACGTCCAAGCACCACTCGTCGCCCGAGCCGCCGGCGAACCCGTTGATCCACTCCGACTGACTGCCTCGCACGTTCGGAGCGTCGCGATCGACGTAGGCGAGGAGCTGCTGCGGCGGCACGCGCGCACGCAGCTCTGCGCTCGTCAGCGCGTAGGCGACGTCGGGCCGACCGGCGCGGAGCGCGCCGAGGAACTGGTGCGTCACCTCGCGAATCCCGGCCGAGAGCCACAGGACGAGTCCCGCGATGACCCCGCCGAGCGCGCCCAAGGCGGGCGTCCCAATGGCGATCCCGAGGAGCGCGCGCCTGGCGACCGACGACGCCATGCCGGCCTCAGTCGCCGCCGACGAGGTCCGAGGTCGTGGCGATGCTGCGGTGGTCGTCGAGCTTGGGCGAGTGGGCGCCGCAGGACTCCATCTCGCTGAGCTCGTCCGCGGAGGCAGGGTAGAAGCCGAGCTCCTGCAGGACCCGGAGCTTCGGGCGGATGTTGGTCTCGAGGCCCATGTGGAAGAAGCCCGGGAAGATGTCCGGGTGCTCGCGGATGAAATCGAAGACCTTGGAGTGCTCGGCGCGGATCTCGATGTGCGCGTGCCGGCTCACCTCGTGACCGGTGATCATGTACTCGGGCAGCAGATCCGGCGCGAACTCGAGGCGGCTGGTGTCGACGTGCTCGCGGTAGATCTCCGTCTGCGGAAGCAGACAGAGGAGCGACGGCAGGATCCGCGCGCCCATCATCCTGAACGACACCATCTGGAAGACCGACTGGTAGAAGTCCTCGGTCGTCTCGTACGGATAGCCCCAGACGAAGAAGGCGTCGACCCGCCGGAAGACGTCGCAGGCCCTCCGGACCACGTCGACGGACTGGCCCGCCGTGAAGCCCTTCTTCGTGAGCTCGAGGATCCGATCCGAGCCCGACTCGATGCCGAAACGGATCTCGACGCAGCCCGTCGACTCCATCGCGCGCATCATGTCGTCGTCGGTCAGGTCGATCCGCCCGAACGCCTTCCACTTGATCTTGAGCCCGGAGCGCTCGAGCGTGTCGCAGAACCGCATGACCCGGCTCTTGCCGGAGACGAAGAACTCGTCCTGGAAGAGGATCAGCTCCGCGCCCGCCTTCTCGTGGAGCATCTTGATCTCGTCGACCACCGCCTCGGCCGACCGGTGGTACGAGCGCAGGTCCCAGATCGGCGCGACCGAGCAGAAGGTGCAGTGGTACGGGCAGCCGCGGGACGTGATCATTCCGAAGCCGGTGTACCTGGGCAGATCGACGTGGTGGTATGCGGGCTTCGCAATCGCGTCGAGGTCGGTCAGGCGGGCGGGGCGCTCCGTGTGGCGCACGGCGCCACCATCGCGGTAGCTCAGCCCCGGCACGGTCGCCAGGTCGCCGCCGCCGCGCAGGACGGCGAGGAGCCTGGGCGCAATGTCCTCGGCCTCGCCGCGAACGATGAGGTCGACCCAGGGGAAACGCTCGAGGATCTGTTGCTCGACCGACTTCGGGCCGACGCCCGCCAGGATGAGCGTCCGGTCCGGGTAGGCGGCCTTGAAGTCGCGCATGGCGAGGAGCGTGAACGGCAACAGGTTCGCCATGCAGGAGAAGCCGACGACCGGCGCCGGGTCGGCGAGGAACCGGAGCATCTCCGAGCTCGAGAACGGGTCCTCCGCCTCGTGCATCTGGTAGTCGCGGAAGTCCACGGTGAATCCCGCCGCTTCGAGGGCGGAGGTGACGTAAAGGGGCCCGAGCGGCACGTGACGCTCCCTCTCGACGCTGTCGAAGTAGCGCACGAACAGCATGTTCAGGTTGACGATCGTGATGTCGGCCATGGGTTCCTTCACTTCTCCGGCGGCTCGTCCGGCCGCGCTCCACCGCCCGTCTCCATCGTCCTGTCGATCGGCCTCTGCGGCGGCTCATCGGGGGCGGCGCCACCGGTGCGAGGCATCAGGCTCTCATCGGGCCGTCGCGGCGGCGGCTCGTCGGGTGCGATGCCACCCTCGTTCTGCATGAGGTTCTCGTCGGGTCGCGGCGGCGGCGTCTCCGCTTGCTCCGGCGGGACCGGCACGGGCGGGGGGACGTCCGACTGCATCCCGCGTACGACGCAGCTGCTCGAGCAGTCGGCGAGGAGCGCGCCACCGAGGAGCACGACCGCCGAGGCCGCGGTCGCGCGGAGGAACTCGCGCCGCGCCGGATCGGGCGGCGGGAGGTTCTGCGCCATCGCAGCGATCCGATCCGCTGGGATCGCGCCGAGGATCGCGCGCTCGGTCTCGGTGAGCGAGACCCCCGCGGCCGCGGCGACCTCGCCGCGACGCTCGAGCAGCGTCCGCCGGAAGGCCTCGTCGACCGCGGCCAGCCGCAGGAGGCGCTGGATCCCGGTGGGAACCGGCGGCGCCTCCTCGGCCGCTTCCGGAGGCCGTCCACCCACGATCGTCTTCTTCGGCGATGCCTTCTCGTGCTCCTCGGGGACGTCGCCACCGAGCATCCGGGACCGGCTCATGGTCGAAGCTCCATCGGGCCATCATCCACGAATCGAGTGGCACGGCGCAACCGCACGCTCAGAGCCAGCTCCTCAGGGGAAGCGCGAACACGAGCTCGAAGACCCTGTCCGCATCGTTCGGCCGCCGGAAAGAGGCGGCCTGCGCCGGCGTCACCTCGACGCTCTTCGCGACGTACTCCCGCGTGAACCATGTCTCGAGCGCCGTTGCGAGCTCGGGGCTCTGGAACGCGAGCGCGGTCTCGCTGTTCAGGCGCTCGCTGCGCGGGTCGAGGTTGTACGAGCCCACGATCGCCTCGACGCCGTCGAAGACGCCGAACTTCGCGTGCAAGGTCCCCTCCCCGAACGGAGCGCCGGCCCACTCGCGGATCGTGATCCCACCGTGCTGCCCGTTGCCGGCGGCTGACAGGAGGTCCGCGTAGAGCCACCGCGATACGGTGGCGACCGGACCGATGTCGTTCGTGGCGGGGCTGTTCGTCACGACGACGACCTCGACGCCCCGGCGTGCCGCAGCCTTCAGAGCCGCGATCACGGCTCTCGAGGGAACGAAGTACGCGTTCGCGATCAGGATCCGCGACCGAGCCCGGCCGATCAGATCGAGGTAGGCCTGCCCGATGTAGGTCTCCTCGAGGCGGGGGCGACTCTGCAGGAAGCGGGAGACCACGGAGCTCGGGCGAAGGTCCACGGCCTGGGCGAGGACCCGTTCGATCGACGAGACCAGGGCCGGGCTCCGCCACGTGGCGGTGCGCACCGCGCCGACCTTCGACCTGGCTCCGCGGGCGAGGCGCCACGCATTGTCGGGGTTGAAGGCGGAGGGGAGCCGGTCCTTGATCGACTTGAAGAAGTCGTAGTTGCGGTCGAACGCTCGGACGACGTCGCGCACCACGGGGCCGCGCACGAGGAGGTCCTGGTCGCGCCAGCGGTTGATGGGGGTCGGATCGACGCGGAAGTACTCGTTCGCGAGGTTCAAGCCGCCGACGATTGCGAGCCCCGCCTCGGCGTCCTCGCCGTCGACGATCCACATCTTGTCGTGGAACCGCTTGTTGGGGCGAAGCGGGTCGTTCGGCACGATCTCGGCGGTCAGCCACTCGAGGTACAGCGCCTCGTAACCCTCGACCTCGACGCCGTGCTGCTTCATGTCGAAGTACATCCACTGGGTCTTCCAGTCGAGGTTCGAGGTAGCGTCGACGATGACGCGCACGTCGAGCCCCTCGGCCTTCTTGCGCTCGAGCAGATCGGCGACGAAGAGGCCGGTCTCGTCCGCCCGGAAGATGAGCGCCTGGATCCGGATGGTGCGGCGGGCCTTCTGGAGCGACTCGACTCGCGCGCGGAGCGACGCCTCGCCGTCGGAGAGGAGCGCCACCCGCGAGGGCTGGCCAGCGCCCGATCCGCCGGCCCGCCGGACCGGGAAGACACCGCTGCAGCCCACGCCCGGGGCGCGGCTACAGGTGAACCGGAACGCGTCATCGAAGATGGTCGTCTGCGTCCGATTCGCGACCGCAACCTCGCCGGCGGCAGCCCGAGCGCGACCGCTCCGGGCCTTCGCACGCGGCCGGTCGGTCTCGCCGCAGGCGCCCGCCACGAGCGCCAGAGCAGCGACGAAGGGCAGCCTCGAGCCTCGAAGGTGGTTGGACGTGAACATGAGGCCGCATCGTAGCTCTTTCGGCTCGTTGCGTGGACTCGATGTTCATACTACGCTGCTCCGTGAACATGGCGATTCGGCACAAGCACCTCAAGCTCGACCAGGCGAAGCTCGATCGCGCCCGTCGCCTGCTGCAGCTCGCCACGGAGCAGGAGACGGTGGAACGTGCCCTGGACCTCGTCCTCTCCGAGGAGCCGATCCTGCGCGCGCACCGGGGAGTCCGTGCGGTCGGGGGATTCGTGGACGTCTTCGGCAGGCGATGACCGGCCTCAGGCGCGCATTCCTCGACACGAACGTCTACATCGACTGGATGAACGCGGGGCTCCGCGAGGACCTCGTCCTCGGCCGTGGCTACGTCCGCTACCTGAGCGCGGTGGTGGCGATGGAGTTGCGCGTTGGAGCGAGGACGCGGGCGGCGAGTCGCTCGCTCGACAAGCTCCTGGAGGGCTACGAGGCTGCGGGGCGGCTGATTGCGCCGTCCTCATCCGTATTTCGTCGGGCTGGTGCCGTGCTCGCGCGCCTTCACTCAGCCGGGCGCGAGGTCCGGCGCGCGTCGCTCGTCGGCGACGTGCTGATCGCGCTCACGTGCCGAGGCTTCGGCGCGACTCTCTACACGGCAGACGGCGGGGATTTCGGCGCAATCCGCAAGGTGGAGGATTTCGCGCTCGAGGTGGTGTGAAGCCACGCGTCAGTAGGCGGGCGTGACCTCGGGCGTCGTCACGGGCTCCGGCGCGATGCTCTCCTGTGCGCCTTCCGTGTCGCCGGCCGGCGTCGGGGCCGGAATCGGAAGGCCGGTCACGGGGTCGACCGTCGCGGCCGTGTCGGCGCGGTAGACCACGCCCGGCTTGCGGATGGGCTCCTCGATCGGCCGCTTGACGCGACCCATGATCCTGCCGGGCAAGACGTTCACAGGCACCGGCGGGTCGAGCAGGAACTGGTATCCGCGGCTGTGAAGCTCCAGCCTGTACGGCCTGTCCTCGAACTCGAACGTCCGGCCGTACTCGACGCGGGTCTGCCCCTCGACCGTGTGGACCCGGTGCCTGAGGACGTAGTCGAACAGGCGGATCGCGAGGTGGTTGTACAGGCGGTGACAGCCGTGAGAGTGCCTCTGCATGATCGACATGTAGTCGTGCGAACCGTGGGTGCGGATGCCCCAGTCGAAGTACACCGTCGTCCCGTCCGGCCGCGTCGCCGGCTGCTGGTTGAACGCGGCCACCAGGCCGTACGCGCTCGCGTACCCCGGCCCGAACTCCTGGTAGTTGACGAACCGCCGGCCGTTGGCCCTGGGCTTGGTGACCAGTCCCGACACCGGCGTCGTGTCCGGGGGGATCCAGATCGGCGCGGCGAGGATCTGTCGCCAGACCCTCTCGCCGACGTCCGAGTTCTTGTACGCGTAGTACTCCTCCCCGTCCACGTGCTCGCTCCGCCAGCCTCCGATCGTCGTCCCGAAGTAGACGATCGGGATCTTCTGTCCGTTGTAGGTCGTGTACAGGGTCAGGTGGGGGCGGCGGACGACGGGCTGCGGGATGGGGTTGCCCTCGTCGTCCCAGGGGAAGTCGTACCAGACGTCGCCGCGGTCGACCTCGACCGACAGCTCCATCGCGGGGCCGTAGTACGACGGGCGAGGCGGCAACTTCACCGCGATCTTGAACTTCTCGAGCTCCTCGTCGGCCCTGGCCGCGAGCCACGTGAAGAACTTCTCCCGCGTGTCGAGGCCCATCTGGGCGAGAACGACGTCCCGGTACTCCTCCACGAGGTTGCGCAAGGGCTCCGTCTTGCCGTCGAGCGTGCGGAAGGTCGTGGGCGCACCCCTGATCTGCCGGACGCTCCCGTCCTCGAGCACCCTCGCCCCGTCCGCGACGCGCTCCTCCAGCATTCGCACGAACGTCTGGTAGTGGCCCTCCTCGGGCGAGCGCCTCAGGGGGACGATCGTGTCGCGACCCACGAAGCCCCAGCCGAAGACGCGGTTCTTGCGCTCGAACTGGGCCAGCGCCAGGTGGGTCGGCAGGTCGAAGACGCCCCGACGCAGCTTGAGGCCCCTGGGAACGAGCCCCTCGCAGATCGCGCGGTCCTGGGCCTCGAGAAGCGCACGGTGACGGACGTCCGCCTCGTGGTAGCGCTCGTAGATCCTCTCCTGGCCACGCACGCCCCTCAGCTCGTCGGGCCCGGAGAGCCCCAGCTTCTTGGCCACGCGTGTCGCGCCGTAGCCGGTCGACTGCGCCTGCGTCCTGATCCAGCTGGAGTCCGTCCCCGGCTGATACGCGAGCAGGCCGTCGAACTCGCGCAGGGCATCGTACGTGAGCCGCTCGATGCACGGCTTCTCCGCGTCCTCGGCGATCCGGCTCTTGATGAGCGACAGCGTCGGGTTGATGCCGAAGAGCTCGAGGTACGGACCCTCGGGATCGATCGCTCCCTCCGGCAGGGGCCGGCGGTTCGCGAGCGCCACGAACGTGGGACGATAGTCGTTTCGGAAGCACTGGCCGCCCGCCTGGCAGTCGCCGAGGATGTACGGCGCCCAGTCGTTGGACAGGTCAACGACCGTGTACCCCTCGCGAAGGGCCTGCACGTGCTCGATCGTCCGCACTTTCCGGCCGTTCTCGAACACGTGAACGGGCTCCTCGGGGTCGAGGAGCTCCTCCTCCTGCGCTGGCGGCGGCGGCGCGGGCGGCGGACGCTTGGCCCGCGTCGAGGCCCGAGCCTCGCTCACTCCCAGCCTGGGCGAGCGGCGTGAGTCACAGCCGACAAGGACCAAGATCGCCAGACAACCCCAGATCCGGACTCGCATGTACGAAGGACCTCTATCCCCAAGGATACGAGCCCTCCGTGCCGCAGTCACGAAACTGGCGGAAAGCCCGCGGTATGATGCGGACGTGGTTCCTTCCCGCCTTCCTGTTCGGTTCTCCGTTCCGGCGGCCGTCGCCCTGTGCGCCTCGTGCAGCGACCCACCTGCTCGCGGCGCGGCCGACGCGGCCGTCGATGCCGCGGTCGACGCCACGACGGACGCGGCAAGGCCCAGCGAGGATGCCGGCGTGGACGCCGGGTGGGTGCCGCCGCCCGTCTGCCCGCCCGCCGGCGCGGCCGTCACCTGGCCATTCGCCGGTATCGAGGCCTTCGGGATCGCCCGTGCCCTTCCCGACGATCCCGATTCGCCCGTCCGGGCGGACGTCCTCGAGACCTCCGCCGAGGCGGGGGTGTCGTCGATTCGCGCTGATCTTCTGTGGGATCGCATCGAGCCAGAACGTGGAGCCTTCGACCTCTCCGGGTCGGACACGATCCTGGCCGACGTGGAGTCACGGGGCCTGTCGCTCCTGGGGCTCCTCGCGTACGGCACTTCCTGGGCGTCTGCCAGGGGCGAGGCGCGCTATCCGCCCGACGATCCGGCCGACTTCGCTGCCTTCGCCGGCTCCGTCGCAGCGCGCTACGTTGGACGCATCCGTCAGTACGAGGTCTGGAACGAAGAGAACGTGGGCCTGCGCTTCTGGCCGCCCGAGCCCGATCCCGCGGCGTACGCTGCGCTGCTCGGGAGCACCGCCGATGCCCTTCGCGATGCGGATCCGGACGCGATCGTCGTCTACGGCGGGCTGTTCGGTCCCGGGATCTCGATCCTCGACACGGTCGTGGTGCCGAGCGCGGCGAGCTTCCTGGGCGACACGCTCGACGCCGATCCTTCCCTCGGCGACTCGTTCGACGTCCTCGCCTACCACCCCTATCGGTACCCGTTCGACGCGCCGGAGGCGGCGGCCGAGGGTCGCGAGCGGCTCGAGGACTCGATCGCGTCCGTCCGGGGCGTGCTCTCGGCTCACGGGATCGACAGGCCGATCTGGATCACAGAGGTCGGCTGGCATACCTCGCCCGACGCGCTCATGCGGGGCGTGACGCCCGAGGACCAGGCGCGCTTCCTCGTGCGGGGGTACGTCATTGCCTTCGGGGCGGGCGTCGAGCGGGTCTACTGGTACACGAGCCGTGACCAGGATGGCTGGCAGTCCGACCAGGAGGCCGCGTTCGGATGGATCGCCGAGGACGGGACGCCGAAGCCCGCCTTCTACGCCCACCGGCTCCTCGTCGACCTCGTGGGCGACGCGATCACGGTCACCGACCTGCGACCCGAGGTCTGCGTGCGCGGCGAGCACGTCTATCGCTTCGATGGGCCGAGCGGACGGACCACGGTGGCGTGGACGCCCGGCGGCGAGCCGTCCGAGACGCTCCTCGAGGCCTCGAAGCTCGGGGCGGAGCTCGTCCGCTGGACCGGTGAGCGAGCGCCGCTCGAGCCGGAAGGTGGCCTGTACCGGATCGAGCTCGACGAGGATCCCGTCTTCCTCGTGGAGCGGTGAAGCTCTAGCGGCTATGATCTCCGGGTGACGGACACCATACGAACGGACGTGGCGATCGTGGGTGGGGGGCTGGCAGGGCTGACGGCGGCGGTGGCCTTGCGCGACTCGGGCCTGAGCACGCTCGTGGTCGAGGAGGACTCGATCCTCGGCGGCCGGGCGCGGAGCTGGATCGACGAGAAGACCGGCGACCCGGTGCACATCGGGCCGCACATCTTCCTGTCCGAGTACCCGAACATGCGCAAGCTCCTCGGGCTCCTCGGGACCGAGGACAGGCTCGTGTGGCAGCGCGGTCGCTTCATCTTCATGGTCGACGGCCGCTCGGAGATCGAGTTCCGGATGGCGCGCTTGCCCGCACCCTTCCAGTTCATCCCGAGCCTGCTCGCCGACCCCGCGATCCGGCACAGGGACCTCGCATCGAATGTGCCGGTCTCGCTGTTCGCGCTCCGGCTCACGGAGCACGACATCGAGCGCCTCGACAACGTGAACGCCTCTGCCGTCCTGCGGAGCCTGGGAGTGACGGAGCGCTTCATCCAGCGTTTCTGGGCCTTCACTTCGATGGCGATCATGAACGTACCGCTCGAGCTCTGCTCGGCCGGCGCGCTCTTCCGCTTCTACCGCCGGCTGATCGGGCACACCCGGTACGACGTGGGCTTCCCCGACGGAGGGTTGGGCGACCTGTTCGCGCCGCAGGCCAAGGCGCTGATCGAGCGATCGGGCGGACGGATCATGCTCGGGGCGCGCGTCGTGACCTTCACCGGAGACGCCACGCGCGCAACGGGCCTGGAGCTCGCCGACGGCCGGCGAGTCGAGGCGCGGTTCTGCATCGCCGCGCTGCCACCGAGCGCGCTCCGGAGGATCGCGCGTCCCGAGTGGCTGCCGGGGCCGGTCTTTCGCGACCTCGTGCGCTTCCAGCCCTGCCCCTATGTCTCGACGTATCTCTGGTTCGATCGAAAGCTGACGCGGCGGCAGTTCTGGGCCCGCGTCCACGACCCGAACGACCTCAACTGCGACTTCTACGACCTGTCCAACATCAACCGTGGCTGGGAATCGAGGCCGAGCCTCATCACGACCAACTGCATATTCTGCGAGCGCGCGGCCGGGATGAGCGACGAGCAGATCGTGCAGGGCACCGTCCGCGAGCTGTCCGAGTACCTGCCGGAAGCTGCGCGGGCGAAGCTCGTGCACTGGGTGGTCAACAGGATCCCCATGGCGATCCACTGCCCCTTCCCGGGGACCGAGCAACGCAGGCCCACGCTCAGGCCCGGGCCGAAGAACCTGCTTCTGGCCGGCGACTGGATCCGCACGCGGCTGCCGTCCTCGATGGAGAGCGCGTGCATGGCGGGCTGGCAGGCCGCCGAGGCGGTGCTCGCCGACCTGGGACGACCCGCCTCGCTCGCGGTCCCGCACAAGGACATCGACGGCGTGGCGGGGCTCCTCTACCGGACCACGCGGTGGGCGCCGGTCCCGCACTTGCCGGGCTGGGTGCGAGCGACGGGTCGCATCGCGGCTTGACGTGTGAGCGACTGGGACGCGATCGTCGTCGGCGCCGGCTACGGCGGAGTGACCGCCGCGGCGGTGCTGGCCAGTGCAGGCCGCCGGGTCCTGCTCCTCGACAAGAACGATCGCGCCGGCGGCAAGGCGCTGACCGTCGATCGGGACGGGACGCGCTACGACCTCTGGCCGATCGCGGGCGGACCGGCGCGGGGATCGCGGTTTGCCGAGCTTTGCTCGCTGATCGGTCTCGGTGAGACGACCCTCCTCACGCCGGACGCGGCGTGCGAGCTCGTTCACATCGGCCTGGACGGCCGCCCGCGGAGCTTCCGCGTGCCGGCGCGGCCGGTGTGGGATCCGCGGAGGATCGCGGCGATGTTCGGGCGGCTGGGTGTCCCGAGGGCGAGCCTCGGAGGTCTTGCGGCGCTGATACTCAGGACCGCGGTCGCGCCCGGCTGGCCCGAAGACCTCGATCAGGTCCCGATGCTCGAGCTGCTCGAGCGGTACCGGCTCCCCTCCCCCGTGCTGAGCACGCTCGCGGCCCTCTGCAACCTGCTCTTCGTCGTTCCCGTGGATCGCCTGCCGGCCTCCGAAGCGCTCTCGACACTCAGGGATTTCGGCCGGGGCGGGGCGGGTCGCTATCACGCCGGCGGCTTCGGATCGATCGCGCAGGCTGCCGCGTCGTTCGTGGAGGCACGCGGGGGGACGTTTCTTCGCGGAGCACGAGTGAGCCGGATCCTCGTCGAGGGTGGTCGGGCCGCGGGCGTGGCCGGCCCTGCGGGCGAGCATCGCGCGCGAGTCGTCCTCTCGAACGCGGGCATCCAGCCGACGGTCCTGCGGCTCGTCGGGGAGGAGCGGTTCACCTCCGCCTACGTCGCGCGCGTTCGCAGCCTCGAGCCGTCGTGGGCCTTCGTCGGGGTCCGCCTGCACCTCGACCGTCCGATCTTCGAGGTCCCGATGACGGTCGTCTACTCGGACGAGAGCTGGCTGGACCAACGGCGGTACGACAGGGCGGCGGCGGGGAGCTTCCCTCGCGATCCGCTGCTCTTCATCACGGTGCCTTCCCTCTTCGATCCCTCGCTCGCCCCGAGAGGAAGCCAGGTGGCGCTCCTGGGCACCCTCGGGTCCCCGGACCCGGGCTCGCCCATGAACGACGAGGCCATCCGGCGGGCCCAGGACGCCGCGACGAGGCTCTGGCCAGCTCTGCGCGACCACGTCGTGCGCCGCGAAGCGTTCTCTGCGCGGCACGTCTCGTCGGCGAGCCGCGATCAGGTCGTGCCTCGCCAGGGAGGCGAGTGCATCGGCATCGGGCAGCTCATCGGTCAGTGCGGCCGCTCGAAGCCACGGGCTCGTTCTCCCCTGCCCGGCCTGTACTTCGTCGGCTGCGACGCAGGCGGGTACGGCTGCGGCACTCACCAGGCCGTCGACTCGGGCTTCCGGGTTGCGGCGATGGTCCTCGGGGACTCGCAGTAGAGCTACTGGAACTGGACGTCGCGGGCGGGCATCCGGTTCGGCGGCGTCGCGACGGGCGGCGCCTCGCCGTCGGGCATCGGCGTCGAGTCCCACACGTGGCCGTACTGGGCCCGGAAGGCCTCGACGACCTCCGGTATCTCGACCCAGTAGATGTTCTCGAAATTCGTCCAGAAGCCGGTCCCGGTCAGGTTCGCCGCGCCGCACAGGACGGCGTCGGGATATCCCGGCCGGCCCTCGAACAGGAGGTACTTGCTGTGGTGGAGCAGGTGCTGCCCGTGGTTGGTCTCCATGTACCTGACCTCGAACCGCTCGCCCTCGCCGTCCCTGACCAGACCGGCGACGGCGGACGCCTCGAACTGCTCGTTGTCGCCGACCTTGACGCCCGTGCCCCCGCCGTACGGCCGCAGCCAGTACAGGTCGTCGTCGGCGACCAGGCGGATCCGCACGTCCGAGCCGCCCTGCAGCCGGTCGGACAGCGCATCGATCATGGTGGTGTAGGCGAAGCGGTGCGCACCGATGCTGATCGTGCTCGCGTCCCCGATCCCCTCGACCATCAGATCGGTGACGGCCTGGCTGTCGTCGCGGTTCGGGATGAAGTAGGCGTGGATGTCGTCCTCCTCCTGGAACGTGATCGCCGCGCGGCAGGTGTTCACGGAGTTGCGGTAGGCGGTCGTGCTGGAGGCGGCCGCCTCGTCGACGAGCGCGTTCAACATGCAACGGTGAGCCTCCGCGAAGAAGGACTTGCGGGCGACCTCGATGAAGTGCCAGTTCTCGTGGTGCAGCACCGTGCCGGAAGACATGTTGCCGCTCGAGAAGACCACTCGCATGTAGTCCGGGTCCGCGTCGCCGGGGCCCGCGGCGTCGGCGTTGATCATGATGATCTTGTTGTGCTGGTACCCGATTCCGCCCTTGTGGCCGCGAATGAGGACGTTGCCACCGCAGGAGGCGAGCTGGTTCGACTTGTCGGTGGGCGCGTCGAGGACGAAGGTGACGTCCACGCCGCGCTGCGCGGCGTCGCACAGCGCGGTGCCCATCGCGCTCGACGAGAACGAGAGGTAGGCGAGGAAGATCGAGTCGCCCTCCTGGAGCGCTCGCGTCCACTCGAGGAGGTTGTAGATCGGGCTCGTCGGCCGTGAGCCGGAAGCGCCCGAGTCGTTCTGGGTGCAGTAGACGTTCCTGGGCTTCGCCTCGATCGTTCCCTGTCCGTCCACCGTCTGGATCGGCTCGTCGTACTCGTAGGTCCGGCAGACCGGATTCGTGAAGGCCACGCGGTAGGACGCGTAGTCGAGGTGCGTGCCCTCCGGGGGCGCCTCCTCGCAGACCTCGGCGCGGTCCGAGCAGCAGTCGCCGTAGGAGGCGCACTGGTCGTCGCACCAGCACGCGCCGTTCGACTTCTTGCCGCAGTAGGTCGCGCCGCCTGTGCCGCGGCAGCTTCCCTGCGAGGAGTCGGCCTTTCCGTCCGGCCCGACGGGAAGCGGGCCCCGACCCGAGTCGTCGGAAGCCACGCAAGCGAGCACACAGGAGGCGACGAACGGGACCGCGAGCAAACGGCGTGTCGAGGGCATGGTCGAGGGCGCCATGCAACTCGGAAGCCACGAGGAAGGGCGCCATTTCGCGGGCTTGCCGGCCATCGGAGTGACCTGCCGTGACCACCGGGCTGACCCCCCGAGCAGCCAGGGGACGGGGTTAACAAGTTCACGAAACGCCGTTGGTGAACTTGTTAACTCCGTCCCCTTCCCGTCCCCCGCTCGACGCGACCGCCGGCTGGCGCAACCCCGAGTGCGACTTCTGGGACTCGCTCCCGTGAGTTGTTGCCGGCGGGCCCGAATCGGGGCATCGTGGCCGCCACGGAGGCATCGATGGGCAGGAGGCTCGAAGGCTACAGGGCGCTCGTGACGGGCGCTTCGAGTGGGATCGGGGCGTCGCTGGCAAGGCAGCTCGCGGCGCGCGGGTGCAACCTGGTCCTGACGGCCCGCCGCGAGGACCGGCTCAGGCAGCTCGCCGACGAGCTCGGTCCGAAGCACGGTGTCGACGTGCGCGTCGTGCAGGGCGACCTGTCGCAGCCCGGCGCGGCCACGGCGCTCTTCGAGCGCACGGAGGGCGAGGGCCTCGCGATCGACCTCCTGGTCAACAACGCGGGGCTGGGGGCGTGGCGGACCTTCGTCGCCGCGCCCTGGGAGATGCATGAGACGGAGATCCGGGTGAATCTCGTCGCGCTCACGCACCTGACGAGCCTCTTCCTCCCCGGGATGGTCGAGAGGCGCCGCGGTCACGTGATGAACGTCGCTTCGATCGGCGCGTACACGCCCTGCCCGAACTTCGCCGTCTACGCTGCCACCAAGGCCTACGTGCGAAACTTCACCGAGGCCCTCGACCACGAGCTCAGGGGGAGCGGCGTGCGGGCGATCAGCATCTGCCCCGGCGGGACGAAGACCGAGTTCTTCATGGTGTCCGGCCAGCGCATCAAGGCGAGCGGCGACAAGATGATGATGAGCGCCGAGCGATGCGCGGCGATCGCCGTCCGCAAGATGCTGGCGGGCCGGCGCAACGTCGTCACCGGGTGGCTGAACGCGCTGGGGATGTGGCTGCTCCGCATCGTCCCCCGGGCGTGGATGCCATGGGTCGCCGAGCGAACCCTGGCGATGACGGTCGAGCGGCCCGCGGCCAACGCGCTGCACGGCTGAGGACCGAGAAGCGAGGTGACGACGTGAGCGCGTCCTCCAGGAGGATCGAGCCCAGCCGGCGCATCCTGGGCGTTCACCACGAGATCCTCTCCGAGAAGCCCGCTCTTTGCGTGGAGCGGGCGCTCCTGGTGACCCGCTTCTTCCGCGACGAGGCAGATGCCACCGAGCCCATGGTCGTCCAGAAGGCGCGAGCGCTGTCCGCGATACTGCGCGGCAAGGCGGTGCGGATCCATCCACGGGAGCTCCTGGTCGGGTCGTTCACGTCGCACCGCGTGGGCGGCGGCCTCTACCCCGAGCTGCACGGAGTCGTGGTCCTCGAGGATCTGTTCGCGCTGGACCGCCGCTCGGTGAACCCGTTCGTCGTGTCCGACGGGGATCGCTGGTCCCTGCTCACCGTGGTCCTTCCCTTCTGGGTGACGCGGGTCATGGCGCTCAGAGGACGGCGTCTCCCCGAGGCGCTGGCCTTCGCAGCCCGCCAGCTCCGCCCGACCTTCCACGTGATCAACGAGAGCGGAGGCATCTCCCACTTCGTGCCGGACTACGAGGGACTGCTCGGGCTCGGAACGGAGGGCTACCGCCGGCGTATCGCCGAGCGTCTCGCCGCGCTGCCCGAGGACGCGCCCGCCGTTCCCCTGCTCGTCGCCATGCGGATCGTCTGCGATGCGCTCGACGCGTTCGCCGGCGGCTATCTGGCCGAGGCAGAGCGGCTGCTCCGCGCCGAGGCGGATCCGGAGCGCCGGTCGGAGCTCGAGTCCATCGTCCGGGCCTGCGCCCGCGTTCCGCGCCTGCCGCCACGGACTCTACAGGAGGCCCTGCAGTCCCTCCTCTTCGCCCAGATCGCGCTCAACCTCGAGTCGCTGGACAACTCCGTCAGCCCCGGGCGGCTGGATCAGATCCTGTGGCCATTCTACGACGGCGACCGAGACCGGGCCTTCGAGCTCGTCTGCTCGTTCGCGCTCAAACTCTGCGAGATCGTGCCCGTCTTCTCCCGCCGGATCACCCGGTTCCACGGGGGGATGTTCAACGGGCAGGTCGTGGTCGTCGGCGGACAGGACGAGCGCGGCGAGGATGCGACGAACGAGCTCACGTTCCTGTTCCTCGAGGCGATGGACCGGCTGAGGACCAGACAGCCGAACTACCACGCGCGCCTGCACTCGAAGAGCCCGGCGGCGTACCGTTCGCGAATCTCGGCGGCGCTCGCGGCCGGGTCCGTGTCGCCCGCGGTCTACAACGACGAGGTGATCGTCCCCATGCTCGTCGCCCGCGGGATCGAGCCGGACGATGCGCGCGACTACGCGACCGTCGGCTGCGTCGAGCCCGTGGCACCGGGAAGGAGCTTCCTGTCCACCGATGCCGCGCTCTGCAACCTCCCTCTTTGCCTCGAGCTGGCTCTCGACGAGGGGCGGCGGTTCGGCGCGAGGAGGCGTACGGGCGCGGCGACGCCGCCGGCCGAGGAGCTCCGTTCGGTGCAGGACCTCCTCGATGCATTCAGGCTTCAGCTCGAGCACGCGCTCGGCGTCCTGTTCGACGACCTCGCGTGGGTCGAGCGAGCCAACGCGCGCTGGCACCCGACTCCGCTGACGTCGATGCTCGTCGACGGTTGCATGTCCTCGGGGCTCGACGCTACGGTGGGCGGGGCTCGCTACAACGGGAGCGGGATCCAGGGAGTCGGCGCCGTCGAGGTCGGCGACTGCCTCTCGGCGGTCGAGGCCGTGGTGTTTCGCGACAAGCGGGCGACGATGGCCGAGGTGGTCCGGGCTTGCCGCCGGAACTTCGCTTCGGACCAGACTCTGCGGGCGAGGCTGCGCTCTGCGCCGAAATACGGCAATGACGACCCGCGCGCCGACGGCTTCGTCGCCGAGGTCATGGCTTTATTCGTCCGGAGCCTCGCCGGCCGCTGCAACGCGCGCGGCGGGTCCTACGCGGCCGGCTTCTACTCCGTGACCTCGCACCAGGCTTTCGGGGAGATGGTCGGCGCGCTGCCGAGCGGACGTGGCGCCGGCGAGCCGTTCTCGTCCGGGCTATCCCCCGCGAGCGGCATGGACACGAAGGGGCCCACGGCGGCGCTTCGGTCCTACGCGGGCCTTCCGCTCGCTTCGGCGCACAACGGCGTCAACTTCAACCTCGAGCTCGCTCCCTGGACGGGTCCGGCGCAGGCCGGCGAAGAGTGGCTTCGGGCGCTGATCGACGGCGCCTTCGCGGCGGGCGCGATGCAGCTCCAGGTCAACGTCCTCGATCCACGAGTCCTCCTCGAGGCGCGCGACAACCCGGGCCGCTTCCCGGGGCTCCTGGTGCGGGTATCCGGCTACTCGGCGTACTTCAACGACCTGTCGCCGGCCATGAAGCAGGAGATAATCGATCGCATGGTGGGGCTCGACGCCGCGGTCGGTTGCAGACCCTCATGCTAGCGTTCTGCCCGCGGTCAGGCCGCGATCCGCCGCGCGGGCGTCACGACCGCAGGATACTCGATCAGCCGCCGTCCTTCGATCTCGACGACAGGAACCTCGAGAAGGACGCGGGCAGCCGGCGCACGACCACTGCAGAGAGGACCTTGGCCAGGGCGATCGCATCTTCGCGATCGAGGATGACCCGGACGGGGAACATCTCCTTGAGCATGCCCACCGCCACGAGCCCTCCGCGGGAGAGCTCCAGGCTCTCGAGTCGGACCTCGCCGTTCATGAACTTCGATTCGACCTTCATCGTGTCGCGATCCTGATCAAGAGACGGTAGATGCGGCGCCAGAGGAGGCCCAGGAGCCAGCGCCCGAGCGAGGGCTCGCGCTCCCGCGGCGAGGCGGGCGCCGGGGACGGACCCCACGCCGGCCCTCTGGCGGCGGGCGTGGGGCCCGCGGCTGCGGCGCTCGCCGACGCCGCGGCGGGCGGTCGCGCGCGGGCCGGCGCCGGAGCCGCCAGGGCGGCGCGCACGTTTCGCTCGAGCTCCGCCTTCAGCGCGTCCGCCTTCAGGCGCAGGATGGACTGGTAGATCTTCTCGAGCTTCCCCTCCGCCTCGACGTCGCACTGGAAGCGGAGCCGGGTCCTCTCTCCGGCCTCCTCGAGGTCGAGGACGATGTCGATCCGCCCGACCGCGTCGGCCGCCACGGCGCCCGGCTGGCCCTTGCGGATCTGTGTGGCGATCGTGTCTCCGAGGTACGACACGGCGCGCCCGCGGAGGCGCTCGGGCGGGCGGCGCTCGGTCACCTCGATGTCGACCCGGCTGCGGATCGGTATCGCGCCCAGCGTGACGCCGACGATTCCCACCGCCCGATCGTCATCCTGCACCTCGTGCTCGATGAGGGTCGGGACGCAGCGGGCGAAGGCGTCGATGTTCCCGACGAGCTCCCAGACGCGGGTCCGGGCGCCGTCGACCTCGAACTCATGGCGGATCTCGATCAACGCGGCTTCCCCTTCCCCAGGTCCTCTTTCACGACCTGTGCGGCGATCCCCCCTGTTGCCCCGAGGATGCCTCCGCCCGGATGGCACGAGGCGCCTGCGAGATACAGACCCGGGACCGGCGCCCGGTAGGACGAGTAGCCGGGCAGCGGCCGGAACGCCTCGATCTGGTCGAGGGAGCTACGGCCCATGAAGACGCCGCCGTCGCGCATGTTCGGGAGCTTGCCGACGATGTCGGCGGGAGTGAGCGCTCGCTTGCCCAGCACGACGTCGCCCCCGAGGTTCGGCGCGGCCTCCCTGAGCCGGTCGAGGCAGGAGGCCATGACGCCGTCCGCCAGCTCGTGCCAGGCCTCCACGGGCCGCCCGCCCGGGCGCGCCGGCACGGGGAACCACGCCAGAAGGGTGTGGCGGCCCGGCGGTGCCTGGCTCGGATCGTGGACCGTCGGGCAGGACACGTACATCGCCGGGCGCGCGGGGATCTCGCCGCGCCGGATCGCTCCGAAGCAATCGTCGAAGTCCCTCGGGCAGTCGAAGCCGACCGCGACCTTCAGCGCGCGATCGAGGTCCGGGTCGAAGCGCGCGGCCGCGAAGCGCGGCGGCTCCGCGAGCGCGAGGTGGACCGAGAAGAGCGAGAACTCGTCGGCCCTGAAGGCGCGTACGGCCCTCCTGACGGGTTCGGGCACGCCGTCCGGAGGGACGAGGTCGAAGGTCTGCCACACGTCCACCGCCGAGACGACCGCGCGGCGAGCCCGGATCTCCTCGCCGCCCGAGAGCCGCACGCCTGTGGCACGGCCGCCCTCGACGAGCACCTGCTCCACGTGCGCCACGCCCCGGACGCGGCCGCCGGCGCGGAGCAGCGCCCGCCAGAGCGCGTGCGCCAGCGCGTGCGAGCCGCCGACGCAGACGTGAGACGGCTCGACCTGCGTGACCACGAGCGGCACCGTCATGCCCAGACCCGCGTAGTCGGGAAGGATGCCCCGCGGCACGACGAGCTGGAAGAGCACCGCTGCCTGCAGCGTCTCGTCCTCGAAGAGCGCCTCCGACGCGCCGCGAGGCGTCATGCGGCCGAGCTTGAGGTAGGCCATGCCCTCCGGCGTGCTCTCGAGAGGCGCGACCGTCGCGGATGGCGGTGGAGGCTCGCTGTAGAGCGCCGGGAGCACCACCGCTTCCATGAAGTCGCGGTAGTCCATGACGACCTTGCGGTAGGCCTCCGCGTCGCGCTCGCTGAAGCGAGCGATCGATCGTGCGGTGGCCTCGAGGTCCTCGTGGATCACGAGCGCGCGGCCGTCCGCGCGCGCGATCCCGACCTGGACGGGCGGGCGGACGTACCGGGCGCCGTTGGCCTCGAGCTCGAGCTCCTTCATCGCCGGCATCACCGCGACCGCGTCGTGGAAGAACGAGTGCAGGTTGTGCAGGAACCCGGGGAGCGTGACCTCCTCGGTCGACAGGCCTCCTCCCGCCTCGAGGCGCCGCTCGAGGACGAGCACGTCCAGGCCGGCCCGCGCCAGGTAGGTCGCGCAGACGAGGCCGTTGTGCCCGGCGCCGATGACCGCGACGTCGCACTCCACGCTCACCGGGAGCGCCTCCTGGCCGCGGCCTTGTCCCACGGCTTCTTGCCGAACGGGAGCTTGTGGGAGATCCCGAGGTCCCGGGCCACGACCTGCGCGCAGTTGTAGCCGGGCGCCGAGGTGATGCCGCCGTGGGGATGCATGCAGGCGCCTCCCAGGTAGAGGCCCGGGACGGGAGTGCGGAAGCCCGAGAGCGACTCCGTCGGCCTCAGATGCGCCGCCTGCGAAGGGATCACCGCCGCCGCGTGAAAGCCGCCCCGGCGCATGTTGACGAGTTTCTGGGCGATCTCGTCGGGCGTGTACGTCGCGACCTCGATGACGTTCGAGCCACCGAAGTTGGGCGCGTACTCGCGCCAGGCGGCGATGCAGCGCTCGGCGTACTCCGGCGCGATGCTGGACCAGGTCGAGGAGGGTCTGCCCTCCGGCTCGTAGGGCGCGAACTGCCAGATGAGGGCGGTGTGCATCCCGTCCGGGGCCTGCGTGCGGTCGAACAGAGTGTTCACGCCGGCGTTGAGCCTCGGGACCCTGCAGAGCCGCCCCGCCTCGAGCTCCTCGCAGTGCTCGATCAGGTCCTCGGGGGTCTCGTAGCCGATGTCGAGGTTGAAGGTCCGATCGATGTCGGGGTTGTCGCGGGCCGCCAGGTACCGTGGCGGCTCGCGCATCGCGACGTGAACGGCGAACAGGACGTCGGAAGGACCGTAGACGACCTTCGCCACCTCGTCGGCGAGGGTGGGCGGGAGCGACTGGCGTCCGATCATCTCGAGGAAGGTCTGCCGGACGTCGACCGTCGAGACGATCGCCTGGCTCGCGACGAAGGTCCGACCGTCGAGCGTCTCCACCGCGCCGGCGCGGCCGCGCTCGAGGTGGATCTTCGAGACATGGGCGTTCTCGACCAGGTCTCCCCCGCGACAGAGGAGCTCGCCGCCGAGCGCGTGCGCGAGGAAGTGGGACCCGCCGCGGCAGAGCTGCCAGTTCGTGATGAACCCCAGGAAGGCGATCCCGAGCACGGCGAGCTCCTTCAGGCGGATGTCGTAGCCGCCGATCGCCATGTGGTACAGGAGCAGCGCCTGAACGTGCGGGTTCTCGAACCGGCCCTGCACGAAGTCGAGCGGGCTCTGGGCCAGGACGCCTGCTCCGAACCAGCGCGCGAAGTCCTCGCGGAGCCTGTCGCGACCGGTCTCGGTGGGCTCGGGCGGGGAGAACGCCCCGGCGAGGAGCTCCTCGATGTTCTCGGCGAGCGTGCGGCGGAGGTCCGCGTACGCGTCGGCGTCGCGCTGGGAGAACCTGGCGATCGACTCGTACGACTTCAGCTCGTCGCGGTACAGGACGAGCGCTCGTCCCGCGCGAGTCGGCATCCCGATGTTGGCCTCGGGGTGGAAGTAGTGGACGCCGCGCCGCGCGAGGTCGAAGTCGAGGATCGGCGGCAGCCACTCGCCAAGCCCGTGGAAGTTCGAGTGCAGGTTGTGCAGGAACCCGGGGCGAGTCACCTCCTCGGTCGACAACCCACCGCCGAACTCGTGCCTGCGGTCGAGCACTGCGACCTTCAGGCCGGCGTGCGCGAGGTAGAGCGCCGCCGTCAGCCCGTTGTGGCCGGCCCCGATCACGACGACGTCGAATCGCTGGGTCTCGCGGCTCACGCGGCACCGAATCACATCAGGGATCCGCCGCCGGCGCAAGGAAGGACGGCGGGGGGGGTGCGGTGTACGGTCCGGGGTTTCGCTGGTCGTCGCCGTCGCCGTTGACGTGGACCTTGACGGCGACGTGGACGTGGACCTGGACGCTCCCCGGTTGACGCAGGGCTGGTC
>JACPQR010000210.1 GCA_016190375.1 Deltaproteobacteria bacterium
GCGACAGGCGACAGGCAGCCGGCGACGGGCAATTCCGGACCCGGATGAGCAGCGCGTGCGTCCGGCGGCTGCCAGTTGCCAGTTGCCTGTCGCCTGTCGCCTGTTGGGCCCGCGTCTGGCAAGCAACCGGATGGGCATGAGCGATCGTAAGTAGCTCAGAAGCGGGGGGGCCCGCGGGGGGGCGAAGCCCACCCGCGCTAGAATAATCCGATCGAGAAGTGGAGGGCGCCGGTGGGCTCGTCGAGGGCGCCGAAGCGGCGGGGCTGGAGGTTGAGCCCGTAGTCGAGAGCGACGGCGCCGACGGGCGTGACGAGGCGGAAGCCAGCCCCGACCGCGGTCCGGAGCTCGAACGGGTCGAAGGTCGCGTCACGGTCGCCCGCGCTTCGGGTCCAGAGGTTGCCGGCGTCGAGGAAGAGCCCGCCGGCCAGGGGGCCGAAGATCGGGAAGCGGAGCTCGCCTCGCAACGTGACGAAGGCTTCGCCTCCCGGGAAGACGGGGAGCGGCTCGGCGTTCGGGCTCTGTTCCGCCTGCCTCTTCGCCTCGTCGGCGACGTTCTGGGAGACCATCGACTCCTCGGGGAAGCCACGGATCGTGTCGACTCCGCCGAGGAAGAACCGGCGGTCCTGGTAGGCCTCGGAGACCTTGGCCAGGTGGTAGATCCTGCCGAGCCGCCCGGAGACGGCAAGGACCACGCTGGACGAGCCGAGCGGGACGTACCCGGACAGGAGCGTCGTTGCCTTGACGAGCTGGCTCGGGAACTTCTCCTGCGTCAGCGACTGCACGTACTCGCTCGTCACGGAGGCGAAGAGCCCACGAGCCGGCGTGAAGGGGTTGTCGCGCAGATCGAGGGACAGCGAGGCACCGATGGTCTCGAACGCGCTCTCGCCCTCGGGCACTCGCAGGAGGCGGCGGAGGCGCAGGTCGTCGTGTGTCGCGAGGTAGTCGTCGAGCGCCTCCCGGTTGAAGACGGCCTGGTCGGTCGAGGCGACTCCGAGCTCGAGGCGCGGCGTGAAGGGACGCAGGGTGGCGGTCGTCGCCGACAGGAGGGCGCCCGTCGTCGTGTAGCCGAACGTGAGCTCGTTCTGGCGCTGGTGGGCGACCTGAAAGCTGGTACCCAGAAAGCCCAGCCCTGGCGTGGACGGCAGAGTCAGCCCACCGATCACTCGTCGTTCGAGCTGGTCGCCGAGCGGGAGATCGTTGAACTCCCGCTCGAAATCGGGATCGTAGAAGAAGACCTGGTAGCTGAAGTCCGACCGGATCGAGAAGGTCAGACCCCAGCCGAAGAGGTTGCGATAGCCGTACTCGATGCCGAAGCGAACGCCCTCTCCGGTGGAGCCGCCACCCCTGAGGTCGACGTAGTTGGGCATGCGCTCCCGCAGGGTGACCACCACGGCCTTGTCCGCCTCCTCCACGGCCGGGTCGAGCGGCTCGATCGAAGCCGTCCGGAAGATCCCGAGCGCCAGGAGACGCTCTCGGCTGCGCTCGGCGTCGTCGGAAGTGAACCAGTCGCCGACGGAGAACGTCAGGCGCTGGCGGATGAGGGCCGGGCTCGTCCGATCGTTCCCGCGGATCAGGATGCGAGCGATTCGAGCTCGTGCCCTCTCCTCGATGGTGAAGGTGATCCGCGCCCTGCGGCCGTCCTCGGACTTCTCGACGCGCTGCTCGATCCTGGCGTACAGGAACCCCTGGCTTGCGTAGGCCTCCTCGAGGCGCGCGAGCGCCTGCTCCGAGGTCGTGACGGACAGTGGCTCGCCGGCCACCAGCTCGGTGGCCTCCGCCAGGTCGGCGGACGTCAGCACCCGGTTGCCGCGATAGCGCACCTCCGAGATCAAGGTGCGCGGGCCCTCACGGATTCGGACGCGCACGGTCGGGACGCCGGGACTCTCCTGGAGGACGGGCTGGCCGATCTCGACGTCGAGGTAGCCGTCGACCTTGTAGAGCTCGACCAGGTGCTCGATCGCGTGCCCGTAGGTCTTCTCGTCGAAGACCTCCCGTGGAGAGAAGCGCAGTGGCGGCGGTGGGTCGATCCGGGACCTGGATGCGCCGGGTCTGCCCGACAGGCCGAGCGTGTCGAGCGCGTCGCGGTCGATGGCCTGGAAGAAGAAGCTCGCGGGAAGCTCCTCTTCGAGGAACGAGTAGACCTGCTCGCGCAAGAAACCGTCGTCGAAGTGCGCGTTGCCCTCGAACAGCAGGTGGCGCACGCGGACCTGCGGCCCCTCGACGACCCGGAAGGTGATCGTGGTGACGCGCGCCCGGTCGTCCGGCTCGAGCCGCGGCCGTATCTCGGCGTGGCGGTAGCCCCGGACGCGGTAGTAATCGCGGATTCGCTCCGAGAGCGTGGCCAGGACTCCCTCCGAGATCTCCCGCTCGCTGCCGAGGTCCAGCGCGGCCACGAGATCGGAGGAGCGGGCCCGCAAGGCGCCCTCGAAGCGCACGACGAACCGGTTGTTTGCGCGGATGCGGATGGTGAGACCGATCCGTCCGCCGCCCGGAAGCTCGAAGGGGAGCGGATCCTCGATCTGCGCGTTGTAATAGCCGCGCGATCTGTACAGCTCCCTGACACGCATCAGGCCCTGCCGGAGCCGGACCTGGTCGAAGATCGACCCACGCTCTGCTCCCACGGTCTCGCGGACCAGCTCGCGGGCGAGGGCCAGTTCGCCTTCGTAACGGACGGCGCCCAGCCGAACCGGCGGACCCTCCTCGATCTCGACCGAGAGCCCCACACGACCTTCCTCGTCCGAGGGCACGATCGATGCGGTGGCGCGCGCCGCGCCGTAGCCCCGCTCCGCGTACGCGCGCTCGGCGGCCGCCTCGATCGTGGGCAGATCCTCGGGTGTCACCTCTCGGTCGGGGCCGAAACCCAGCGCTCGGGCCACCTCGTCCCGCGACAGGGCACGGTTGCCACGCACCCGCACCTCGTCGATCCGGAGCACCGGCCGCGTCTCGAACGTCACGACCAGGCTCCCCGAAGGCAGCTCGTCGACCAGTACGCGGATGTCGCTGTAGCGCCGGGAGCGCCAGAGCTTGCGGAGGGCTGCACGGACCGCCGGCGACGTGAGCGCGGCCCCGGGCTCGAGGCCGCTGTCCCGGGCCGCGTCGCGCTGCCACTGGTCGGGCTCGTACCGGACGATGCCGATGCGCCGGCCCTCGAGGTCGCCGAGGCCCTGGCCCCACGAAACGAGCGGCGTGGACAGGATGCAAGTCACTGCGAGGGTGACCAGCCGAGATGGCGTGAAGGCGCGGTCCAGAGCTCGCAGTCTGTCAGATCCCGCAGAGCGGAGGCAAAGTCCGGCCTATTGGATTACGATCGGCCGGGATGCGACGGGTGCTCGTCTCCACCTGCCTGTTCGCCGCCGCGTGCATGGCGCAGGTGAAGGGAGAGTCGCCGGACGGGGGGGGCGAGGACGCGGGCTCCTGCGCGCGGATCCGTTGCGGCGACGGCCGCGAGTGCAGGGACGGGCGGTGCATCCCCATCGAGGGGTCGGACTCGGGTGCGCCCGGCCTGGACGCGGGCGAGACCGATGCGGCCAACCCGGACAGGTGCGCGGATCCGGCTCGCGAGTGCGAGGCGCGTCAGGCCGAGGACTGCGTCTCGGCGTGCGGGACCGCCGGGACCCGGTCCTGCTCGGCCCAGTGTACCTGGGGGGAGTGCGTCGCCGAGGAGGAGGAGTGCAACGGCGCCGACGACGACTGCGACGGGGACGCGGACGAGGACTTCGAGTGCGTGCAGCGCGAGGTGGCGGCCTGCGAGACGGACTGCGGCTCGGAGGGGACGCGGACCTGCGATCCGAGATGCTCGCTCGGAGAGTGCGTCGCACCGGCCGAGGTCTGCAACGGGCTCGACGACGATTGCGACGGGGTGGTCGATGACGGCTTCCCCCTGACGATCACCTCCTCGTTCGCCGCCGACTCGGACGAGTGGCGGCTCAACGGGAACGCCTATCGCAACGCTGCAAGTGGCTGGATCGTCCTGACGGATGCGGTCGACGGACAGACCGGCTCGCTGATCCTCGCGCGGCCGCTCCTGGCGAACGCGTTCGTGGCGAGCTTCTCGGTGTGGATCGGCGGCGGCGACGGCGCCGACGGGCTCGTGTTCGGCGTCTTCGACGTGGACGGGCCCGAGGCGCTCGGCGGCGGAGGTGGCGGGATGGGGGCCTTCGGGCTCGCCGGCTACGGCGTCGAGCTGGATACGTATGAGAACCCCGACGTGGATCCCAATGCGAACCACGTTTCCCTCTACGACACCGGCGCGACCGACGAGCTGGCGACGGCCGCCGACGTGCCGCCCTTGCGCTGCTCCTGCTGGCTGCCCGTCCGTGTCGAGCTCGACCTGGGGCGGTTCATCGTCACCGTGGACGGTGAACAGGTGCTCGACGCAGCCGTGCCCGACTTCGAGCCCTACGAGGCGTACCTCGGGTTCACCGCGGCGACGGGCGGCGCCAACGACGTCCACGCGATCGACGACGTCACGATCACGTTCGACGATCAGGGATGCCGCTAGCCGGTTTTCTCGAGCCGGGCTCCGGCCGTCCCCGCGGGAGCGCCGAGTGATATCCTCGTCGCCGATGCTGCGGCCGGGTCAGGGTGCTCCCCCCGCCATGCGGGTATTCGTCGCGCTCGGACTGTTTGCCTCGGCGCCCACGGCCTGTGCTCTCATCTTTCCGCTGGACGGTCAGCCCGACGCCGGGAGCGATGGCGAGTCGGGCGGCGATGGCGATTCGGACGCCGATGTCGATGCCGATGCGGATGCCGACACCGATGGCGACGGCGATTCCGACGGCGACGGCGATTCCGACGGCGACGGCGATTCCGACGGCGACGGCGATTCCGACGGCGACGGCGATGGCGATTCCGACGGCGACGGCGACTGCGACGTCCCTGTCGTCGGCTCGCTGGATCTGGGGGCCATCGACCCGAGCGCCTTGGGGCAGGGCGTTGCCGTGGCGGAGGGATACGCCTACGTCGCGGCCGGGAGCGCAGACATCCTCGTCATCGACGTGTCTGCGCCCGCGGCGCCGGTGCTCGTCTGGGACGTGGAGAGCGTCGGCGGGGCGGCCGGCGTCGCCGTCGACTCGCGGCTCGCCGTGGTGGCAAACGACGAGGAGCGGTCGGTTCAGACGCTCGACGTGACGGACCCCTTGCTCGAGCCTGTGTTCCTTGGATACGTGACCCTGGAGGCCTCGTTGGGCGTCGTGCTCAGCGATGGAAAGGCGTACGTGATGGCCGAGGCGGATGGCCTCGCGGTCGTCGACCTCTCCGATCCGGGGAGCCCCTCGGACGTCGGTCGGCTACGGAACCCGCCCGACCCCCTCGACGTCGCGGTAGGAGGCGAGCTCGCCTACGTCGCCTACGGCAACGAAGGCCTTGGCGTAGTGGACATCGGGGATGCCGGAAAGCCGCGGCTCGTGGGCACGACGAATACGACGGCGAGGGCCGTCGCCGTCGCGCTCGCTGCAGAGGGTGTCGTGGTCACGTCCGTCGAGGATTCTGGCCTCGACGTGGTCGACGTGACCGATCCTGAGACACCCATTGTGCGGGCAACCGTTGCCGGGCTGGGAAGGGCCGGCGCCGTCGCTGCGGCGGACGGCATCGCATACGTGGCGGACAAGATGGGCTACCTCCGCGCGGTCGACGTCTCAGACCCCGCCGAGCCGACGCTGGCCGGCACTGCCGAGCTCGGTGAACAGAGTCGGCCAGCCGACGTCGCGGTCGACGGCGGTCACGCGTACGTCGTCGGCCCCGCCAGACTTTGGATCGTCGATCTCGACTGCCTCTGATCCTGACCGTACGCTCCACGGGTCGGCAGGCCGCGGTACCGGTGTCCATGTCCCGTGCTACTTCCTGGATGGACCACTGGCCCGCTGGCTCGCGAGATCGAGGTCCCGGAAGTGGCGCTCCCACTCCGACTGGTAGCTCTGCCCGAGCGAGCGGCCGTGCTCGCGGATCCAGGCGGAGAACGCGGTCTTGCCTCGCGCGGGCTCGTGTGACACGAGCGCCTCGGCGGCCAGGCCCTCGTACTCCTGGCGAGTGAGCATCACGTCCCCCTTCAGCCGACCGATCACCTTCGCGACGGCCAGCGCCAGCCATGGCGGCAGGTGGACGATCCGGGCCGGGCGCCCGATCGCCGCGGCTACCTGCCGCACCAGGTCTTCGAAGGATAGGACCTCGGGGCCGGCGGCGTCGACCGTCAGGTCCTCGGCCGACTCGACGACGTCCGCGATGATCTCGCCCGTCTCCTCGAGCGTGATCGGCTGGACGCGGTAGCTGCCCGAGCCGGGCATCCCGAAGAGGGGAAAGCGGCGGAGGGCCCAGGCGATGTTGTTGAGCAGGATGTCCTCTTCTCCGACGACCAGCGTCGGGCGCACGATCCCGAACGAGCCCCCCAGCTCGCGCAGGATCCTCTCGACGCGGGCCTTTCCGGCGTAATAGGCGAGGGGCGAGTCCTCTCGCGGGTTCGAGACGCTCACCTGGACGATGCGATCGACCTTCGCCTCCCTGGCGGCCTCGAAGAGGATCCGGCTGTTCTCGACGGCGAGATCGAAGTCGACGCCGAAGTGCGGGTAGCGCACCCAGTACGTGCTGACGAGCGCCTGGGCGCCGGAGAGCGCCTCGCCGAGCGCGCCTCGGTCGCGGAACTGGAGCGGCCAGGCCGGGATCTCGAGCGCGCCGCGCCCGACCGCTCCACGCCGGTTCGTGAGTGTCCTCTGCTCCCACCCGCGCGCTGCCAGGCTGCGCGCCGCGGCGCTGCCGATGTAGCTCCGAGCTCCCGTGACCACCGCCAGCTTCGCCATCGGGGGCGAGGATAGGCTAGAAGAGGTGCTTGAAGAAGCGCTCCGGGCAGTCGAGGAAGTCCTTCGTGACGCGGTAGTGCTCGGTCTGGCGGTACTCGACCGGACGGATCCCGTCGCCGTCGAGCGAAAGGAGCGCGGCGCCAGGGTACGCGAGCACGATTGGCGAGTGAGTCGAGATGAGGAACTGAGCGTGGCCAGGCGACTCGAGGTCGTGAATCACGCGCAAGAAGGCGAGCTGGCGCTGCGGCGACAGCGCGGCCTCGGGCTCGTCGAGGATGTAGATGCCCTGCTCGAACCGGTTCGAGAACAGGGCCAGGAAGGACTCGCCGTGCGACTGGGCGTGCAGCGACTTGCCGCCGTAAGCCCGCATGTCCGAGACGGTCTCGATATACGTCGCGAAGTCGAAGAAGCTCTCCGCGCGCATGAAGAAGCCCTCGGTCACCTTCGGAAGCCACGAGAGGCGCAGCGCCCGGCCGAGCTCGGTCCGGGGATCGTCGACCTGGAAGGTGTGATCCCGATTGCCTCCGCGCAGCCCGAAGCCGCACGAGGTCGCGATGGCCTCGAGGAGCGTGGACTTTCCGCTGCCGTTCTCCCCGACGAAGAACGTCACGCGGCTCGCCAGCTCGATGTCGATCCCCTTCTCGAAGGCCGGGATGTCGAAGGGGTGTCGGCTGCGATCGACTTCACCGGCGAGGAGGACGCGCCGCAGGAACGGCGATCCGCTCGCGGCCGGGGTTCTTGCCCGTCGTGGTGCGGCCACGCCTCTGTCTCCTCCTACTCGAACTCCAGGCGGAAGCGCAGGTCCACGCCGACGTTGCCGAGGGTGGACTGCTGGTTGTTGTTGTCGTAGGCCCCCTCGACCGAGAGGTTGCGGTTCAGGCGCCACTCGACGTTCGCGCTGACGTCGCGCGATTCGCCGAGACCCGTCGTCGCGGTGACGCGCACGTCGTTCGTCAAGCGCTTGCCGATCGAGAGCGTCGGCTCCGTCCTGTTCGACTGCGTCGAGTAGGTGGAGCCGATCCGGATGTCGTCGATGGGGACGACCCGCCGGACCTCGCGGTCGACGCCCGTCACCGCGGCGAGCGCCTCGATGGCGCCCTGCCCGAACACCTGACCGGTGTTCGCCTCGGGGTCGGAGAGCTCGTCGCGGGTCACGCCGAAGGCCAAGAGAACCGCGATGTCCTCCTCCGGCAGCTCAGGCTCGCTCGACGTGAAGACCCTGAAGCTCTCGGACGTGCCGAGCGCCTGGATCCGCACGCGCCAGTCCCGGAGCTCCGTCTCCGCGGTGATGTCGAAGCGTGGATCGATCTTCCTGCGGTCGTCGAAGGTTATCGCGCCGCGCGAGATGTCGAAGTCGTACGACCGGAACCGGAGCGTGCCGCGGGTCAGCGCGAGCTCGCCGACCAGGCCGAAGCGCTGGTCCGTCCCGACGACACGCAGCGGGCCCGAGGCCTCGTCGATCCGGAACTCCGCGTCGAGGAGGTTGTTCTGCACGACGAGGTTGTCGCGCCCGTGCAACCTCAGCGCGAGGGCGACGTGGTCCCTGGCGGGGTCGTACTCCTCGACCTCGGCTCGCTGGGCTCGTCGCCCTAGCTGTCTCAGGTCTGCCAGGCGGATCTCCCGCTCGTACCGGAGTCGCAGGACCTCGAGGTCGCCCTCGATGGTCGGCAGCCTCTCGCCGCGGACCCAGTGGAGCTGGGCGGTCCCGTCCAGCACGGCGCTCGTGCCCTCGTCGTCGAGGCGGACCGCGGTGTCGCTCAGGCCGAACTCGAGCGCGTAGGCGCCGAGATCGGTCCCATCGAGGCGTACCGAGCCGCGCATCGAGACGCGTCCGGCGCCGAAGCGTGCCCCGAAGCCCTCGAACAGGAGCCTCGTCTGGCTGAACGCGACCTCGCCCGAGATCCCTTCGAGCCGGTCGGCGTAGTCCGCCAGCTTGACCACCCCGTTCCGGACGCTCGCCGACCCGTGGAGCAGCGGCCGCCTGGTCGTACCGGCGAGGTGGCCGTCGATGGTGAGGGTGCCGCGCACCTCCTCGAGGTCGGGATACAGGCTCTGCAGGAACTCGAGGTCGACCTCGCCACGCATCCTGAGCGCGAGCGCTCCACCCGGCCGGGCGGTCCCGGACAGCGAGATCCGCGTGCTCCGTCCGGCGAGATCCGCCTGCTCCACCTCGATGGCGCCTCCGCCGAACGCGAGCCGTATCGGACCGCCGACGTTCTCGAGGCCGTACTCGGCGACCGCCATGCGAAGGTGCGACAGCGTCAATCGCCCTTCCGACGCCTCGGGACGAGCCAGCATCCCGCGGGTGACGTGGAGAACACCGTCGGCTACCGCGTCGGCGCCCGCCGCCTCGGGAACGCCGAGCCTCCCGAGGAGCCAGCCGAGGCCGATGTTGCGCAGGTCGACCCGCGCGGCGTACGGGATTCCCGGAGCGCGGCGGGCGTTCGCCTCGAGCCCGATCTGGCCGCCGAACAGGTCCGCGCGGACCGCGACGGCGGGGCCTCGAACCGAGAAGCGCGCGCTCGAGGGTCCGAGCCTCGCCTGGCCCAGGCGGATCTCTCCCAGGTCGGCCCTGCCGTCGTCGATCTCGAGCGCATCGAGTGGCCCGCGGACCGGGAAATGGAAGGCCAGGACCGAGCGAATGCCCGAGAGCGCCGGCGGCAGGCTCTGAACGTCCCCGAGCGCGATCCTGTCCGCGACCACGAACAGATCGAGGACCCCGCCGCGGTGTGTCGCGCCGTCGATCGACACCGTGCCGGCGCCCTTTCGCAGCGTCAGCTCGTCGAGGACGATGTCGCCTCCGCGCCAGCCCTCTTCGCGGTCGACCCAGTGCCACGATCCCCGGAGCGCACCGGACGAGAAACGCTCGCCGTGCGCGGTGATCCTCGCGAGACTCGCGTCGTAGCCGACGTCGAGGATCCCGGAGCCGAAACGGATCTCGGCCGAGCCGTTCGCCTCGCCCTGGATGGCGGTGAAGTCCGGGTCGGTGTCGATGTGCCAGATCTCGTAGAACTCCGACAGGACCAGTCGCTCGGACTGCACCGAAGCCTTGGCGGCGATCGTCTGCGGGTTGAAGTCCAGCTCGCCGGCCGGAACCGCGTACTGAGAGCGGCCGCGTTCGCCGCGGGCGTTCGTGATCGCGAGACGCAAGTCCGCGAAGCGCAGGTCGCCCTCGACGTCGCCGAAGACGAAGGTGTTGAAGCGGAAGGCCGCCATGCGGGCGTGCCCGGTGATCGTCGGATCCTCGAAGTGGCCGTTGATGTCGAACCGGAATGACCCGCGGCCCCCGATGTCGAACGTGGCGAGCGGGCTGAAGTCGCCGAGGTCGAAGGCCTCCGACTGCCCGTGGACCTCGAAGGTGTCGTCGAGCCTGAGGTGGGCCTCCACTCGGAGCGAGCTGCGGCCGAAGGCGATGCGGGTCTGACGGAACCTCACGCCCGTCGGGTCGAAGCGGACCCTCGTCCGCAGCTCGGCGGCCGGGATGAGGAACACGTCGTGACGCGGATCGGCGTGCCAGCCCTCGAGCGTCGCCCGCACGTCGCGACCGATCACCAGGATGTCTCCCGCCGAGTCGATCTGGTAGGGGTTCAGCGTGCCGTGGAAGTGCCCTCCGCCGCCCGTGACCCTGAACTCGCAGTGCGAGTTCGGAAGGGTCTCGTTCTCGAGGATCTCGGCGAACTGAAGGTCGTGCAGGGTCACGTCGGCGTCGAGCGTCAGGCTCTCGTCGAAGGCCAGGTGCGCCGACGGGATGCGCGCCTCCCCGCTCGCCGCCCGGACGACGCCGGTCGCGACGTCGACTCCGGACGGGTCCGCGCGGAAGGGCAGATCGATGGCGTCGGCGACCTTGAACTCGTCGATGCGCAGCTCCGACAGGAGGAGGCGTCCCTGCGCCGACCAGAGCTCGCCGCGAAGGGCCACGCGGGCGGTCACCTTTGCGTCGCCTCGCAGCACGGGCGCGGTCAGACCGATGCGCTCGGCGACGGCCAGGGGCGCGGCTGCGGTGGCGGTCAGCGTGGCGTCGAGTGGGCCCTTTCGGGCGACGCGCCCCTCGTCGACCTTCAGGCGCGCGTCGCCGATGCCGAGATCGACCCGGCGAATCACGAGCGCATCTGGCGTCAGCGCCGCGCGGACCTCGAGCGCGCGGATCGGCTCGACGCCACGCGCGTGGCGAACCAGGCCGCCGACGGCGCGCAAGCGCGCCTCGAGGACGTTTCCCGGCTCGGCCGAGACGTCCACGTCGAGGCCATGGACCTGTCCGCTCGCGAGCTGGTCGGACTCGACCGTGACCGAGGTGTCGGAGAAGGTGAGCTCGCGGAACGGCGGCTCGTCGCCCGGGGCCCTCGCGCCGCCTCGGGGCAGCGTCGGTCCGTTGACCAGGCGGCCCTCGCGCACGACGAGGCGAACCGCCGCGGCCTCGACCGTGACCTCGTCGAGCTCGAGGCGTCCGTTCGCGAGGGCCCAGAGCCTCGGCGTGACCCGCACGTGGGCCGCGCGGACCAGCAGGCCCTCGGTGGGGTGGGTCAGACGGACGCGACGCACGATCGCGGCCGGGGGCAGGTACTCGAGATCGATGTCTCCCAGCTCGGCCTCGAGTCCGAGCTCGCGGGCGATCAAGACCTCGACTTGCTTTCGGATTTCGTCGCGTGCGGGACGCGTGCGGACACCGGCCAGGACGGCGGGCACGAGAAGACCCACCGATACCATCAGCCAGACCGCCGCCCGCTTCAGCCTCACGTCACCTCGGACTTCCCGCTACCAGGGCGAATTCCATGGATTTCCCAGATTACCCCGGATTGGACGGCGAGCCCACATACGGTCGGGAACGGCAGGTGCCGGCCCTCGCAGGGTGCCTGGCTCGGCAGGGAGCCAGGCGCTGGGGCCAGGCTTGCCCGCCCGTTGCGTTCGGAAACTGCCTGGGAATCTGGCCCGCAGGGTGTCCGTGCGCGGCGCAATGCCGGCTCTGCGGGGCCGATCGGATGAGGGACCCGTTGCGAAAGGACGGCTATTTCCGGATTCGGGCGGTGGAACGAGAACTGCTGAGCGACAGAAGCACGAGGTGAAGATGGGCCCGATCGAGCCAACCATGCCGTGGGAGGGGGATGAGCACCTGTCCAGGTTCGAGGTGCGGCTTCCGGATCGAGACTCGCTCCCGGTCAATCGCGGGCTGAGCGCGGCGCTGGGCGCGGAGCCGGACGCCGATCTCGATCTCGAGGCGGACCCCGACCTCGTCTTCACGCCTCCGTGGGCGTCGGCCGAGGACCTTGCCGGTGCTCACGAGCACGTCGGCCTCTTGCCTCGGGAGATCGCCGAGAAGCACCTCGTCCTGCCGTTCCGCGTGGACGACAATCGGATCCATCTCGCGATGGCCGACTCGAAGGCGGATCGGATCGTCGAGGAGCTCGGGTTCGTCACTGGGAAGACGGTCGTCAGGTCGGTCACCGACGGGAACACCCTGCGCCAGGCGATAGCCGACGCCTACGGCACGGCGAATCAGGCGGACGCCACGCGCCGCGCCCTGGGATTCCGCATTGCGCCGAGCCGCAACTCGTCGAGGGCGTTCGCCTCGGCGGTCGTGCTGCCGGACGGGACTCACTGAGGCGCTCTCGCGGCGATCTGCGCGAGCGCGCCGAGTGCTTCGGTTCGGCCGGGGTCGTCGTCCGAACGCGAGATCCTCTCCAAGATCTGCTTCGAGCGCGCGGTTCCGATTGCGCCCAGCGCCGACACGAGGGCGCAGCGCACGTCGGGGCGCCACCACACGGCGCTGGCTCTCGATCCGAGGAGCTTGCGCAGCGCAGCGGGACGGGGCCTCGAGAGAGCGGCGAGGAGCAGATCTTCGGCGTTCCCGCGACCGCGCAGCGGCACGTTGCCGATTCGCGCGAGCGCCGTCGCCGACTCGCAGATTGCGGAGGATGCCTCGTCGGGTGGAGCGTCGTCGGCGAGGAGCTTGACGATCCGGGCGAGCACGACCGGATCGGTCGACCGAAGCTGGCCGAGGAGCGCGAGGGCGCGATCGCGGACGCGCCCAGAGGGATCGTCGAGGGCCGTGACGAGCGCGGGTGCCGCGGCCGCGCCCCCGAGAGCGACCAGCGCCTCGACGACCGCCCGCCGGACCGCGTCGCTCTGATGCTGGCGGTCTCGGGCAATGGCGGGCGAATCTTCCGCGAGGCCGGCGGAGGCCAGGGCATCGATGAGATTGCGACGCCCGGACGGCGACTGATCGGACCGCCGCAGCCTCTGAAGAACGGCCAGGCGCGCGACCGACCGCTGTCCTCGCAGCACGTCGAGCGCGGTGCGGCGGATGCCCGGGTGGTTGGTCCGCTCGAGGGTGTCGAGCACTCCAGGCACGATGCGTTCGCCCGCGACCGCAAGGACCGCGGCGAGGCCGGCCCGCGAGGGGGAGGCATCCGCGCCCAGCGCGCCGAGCAGGGCCTCTATCACGGTGGGCTCCCGGCCGCGCCCCTCGTCGCCGTCGTGGGCTCGATGTGTCGTGCCCGCCGCGCCGGCGAAGCACCGGTCGAGCGACTCGGTGGCCATCTGCGCGCGCTCCACGAACGGAGCGCCGGTGGGATCGCGGTGGCGATCGAGCTTCTCGACGAGAGGAGCAAGAGAGGGCCAGCGGCTCGTCGCGATCAGGAGGCGCACGGCGCGTTCGAGCGAGGCCAGCTCGGCGGCGTACTCGTACGAGGCGCCGGCGAGGTCCAGCGAGTCCGCGGCCGACCTCGCTTCGTCGGAGGTCGAGCGGAGGTACCGACCGGCTTGCGCCCACTCGCGCAGCTCGGGTTCGAGTCGCCGGATCAGGCCTGCGCCGTGCTCCTCCAGCGCACGCACGAGATCGATCGCGTCGGAATCGAGCGAGCGCACCTGACGCGCGGCGACCGAGGAGATGATCCTGGCGACGGTGTCCAGCCATGTCTCGCCATCCTCGAGCGCCGACTGGCGTGCGAGGACGGTGCAGGCGCGCACGAGAAGCGCGGGGCTGAGCTCCTCGAGGAGCGCGCACTCGATCGGGGCGCGGTCGGCCGGGCTCACGGGCAGCCTGAGGAGGGCCTGGACGAGCAGGTCCGCCAGCGCCTCGGCCGCTCCGATCGGGCTCAGCACCTGGGCCAGCCGCCGGACGATCACCGCACGCCCGCGCTCGCCGCCGATTCCGGCCATGGTCGCCAGATCCGCCAGCGCGGCGTCGAGCTGCGGCGTCGAGGCTCCCACGCGGCGCCGAGGGGACGGCTCACGGCCTCTCGCTTCTCGGTCGAAAGCCGAGAAACCGTGATCCGTCCCCTTCGCCTCGGTCCCCTTCGCATCGTGCGGATCGGACTCGAGCTCCAGTGGCTCGTCACCATCGATGTCCCCGGGCGCGATCGCGACCTCCTCGTGAGCGAACGGTTCGGCGTCGGTCGGGAACAGAGACCGATCGATTGCCATCGGCTCTTCGGCCGCGTCCTCGTCGAGGTGCAGGATTCCCTTCACCGCGGATGGGGCCTGTGCGAACGGCTGGTCGGCGATCTCGCCGTCGGCCAGCGGAACCTGGACGTACGACTGCGCGCCCGTGGGCGAGGGCGGCGCATTCGCCAGGATCTCCATCGGCCGGACCGGCTCCTCGATGGGCGGACCTGGGTCGATCTCCTCGGGCTCGCCGGGCTTCCGGAAGTCGAGCTCGAGGCCCTCCTCGACTTCTGCATCTTCCACTGGCGGGCCGGGATCGATCTCCTCGGGCTCGGCCGGTGAAGGTGAAGGATCGAACTCGAGGTCGTCGTCGGCGGCGCCCACGCGCCGATCTTATGCAGGAACGGTCGTCGCTGCGAGGATCGTCCACGCGACCAGATGGCCCGAGCCTACTTCACCTTCGCCGACAGCGGGTCCTCGGGCCACGCGTGCTTCGGGTAACGGCGGGCGAGCTCCCTGCGGATCGACGGGTAGTGCCGCGTCCAGAACCCCGCCAGGTCCGTCGTGATCTGAACCGCTCGGCGGTTGGGCGCGAGAAGGTGCAGGACTACCGGGACTCGTCCGCGGCAGAGCGTCGGGCCGGCGGCCATCCCGAAGAAGTCCTGCAGGCGGGACGCGAGCCAGGGAGGCTCACCCGACGCGTACTCGACTCTCGCGGAACGGCCCGAGGGCAGCGCGATCTTCTCGGGAGCCTCCGTCGCGACGAGGGCCGCGTGGGCTGGCCGGAGCCTCGCACGGAGCGTGCCCACGAGGTCCGCGTCGCGCAGCTCGGCGAAGCTCCCGTGGCTCTCGCAGAGGTCTGTGATCACCGAGCGAACCTCGGCTTCGCCCAGCGGCTGGACGCCGGACTCCGGCAGGCTCCTGGCAACTAGATCGACGCGCGCAACCAGGCGTTCGAGCGCGTCGCCGTCGGCGAATGCTCGAAACCCGGCCTCGAGCGCGGCGCCGGCGAGGATCCGCGTGACGTCCGCGCAGGGAGCCGCCGGCCGGCGGTCCTCGGTCAGCACCAGATCGTCATAGAGCATCCTCGACGTGCGGAGGACCCGCTCGCCGACCTGGTTCCACGAGAGCTCCGCCGTCTCGCGAATCCGATGCGGGAACAGGTCGAGGAGCCAGTCGGCCTCGATCGCGCTCGCAGCGCGCACGAGCGGGACCGCACGCTCCCTCTCCTCGACGTCCGCCGCCACGAGCATCTGGGCGTCGCGGACCACGCTCGATTCGGCCACGACCGCGGCACCTCCGGCGGACATCAGCACCTCGGGGCTCCCGGAGCGGCGGCGTCGGCACACGCGGTCGGGATAGGCCGCTAGCACCGACTGCAGGATAGCCTGCTCGACGTGCTCCGCTCCCGCTTCGGGCCTCGATTGCCGGCCGCCCGCCAGCCGGGCGAGCCTCTCGCTCACGCGCCGCGCGGCGGGCGTCGGGTTCGACTCGAGTGCCTCCACGAGGTCGGACATCGCCGAGGTCCGCCTCTCCCTGGGAGGTCGCAGATCGCCCTCGGCGAGGAGGGCCGCAATTCCCGCGCCTTCCTCGGCCACGCCGCGACGGGCCGCCTCGACGAGGAGGCGCGCCAGCCTGGGGTGAAGTGGGAAGCGGAGCATCTGCCGCCCGGTCTCGGTCACCGCGAGGCGCTCGTCGAGCGCGCCGAGCCGCTCGAGCAGGAGGCCGGCGCCCGAGATCGCCGCGGGGTCGGGAGCCTCGAGCCACGGGAACGTTCCTGGATCGATTCCCGAGGCCCTCAGCTCCAGGACGGTCTCGGCGAGGTCCAGCCGCCGCACCTCGGGCGTCTCGAAGGCGGGCCGCGTGTCGTGGTCGTGCTTCGTGTAGAGACGGAACGCCCTTCCGGGGCCGGTCCGCCCCGCGCGTCCGGCGCGCTGGGCCGCAGAGGCGCGGCTCACGCGGGCGAGCCGCAGGGTGGGCAGGCCCCTCGCGGCCGAGAAGCCGGCGACGCGCGCGAGCCCGCTGTCCACGACGGTCGTGACGCCGGCGATCGTGACCGAGGTCTCGGCGACGTTGGTGGACAGGATGACCTTCGGCCGGGACCCCGGGCGCACCGCACGGTCCTGCTCGGCCGGAGCAAGATCGCCGTGGAGCGGAACGATCGACAGATCGCGTCGTGCCGCCAGCTCGGAGCAGGCTGCGGCCGCACGGCGGATCTCCGCGGCGCCGGGCAGGAAGACGAGGACGTCGCCCCCTGCAGGCTCCGCGGTCGCGCGGCGAACGGCGCGCTCGACCTGGAGCTCGAGCGGGCGATCGTCCGGGGTCGCCAGATGCTCGATGAAGACCTCGTGTGAGCGGCCCGTCGATCGCACGTGGGCCGCGCCCTCGAGGAATCGAACGACGGGCTCCGCGTCGATCGTCGCCGACATGACGGCGAGGTGGAGGTCGGGGCGCGGACCCGCCTGCAGGAGCGCCAGGCGGGCCAGGCAGACGTCCGTCGCCAGGTGGCGCTCGTGGAACTCGTCCAGGACGACGGCGCCAACGCCCGCCAACGTCGGATCCGAGCAGAGTCGGCGGCAGAGGATCCCCTCGGTCACGTACCTGAGGCGGGTCCGCGGGCCCCCCACGTCATCGAAGCGCACCTGGTAGCCGACCGTCTCGCCGACCCGTTCGCCCATCTCCTCCGCCACGCGCAGCGCGGACAGCCGCGCCGCGAGCCGACGGGGCTCGAGCACGATCACCTGGCCGTCGCCGCAAAGCCCAGCCGCGAGGATCGCCGGAGGTACCCTGGTCGTCTTTCCGGCACCCGGCGGCGCCTCGAGGACGAGCCGACGGCGCGAGCGAAGACAATCAATCGCCTCGTCCAGCACGTCGTCGATGGGGAGCGGCTCGCGCTGCAAGGGTAGGGCGCCTCGTGGATGGCCGTCAGTCCCAGACGACAGGCACGGCGTACAGGCGGAAGGCGGGGTCGCGCGAGACGATCGTCAGACCCTCGAGAACGCCGCCAGGACCTCCTCTGGCAGAGGAGCATCGAAGTCGCGGGACATGCGGAACCTCCCGGGTCCTTTGCCCGGTATTCGCTTCGGCTTGCGCTCGTCGGCCAGCGCAACGAGACGCGCCCTCGGAGTGCCCGCCCGGGCGAGCACGATCTCCTCACCGTTCGCGGCGCGCTCGATGAGCTCCGGCAGGCGTGCCTTGGCCTCCGCAACGTTGATCACGACCGGACGCCGGGAAGCGGGAACGGGCGAACGGGCGCGCGACGACGAGCCGGGCACGTTCACAAGCTACCATGATGACCAGGTTGGTCAAGCACGGCAGGATCGAGCTCGGTCTCAGCAGCAGCAGGCCGAGCAGCTGCCGTAGGCGTCGCAGCAGTTGCACGGCAGGTCGGCGCACTGGCTCCAGGGCTCCCACATGCAGTCCTCGCGGCAGGCCCGCTCCTCCGATCCGCACTCGCCGCACTGGCGCGAGTCCGTCTGGCCTGGCCGGCACTCGGCGGGGTTGCCGCAGAAGAGGATCTGCGCGCGGCCGGCCGATGCGGCGCGGCCGGCCCACGTGCACTCGAGGTAGCCGGTGGCCCGCTCCGCGGAGGTGACGGTGACGGCGTAGGCGCCCGAGTTGTCGGAGACGACCGGCTCGGAGACGTTCAGGCGGCCATCGCCGCTCTGACACTCGGCTCCGTCGAGCCAGACGTCGTCGAGGTAGAGGCTGCCCGAGCCGCCCTCGAGCCTCACTTCGAGGCCGAGGTCGCCGTCGAAGCGGGCCTGGGGATGCACGCTCGAGACGCTCGTCTCGAAGGCGACGAGCGCCTCGGCGTTCTCGAGACCTCGGTAGCTCGACCACAAGAGCTCGCTCCTGCCTCCGCCGCCGCGCAGGTAGGAGACGTGGAGGCCGTGATCGTTGCCGTGCTGCCTGGTCCCGAAGGCAAATCCCATCCGGACGTCGTCGCAGCGCGAAGAGAGGTCCACGGTGCGCGACAAGGAGAGGTCGTCGTTCGTCACCTCGAGGGCCTCGCGGCCGGCGTTGACTCCCATGGCGATCGGGCAGCTCGGCTCGCCCTCGTCGATGCTCCATCCGCCGAGCTCGCATCCGCCGAAATCGTCGGAGAAGACGCGGCCCGGCCAGGTCACTGTCCCCGCGTCCCACGCGTCGATCGTCACGTTGTCCAGGTAGAGGCGACCGCCGGAGACGTCGGCGGAGAACCGGATCTGCAAGGCCGCGTTGCCGGCGGCCAGCGGATCGGCCGCGGTGAGGTCGAGGCAGACGTTCTGCCAGTGCAGGTCGACGTCCGGAACGGGTCCGCCGCCGTCGCTCCAGATCGTCTGCCATCCCCCGCCCGTGTCGATCTCGACGGCAAGCGTGTCGGTCTCCTCCGCGTCGCGGTCCGCGTAGTCGAAGCAGAGTCGCACCGAATCGAGATCGGTGGTGTCCACGGTCCGACTGATCGATGCCTCGCCGTCCTCGATCTCCACGGCGTCCTCGTTCCGCTCTATGTCCGGGCCGAGGTGGCGATCGACGTCGTTGCAGTCGAAGCGACCGGAGCGATTGTCGCTCTCCTCCCAGCCGAGCTGCTCGAGCTGGTTGCAGCCGTCGAAGTCCTGCCGGACGAGCGAGGTGATTCCCATGAGCGAGCTGCAAACGAGACAGGCAGCGGGTCCGCCCGGCGCCGCGACCGTGCAAGATGCCCCGTCGCCTCCGGGTGTCCCCGGCAGCTCGTCGCAGGCGACCACGACCCAGCCGCCCGCGACGCAGCCGCCGGCGCAAGCCGCGCAGATCTCGCCCTCGTCGCAGGCGGCGTCGTCGGGCTCGTGGGACTCGACCCCACCCTTGCAGGAGTCGAGCGTGCAGGACACCCCGTCGTCCACGGAGTTGCCGTCGTCCGCCGTCCACCGCGTGGCGTTCTCGTCCGGCGTGCACTCCTCGCAAGGACTCAGAGGATTGACGTCGCCGGCGCTCCAGCATTCCCCGTCGACTGCGCAGCGTCCGGGGTCGACGTCGTGAATGCAGCGCGACTCGGCGCAGACGTCGACGGTGCAACCGAGCCCGTCGTCGCACTCCGTCACGTCCTCGCAAGGCACGGCGGCGTCGACTCCGGCATCCGTGCCCGGCCCGCCGTCCACACTCGGGCCGGAGTCGACGCCGGGCCCGGAGTCCTCGCCGGGGACGCCCCCGTCGGCTCGGCGGCCCTGGCAGTAGCCGTCGATGCAGTCGCGCCCGGGCGGGCAGTCGGCCTCGACCGTGCACTCGATCGCGCGGATCTTGGCGTCATCGAACCCGCACTGGCAGCCGGCGGAGAGCGCTGCGATTCCCGCGGCGACGATGACGCGTGCGCTCACCATGTCAGCTCCATCGCGGCGCCGTGCGGCACTATCGCGAGTCGGGATTCGCGCTCCGGCCCGCGGGACAGGTCCAGGGCGAGGAGCACCGCCGCCGCCCCGAGGGCCACCGCGGAGCCCGCGGCGAACACGGTCCTCCACGTCGCGGACGATCTGCCGCGGTCGCGCAGGTCGAGGCACCGATCGAGCTCGAGGCCGCAGTCGAGCGAAGGGTCGTCGAGATCGCTCTGCGCGTCGCCGAGGTCGATCGCGAAGGCGACCGCGACGCCCGCGAGGAGGAGGCCCGCGCCGGCCGCCGCAAGGGTCGGCCAGCGGATGCCCGAGGGCGACGCGGCAGGAGGCGTGGGCTCGGGCCGGTGCGGCTCGGGCGCCGCCGGCGGCTCCGGCTCGGGCACGTCCGGTGGAATTCGCGCGGCGACCTCGCGCAGGAGCTCCTCGGCCACGGCCCGGATCTCCCCCTCTGGATCGGAGTCGATGAACCGCTGGTAGGCGTCACGGGCCTGCACCCAGTGACCGAGCTTCCGGTGACACTGGGCGATGTTGTACTGGAGCGCCGGCAGCGGCGCGGCCGCGAAGGCGGCCTGGTACGAGACGAGCGCCGTCTCCCAGTCCCCGGCCGCATACGCTCGCTCGCCCTCGGCGAACCGACGGCGCGCCGCCGCGCGATCCTCGCCCAGCGCGGCCACGGGCATCAGAGCGACTGCGAGGAGCACCGATGCCAGTCGTCGCGAGCTAGAAGGGATCAAGCGTCCTCTCCCGGTCCACGCGGGGCTGCCGCGGGCGGGCTGGCTGAGGTGTCGGGGCCGGCGCGGCCGTCTTCTGCGGCCGAGCACCGGCGGCAGCTCGCTCCCCGGTGCGCTCTGTCCGGGCTGCCCTCGGGGGCTCCCGGGCCTCTGGCGGCCCGGGCTCGCTTGCGACGGTAACCGGTCCCGCGGGCAGTTCGGTCGAGGCGGTCCGTGCGGGCTCCGTGGCCTGCGGCGGCACCGGCGGACTGGCGACCGACGGAGGGGCTTCGATCGATGGTGGCGCTCGAACGGCGCGGTCGGTCGGGGCGGCCATCGGCGCGACGGGCGGCTGGAGCGCGGGGCGGCTCGCGGGCGGCGCGATGCTCGGAGCCGGCAGGCGCTCGCCGGAGCCGGCGTCGGTCCACAGCACGGCGACGAACGCAACGACCGCCGCGAGGGCCGCGGCGATCACCAGCACCACGAGGCCCGGCGCCATCGCCGCACGCGAGAGTCGGACGAGCGACTCTGACGGGGACGTCGGGTGGCTCGGTCGCTCGACGGAGGCCTGGCTGGCGCTTGGCTCGTCGAGGGCGTCGGCGGGCATCTCCGGCAGGTCGAGCAAGGCGGTCTCGGCAGACGCGATGGGCGGCTCCGGGACGGCACCGACGGGCGCGTCGACCGCGGCGACGATCTGCCGCAGGTCTGCCTTGGGATCGCCGCCGATCAAGGCGGAGAGCGTCATGAGGTCGTCGGCGAACGCCGCGGCGTCGCGATAACGCCGGTCGGGGTTGCGCTCGAGGGCCACTCCGAGGATCTCTCGCAGGCGGTCCTCGTGGGCGATCCCGAGCGTGGGCAGGGCGGGCACGGGTGCCGATCGGACGCGAGCCAGTGTGTCCACGTCGCTGTCGCCCATGAAGAGCTTTCGCCCGGAGAGCATCTCCCAGAGGACGACGCCGACCGACCAGAGGTCGCTCCTCGCGTCGACCGCTAGGCCCGAGATCTGCTCGGGCGACATGTAGGCCATCTTCCCCTTGAGGCGACCGGTGGCCGTGTGTTGTGTCGCGATCTTCGCGATGCCGAAGTCGCAGAGCTTCACCTCACCGGCGCGCGAGACGAGGATGTTCGAGGGCGACACGTCGCGGTGCACGATCGCGAGCGCGCGGCCCTCGCCGTCGGCCCTCGTGTGGGCGTAGGCAAGTGCGTCGAGCACACGCAGGGCCACGTGCACCGCTGCGGTCGGGCCGATGCGCTGGCCCTGCTTCACCAGGCGCTTGAGGATCGAGCGCAGGTCCATCCCTTCCACGCGCTCGATCGCGAGGTAGAGGTGCCCGTCCTCCTCCCCGAACTCGTAGACCTGGACGATGCTGCCGTGGGACAGGATTGACGAGACCTTGGCCTCGGAGACGAACATCTCGACGAAGTCCTCGTCGGCGCAGAGGTGCGGAAGGATGCGCTTGATCACGAGGACCCGCTCGAAGCCCTTGGGGCCGCGGGCCCGCGCGAGGAACACCTCGGCCATGCCCCCCTTTCCGAGTGGGCTCAGGAGCTCGTACCGGCCGAACTGAGTTGGCTGGGCGAGCGCCTGCGACGGCTGCGACCGCACCTCGGGTGATGGTATCGTGTGCCGCCCGCCTCGGGAAGAGACCTTAGCAACCCAGGAAGCTGCAGACCCGCTCCTCGACCTCCGTGTCGCGGCCCATCGTCACGCTCAGGATCTGCATGCTCGACAGGTCGACGATCCAGCTCGCGGGCCGGGTGTCGGTCTCGAAGTATCGCTCGCGCTCGATGAGGACCGGGTGGGTCAGGTCGTAGGCCTCCTGCCAGTCGAGCGCGTCGGCGGCATCGACGGGGCCGTGCTCCGGGTCCTCCCAGATGGTCGCGAGGGCCTGCAGGCCGTCGTCCTCGTGCGCCCTCCACACGGCCTCCACCCGGGGGGCCTGCTCCTGGCAGGTGGCTCACCACATGGCGTACGAGACGATCAGGGCGTGGGTCTTCTCGGCGCTCCGGTAGTGGTCGCCGAAGCGGACGGGCTCGCCTTGCTGATCGAAGACCTCGACGTCGGGGATCACGTCCCCCACGTCGAAGCCGTACGGTCCGGGCGGGTAGGTGTCCTGATCGGCGCCGGCATCCTCCTCGGCTCCGGCGTCGGGGCCGGCGTCCAGATCGGCGTCGGCGTCCGAGTCCGAGTCGGCGTCGACGTCCGAATCACCGTCCCCGACCGGACCCGGACGGGCCCAACCGTCACCGCCGCAGCCGGCGATGAAGAGGAGGAGAGCCACCGACCTTGCCCCGTGCACGTCGCGATAATACCGTGTCACGGGTCGGATGGACGAGCGGCCCAGCGAGGGGATCCTGTCGAGGCTGCCCTTGAAGTACCTCGAGGCGGGCGCCGGGCAGGGTCCCGCGGTCGTGCTGCTCCACGGCTGGGGAGCGTTCAAGGAGATCTGGTGGGGGACCTTGCGCGCGCTCGCGCCGCGTTTCCACGCGATCGCGCTCGAATGGCCCGGTCACGGCGGTTCGCCGGGCCTCGAGCAGATCGGGACCGTCGAGGATCTGGCCGGCCTCGTGGAGCTGGCCTGCGTCGAGCTCGGGCTCGATCGCGTCGCGCTCGTGGGTCACTCGATGGGAGGTCGAGTCGCAGCCCTCTGCGCCCTCGACAATCCCGAACGCATCGACAGGCTCGTCCTGATAGACGCTCCGCTCGATCCGAGCCACGTCGCGCCGATCGGCCACCGGCTCCTGGATCCCCGCACGGTTCGCCGCACGGTCGTCGCTGCCCGAGCGCTCGGCAAGGGCTTGCCGTTCGTGCGTCCCGCCCCGCACGATCATCGGGGCGGCGTCGTGCGAACGTTCCTGAGACGCGCGCGGTATCACGGCATGGCCGATCCGGGCGCGCTGACTCGCTACGGCAAGTCCCTGTGCGAGGGCTCCCTGGCCTCGCGCCTCGGCGAGATCCGTCAGCCCACGCTGGTCGTCACCGGCGCCGGCGATCGCCTCGTGCCGGCGCGGCACGCTCGCTTCGCGGCGGAGCGCATCCCGAACGCCGAGCTCCGCGTCATCCCGCGCGCGCTGCACAACCCGATGGACGAGCGGCCAGCCGAGCTCGACAGCGTGCTTCTGGAGTTCTTGAATCGCGACTAGCTCGTCAGCTCGGTGGGGCGCAGCTCCTCGTGCGCCGCCGCGGCCTCGGTCTCCTGGGGAGTCGGCGGGCGGACGAGGACCTTCGTGACGCGGCGCCGGCGAACGTTCGTCACCTCCGCGACGAGCTCGCCGAAGCGCACGCGGTCGCCTTGCCGGGCCATCCGGCCGAGGGCCGCCAGGACGAAGCCGCCCAGGGTGTCCGCTTCCGCCTCCGGGGGCTCGATCCCCACCGCCGCGGCGACGTCCGCCACCGAGACCGAGGCGTCGACCATCGCGCGGCCTTCCGCGAGCCTCACGATCTTGGCCTCCTCGACGTCGAACTCGTCCTGGATCTCGCCGACGAGCTCCTCGAGCAGATCCTCGAGGGTGACCAGGCCTCGCGTTCCGCCGTACTCGTCGACGACGATCGCGAGGTGCACGCGCGACACCTGCAGATCGTGGAGGAGCGCGCCCACCGTCGCCGACTCCGGCACGAACACCGGCTGCCGCAGGATCGGCTGGACCTCCTGGGCCGGACCCGCTTCGGCCAGGAACAGGTCGCGGACGTGGATGTAACCGACGATCCGGTCGATGTCGTCGTCGGTGACGATCGGCAACCGGCTGAAGCCCACGGAGCGCGCGCGCTCGCGCACGACCTCGATTGGCATGCCCATGTCGAGATAGACGATGTCCACCCGCGGCACCATCACCAGCCGCACGGGTCGATCGGCGGTGCGCAGGACCCGCGTGATCAGCGCCCGCTTCGTCTCGGGAAGGAGCGTCCCGCCGTGCGGGGCCTCGAAGAGGCTCCTGACCTCTTCCTCGGAGAGCGCCTCGGCCTCGCCGGCCGGGGGTATCCCGAGCGCCCTCAGGACCAGGTTCGACAGGGCATCGAGGACCCACAGGATCGGCCAGAAGACCGTGCGGAACAGGATCATGGCTCGCGCCGTGCCCAGAGCGAGCCGCTCGGCCCGGCGCAACGCGACGGACTTGGGGACCATCTCCCCGAACAGGATGTGAGCGATCGTCAGGAAGGCGAAGGCGACCGCGAAGGCGACGGTGTGGGAGACGGCGGGTGACTCGATCCCGACGAGCTGCAAGAGGGGAAGGAGCAGCGCGGCGAGCGCAGGCTCGCCGATCCAGCCCAGAGCAAGGCTGGACAGGGTGATGCCGAGCTGGGTGGCGTTGAGGAACTGATCGAGCCGCTCGACGACCCTCTGCGCCGCGCGGGCCGATGGCTCGCCCTTGCGCGCGAGGGTGCCGAGCCGCGTCGAGCGGACCTTGACCATCGCGAACTCGGCGGCGACGAAGAAGGCGTTGAGGAGGACGAAGAGGGCGGCGAGGAGGACCCCCGGCCAGGCTGAGCTCACGGCCCACAACCTAGCTTCATTCGGGGGGTGGTCAAACCAGCCCGGGCTCGGGGTACAGTCCGGGGGGAATGCTGCGTGCGGCGACACTGGCGTCGGTGGCCGTCTCGGTAGCTTGTCCGCTCGCGGCGGACGCGCGGCCCTGCTCCTTCTACGGCATGAACCCGGGCGCCCCGGTCTGGGGTGGGGCGGTGTTCCTCGACGCGGAGGTTGCGGGAGCGATCGCGGGGGCAGGCGCCGGCGCGATCCGGATCGACTTCCGGCTCGACGGCGCGGCAGAGTGGGACGAGGCGGCTCTCGGGACGTACGAAGGGATCGTGGACGCCGCCGTCGGCGCGCGGCTCGAGCCGCTGGGCTTGGTCGCGTACGAGGCGGTCAGTGGCGGCCAGGCCGAGTGGAACGACGATGCCGACGGCGACGGCGCGAACGACTACGTGGATCGCTTCGCGAGCACGGCGGTGGCGCTGTTCGAGCGGTTCGGCGACAGGATCAAGCGCTGGGAGATCTGGAACGAGCCGAACTGCTGGTCGGACCCGGGCTACCGCGACGACCCGCAGGCCGCGGGCTGCACCTACGTGTTGCCGCGCGTGTACGCCAAGATCCTCGCCGAGGTCAGGGTGCGCGGCGGCGACGCGCTCGCGGCCCAGGGCGCGATCGTCGTCTCGGGCGGGCTCTTCGCGCACGACATCGGGGGATCGTTCTCGGACGCGACCGACTACCAGGACGAGGTATACGCCCAAGGCCCCTGGGACTGGATGGAGGAGAACCTGGGGAGGCGCTATCCCTGGGACGTGCTGGGCTACCATCTGTACGTGCAGCAGGGTGAGGCCGTGTCGGCGGAGACCCTCGCCGCATACCTCGATTCGGTGGGCGGGCTCGCGGACGCCTGGAACGATTCGTCCTCGCTCGAGGTGACCGAGGTAGGCTGGCGCACCGCCGCCGTGGACGCCGACCTGCAGGCCGCGAACCTGACCACGACGTTCCAGATGATGGCCGCGCGCGAGGACGTGGAGCGGGTCTACTGGTTCGCCTGGCGGGACAACCCGGGGGCGAACCTCCTGTACGGCGTGGTCGACGCCGACGGCAACGCAAAGCCCTCGTACGATGCCCTCGCCGCCGCGTCTGCCGGCTGCGGAGACGAGGGGCCCGAGCCGGGTGTGGATTCAGGGCCCGAGCCGGCGATCGACGCGGGAACGCCCGGGATCGACGCGGGGAGCGAAGATGGCGTCGACTCCGGGGCTCTCGCCGACTCGGGTGGGGCGCTGGATGGCGCCCCGAAGTCGGCGCCTGACGATCCGGGAGGCTGTGGCTGCGCGGCGGCCGGAGGCGGGATCGAGACGTGGCAGGTGATCCTGCTCGCTGTCGGCCTCGCGGTACGCGGGCGGGGGATCTGACACATGTTCCCAAGCCGCAGGAACCCCGACTTCCCCAGCACGGCCGTCCCCGGCTTGGGGACATGCAAGGAAGGGCGCCTGACCGGCGCCGGTATCTAGACCATGTTCCGGCTCGAGCGAGGATCGATCCGACTCTTCCGCCTCGGCGGCATCGTGGTGTTCCTGCACTGGTCCTGGCTCATCGTCGCGATGCTCGAGATCCAGGGACGGCAGGACGAGTACCGATCGATCGTCTGGAACGTCGCCGAGTATCTGTCGCTGTTCGCGATCGTGCTCCTGCACGAGTTCGGTCACTCGCTGGCCTGCCGCTCGGTCGGCGGCAAGGCCGAGCGGATTGTCCTCTGGCCGCTGGGCGGCGTTGCGTTCGTGAGCCCGCCGCCGCGGCCGGGCGCCGTGCTCTGGAGCATCGCCGCGGGGCCGCTCGTCAACCTTGTCCTGGCCCCGGCGACGATGATCGCGGCGGTGCTCGCGACGGGCGGCGGAGTGTCGCCGGACGTCGCGCACTTCTTCCAGATGCTCGCGCTCATCAACGTCGTCCTCCTCGCCTACAACAGCTTGCCGATCTATCCGCTCGACGGCGGCCAGATCCTCCAGGCGATCCTCTGGTTCTTCGTCGGGAGGGCCAGGAGCCTCGCCGTCGCGGCGACCATCGGGCTCGTGGGCGCCGCGGGCATCTTCGTCCTGGCGCTCGTCGTCCACGAGGGCTGGCTCATCGTGCTCGCGGTCTTCGGCGCGCTCAGGGCCTGGGCCGGAATGAAGCAGGCGCGCCAGATGAGCGCGATCCTCTCGGCGGACAAGCACGTGGGCATCGCGTGCCCAGCTTGCGGCGTCGCTCCGCCCGTGGGCCCGTTCTGGCGGTGCATGTGCGGCGCGTCCATCGATCCCTTCGCGAGCCACGGCGCATGCGAGGCCTGCGGTCGGACGTTCTCGGACACCTCCTGTCCCGATTGCAACCGATCGAGCGCGATCGCGGACTGGGACCGTGGCCGTCAGCAGCCGGCAGTCAGCAGCTAGCCGCGAGAGAGCGGGGCATCAGTCGACGTGATCCCGCCGGTGTACCTCGCGAACGCGTGTGGCGATCCCCATTCGTCGGAAAAGAGAGGCCCACCTCGTGAAATGTGATGCGTTCTCCGTGACGACCTCGGCGCCAGCGCGCGCGCTCGAGATCAGGATGAGCACGTCGTCGATGTGGTCCCTGGGCCGAACCTCTCCGTGGACTCTACGGTGCCGGCGAATCGCCTGCCCGGCAGACGCCCAATCGTCCGCGGTCGGCACGACGAGCAGGTGGAGGCTTTCGTATCCGCGACGGACCGCATCCAGGTCGGCCTTGTCGTCCGCGGTCCGCGTCCCTGCGTAGAGCTCCGCGAGGACCACGGCGCTGAGCCGCACTCGTCCAGCACGCACCGCGTGCTCGATCAGGGTGCGATACGCCTCGCCTCGCAGGTACGGGATGTACACCGAGGTGTCGAACAGAACCGGCGCCCCGATCATCCGGCACGCCGGCGGAGATGGCGCGGACCGCTGCGACCGAAGGCATCGTCGATCCCGCCCCTCGCGCGGATACGATCGAACGCTGCCTGCGCCTCCTCCAGGACGAGACGGTCGCGAACGGCAACGCGGACCGCCTCCGATTCGGTGGCCGCACCGAGGACCTTCTTCAACGCCAGGACATCGCCGGCGTCCACCATCAGGTTCTTTCTTGCGAGGGGTCGTTCGCGCGACATCGGCGCCTCCCGGTGTGGAATTCTGATGATGTTCTTACACACCATGGACGGCCGTCAAGACGAGGACGGTGTCAACGGCACGCGATCCGCGGCGGGCCCAGGTCGAGCTCCTTGATGAGGGCGTCGAAGTCCATGGCGTTCGCCGAGGGACAGACTCGGTCCACGTCCGACTCGTCGCCGTAAGTGACCTGGAAGACCGCCTTGCCCGCATCGATGAAGGGCAGCAGATCGTCGCACTCGTCGTAGTCGAAGCATTCCTCGTTGAGCGCCCAGTCGAAGTCGGCCACGAGCTCGAGGACCTGACCGAGATCGTTCTTGAGGCCGATCGAGAGCGAGCGGGCATGGGCCTCGCTAGACAGGAAGCGGTTGAAACCGAGCTGATCCTCGGCCGACAGATCGAACCCCGAGTCGTTGTCGAAGCCGTCGACGTTGTCGGGCTCGACGCCGTCGCACCCGCGCAGGGCGGCGAGGTCGAGCCGGGCTGCCATGATGTCGCGAACGGTGACGTCGCGAACGTCGATCCAGACCTCGCCGGGCCAGTCGTCGAGCGGCTCGCCTCGTGCCTCCTCGGGAAACTCGTCGGCGTCCGGGCGCCAGTCCTCTCGACTGCCGGCGCTGAAGTAGCAGATGACGACCCGGCCGTCCCCGTGCAAGCTCGCGATCGCGTCGGCGTCGTTCTCGAACAGATCGATGTCGTACATGTCGACGTCGAAGGAAGCGTCCAGCGCCTCGGTGAGCTGCCACTGCCAGCTCGTGCCGGGCGACGGGCGCCAGAAGTCGGCGTCCGCGTCCGCGTCCGCATCCGCATCCGCATCCGAGTCCGCATCCGAGTCCGCATCCGAGTCCGAGTCCGAGTCCGCATCCGAGTCCGAGTCCGCATCCGAGCCCGAGTCCGTGTCCGTGTCCGCGTCCGAGTCGGCGTCGCCGTCGCTGGCGTTGCCGCCGTCGTCGCCACACCCGACCGAACCGAGGACGAGGAGCAGGAGCGTCGCGCGCATGCTGGGAATCCTATAGGGACTCGGCGCGGCTGTCCGCCATCACCTCGCGGCAGTGGTGAGACCGACCATGCCCATCCGGTTGCTTGCCAGACGCGGGCCCAACAGGCGACAGGCGACAGGCAACTGGCAACTGGCAGCCGCCGGACGCACGCGCTGCTCGTCCGGGTCCGGAATTGCCCGTCGCCGGCTGCCTGTCGCCTGTTGCC
>JACPQR010000211.1 GCA_016190375.1 Deltaproteobacteria bacterium
GAACCGCCCCGCGCGCTCGCCGGCGCGAGGGAACGGGCGGAATCCCAGCCCGATCTGGTCGATGGTGCCCGCCGCGATCGCCAGGTAGTCGTCGGTCGGCCAGACCTGGCCGTCGCAGGTCACCTTCGCCTTGCACCTCGCGGTCAGGCGCCGGCCCTTCTCGTTCTTGACGAGGCTCGAGATGCTTCCCCAGACGAGCGTCCTGACGGCGGTGATCGGGCTGGGCTTGCCGTCTGAGTCGTCGTAGTACTCCTGCAGGTAGTTCCGCATCAGGCCCGTGCCGAAGAGGAACCCGTAGTTGCCGTCAACGTCGAGGACGTCGCGCTCGACGGTCTCGAGCGGCAGGCGACCGTCGATCTTGTCGATGAGCCGGCTGAGGAGGCTCCCGGGCGAGCCCCGCTTGACCCCGCAGGCGTTCGCCGTGGTGTTCATCGTCCCGCCCCGCAGGAACGCGATGGACGGCAGCGGCTCGTCGCCGTAGGTCTTGATGAACGCCGTCAGGACCACGTGGTTCGTCCCGTCCCCGCCGTTGATCCCCAGGACGGAGATCCTGTCCCGCTTGAACTGCTCGGCCAGTCTGTACAGATCCTCGAGATCCGAGGCCGGCCGGGCCTCGCCGTTGCCCCGGATGAGGAGGCCCAGTCGTGCCATGCTGCCCGGATGGCGCGCGTTGCCGCCCGCGCGAGGGTTCATGACGACTCCGATGCCTCCGGACATGAGCCAGTGAGGCTACCGCATGCTCGAACGGAGTACCATCCGACCGTGTCCTTCATCCCCTCGTGGCTGGTCGTCGCAGCGGTGATCTCGCTCGTCGCCGCGGCCATCCTGTGGGTCGTCGTGAGGGCCATCCGCCGGTGAAGGGCCTGGGCCGGAAGATCGTCGCGGTCACCCTCCTGGGTGTCCTCGTGTTCGGGGCGCTCGTGCTCTACGGCGACGTCTCGACCCTGCGCCGCGACCTGGGCGCCTATGCCTGGAGCCACTTCGCGCTCGCGCTCCTCCTCGCCGCGACGAACTACGCCGTTCGCTTCGTCCGCTGGGAGGCGTATCTGGGGATCCTCGGCATCCGCCTGGGCAAGCGCGAGAGCGCGCTCACGTTCCTTTCGGGCTTCGTCATGTCGATCACGCCCGGCAAGGTCGGGGAGGTGTGGAAGAGCGTGCTGCTCTCGGAGCGGCACGGCTACCCGGTCGCGCGGACCGCGCCGATCGTGGTGGCCGAGCGCCTGACGGACCTCCTGTCGCTGATCCTCCTGGCCGCCGTCGGCGCCGTGACCTTCCGCATCGGATGGACCGCCATCGCCGGCGGCATCGGGATGGTCTCGGCGGTGCTCGTCACGGTCTCGTCCAGGACCGTCTCGGCCGCCTGCATCCGCCTCGCGGGCCGGCTGCCCCTCGCTCGCCGCATCGCGCCCAAGCTCGAGGAGGCGGTCGAGTCGTTGCAGGAGCTGGTAACGCCGCGCCGGCTGGTCCTCCCCACGTTCCTCGCCGCCGCCGCCTGGTTCTGCGAGTGCCTTGCGTACTACGAGATCTTCCGGGGCTTCGCCGGCGTCGAGGTCGGTCTCGAGCCCGCGACCTTCGTCTACTCGGTCTCGACGATCGCCGGCGCGGTCGCGATGATGCCCGGCGGCCTCGGCGTCACGGAGCTGGGCATGACGGGCCTGATCCAGCTCCTTGCCCCGGACGTGGGCCCCTCGACCGCGAGCGCGTCGACGATGCTCGTGCGCCTCGCGACGCTGTGGTTCGCGGTCGCGATCGGTGGTGCGGCGTACGGCCTTCTGAGGCGAGCGGGACGCTGAGTAGGGGGCCCGGCGGGTCGTCCCGTCGCTGGCGCCGGTGAGGCACCTGGCCTCGACTTGCACAGATCGAGCTGGGCCCGTAAGCTGCCAGAGGATGGCGAGCGTCAAGATCACAGCGGTGTTCGAGCGACACGGACGGTGGTATGTGGGCTACGTGCCGCAGGTGCCTGGTGTGCATTCGCAGGAACGAACGCTTGCTGCGGCTCGCAAGAGTCTTCTGGCGGCGCTGCGTGAGCTGGTCACCATCGATCCCGGCATAGTCCGACGCCACAGGCGAATCGAGCAGCTCGAGGTTCGGCTCTCTACTTGAAGCGACGCGACCTCGTCCGCCACATCGAGGCGAACGGAGCACGGCTCGTTCGCGAGGGTGCGAAGCACACCTGGTACGTCGGGCTGATGGACGCTCGTACTCGGCGATCCCGCGGCACCGCGAGATCGTGGATTTCCTGGTCCGAAAGATCTGTCGCGAGCTTGGCGTGCCTGACCCGGGGCCATGACGGCCCTCACGCCAGCCTGACGAGGCGGTGATCGACCACGGCTGCGATCGGGCGGATCTGCAGGCCGCCCGATGGCGCGACGCCGGCGCGGCCGAGCACGGCCCGCAAGACGCCGTCCTCCGCGAGGTCCACGAGGGCCGCGGTGAGGGCGCGGGCGCCATGCGCCAGGGGAAGCGCGCGGCCTCGGTCGTCGACGATCGCGGGCTCGCTCTCGAGCGTGCCCAGGCGGGCGACGCGTGCGAGGACGAGCGAGGTTCCCTCGGCGGCGCGCTCGCGGACGGAGTCGAGACCGGGCAGCGCGTGGCCGACGATCCGGTCGACGTCCTCGCGTGACGGCGCGCCCCGCGGCTCGTACTGGATCATGCGGACCCGGCGTGGGTGAGGGCCGGGATGGATGTCGACGAGCTGGCCCAGGATCACTCGGGGGAAGGGGCCCGTCGACAGCTCGCGCCAACCGGGCGAGCCGGGGATGGCCATCGCGCCCTCCACGAGCAGGTCGCCGCGAGCCAGGTCGAGGAAGTAGATCTCGTCCCATCGACCCAGCGAGTCCGATCCCGTGTCGCGGCCGACCTCGACGAGGGGCACCTCGCTCCTGCGCTCGGGGTCGCCGCCGCTCCTGGCGATGCCGGCGAGCTTGACCAGCGTCTGGGCCGCCTTGCGCAGCTTGCGATGCTCGAGCGCGTCGGCGAGCCGCCCGTAGGCGCGACGCGCATCGGGGCGGTAGTCGACCTCGAGCGCCTTCGCGAGCTGGGCGAGGGCCCCGGTGACCGCCGGGCTGGTCACCAGACCCGCCGACGCGACCGCGGCGCAAAGGGCCGCCGAGGCCGCTCTCGCGTCGGCCGCCTCGGAGACGGGTTGCGCGGGTAGGGGAGCCGCGGCCTCCGGCTCGGCCGCGGTCTCGAGCCCCGCCGCCCCGAGCGCCGCGAGCGCAGCGCTGACGTGCGCGCACGGGGCAGGCGCGCCGCAGGTGCAGCTCGCGGCGACCTCGGAGCCGTCGAGATCCAGCGTGACGCTCGCGCCGCGGGACGCGGTCTCGACGTGCAGGCTCCTCAAGCCCTCGCGCGCGAGGGCCTGCGCGATCTCGGGGCGCGGCAGCTCGGCGAGTCGTCGGCTCATGTGCGTCGGAGCACCTCCCTGCGGCGCGCCACCTCGAGCCGCAGGGGCAACGGCGCGGCCGACAGATCGAGCGCCAGGAGCTCGTCCAGAGTCTGGCGTGCCTCCACGCGGTGGCTCGCGTCCTCGAGGCGCGTCGACTCGCGCAGGTACACGCGCACGAGATCGGCCAGCGCCGCGCGACGGCGCTGGACCGCAGCCGGATCCCGGGAGAGCGCGCGCCGAAAGGCGATCATCGCCTCGCCGTGGTCGCCGAGCCTGAGACGCGAGCAGCCCTCGCCGAGGAGCGTCGCCCCCGCGCCGGGGTCGAGCGCGGCCGCGCGCGCGAAGTGGCGGGCCGCGGCGCGATGGAGGCCGAGCGAGGAGAAGAAGCGCCCGAAGAGATCGCGGACCCGGGCACGTGTGCGAGACCAGATCGACGGCCCGGGCGGCGCGGTCCCGGAGTCGGGGCTCGGGCCCCGGACGGCGAGCGGGCGCGCCGATGGCTCGGCCCTGATCGCCAGTCCGCGCTCGCCGGCGAGCTCCGCCCGCGCTCGGACGCGGTCCGACGCGCCGGCCAGGGCGACCTTGACCGCCGGGAGCACCGCGTCGGACAGCGCCGACTCGAGATCGGGCAACGCCGCCGCGTCGCCGATCCGGGCGAGCGTCCACGCGGCTGCCACGGCGATCGCGGGCTCCGGCCGCCCGAGCCTGGCGCACACGGACCGGACATCCTCCTGGGCTCCCGCCGCCGCCAGTCCCTCGAGGGCGGCTTCGACCACCACGCTCTCGGGCGAGGCGAGCGCGTCCCTCAGCTCCGTGGCCGCTCGCCTGTCGCCGCTCGCGAGCGCCAGCGAGCCTCCGAAGACCGTTCGCGCCTCCGGCTCCGTCTCGCGCTCGAGCGCGCGCGCCAGCGCGGCGGGTGCCCGCGGGTCGTCGATCCGCGCCAGCGCACGAGCCGCGGCCAGCCGCACGCTCCCGGTGCCGTCCTCGAGGATCCGGACGAGGGCGGGGATGAGGCGGGCGTCCGCGGCGGGGATCAACGCGAACGTGACCTCCCTGAGCGGTGCGATCGCGCCGGTCCGCAGCAGGTGCACGAGGAGCTCGCTCGAGTGCGAGACGACGAGGTCCGGCATGTCGCGGCAGAAGACCCCGACGAGCGTCCGCTCCTCCGGCAACAGAGCGAGGATCGGATCGACCACGTCCTCGCCGTTCCAGTAGCGCTCGATTCCGCGCTCCAGGTCCACGACCAGGAGCTGAGTCCGGCTCGCCGTGGCCGTCGCGTCGCGACCGACGGCGCCCCCCGCGCTTCCAAGGGCCCTCGCGATCTCGTAGGCGATCTCGGGGTCCCAGGCCCCCTCGAGGCCGACGACGATCTTGGGGCGTGACACGTCGCCTGGATCGACCCGGCCCGCGAGCATGTCGCCCAGGCGGCGCGCGGCCTCGCGCCGTTCGGGGAGCGTGCCGGCGCGTACGATGAGGAGGAGCCTGGACGCCCCGAGCCCTCGGGCGATCCGCTGCGTGACGCTCACGGCCTCTCCGGTGTCGGAATCGGCCGGCGGGAGCTCGCAGGCGCGGATCTCGTCGCCGAGCGCGACCGCCAGCCCGGCCACGAGCTCGGGCCAGTCCCGCGCCTCGGCCGGCCGCTCGAGCGCTCTGACCGCTTCGGGGACGGTCACGCTGGCCCCGGACGAGCATCGCTCGCCCCGGGCGCCGGCTCGTCGCGGACCTTCACGACGAGACCCCCGGCCGTCGACGCGACGAGGAGGGCCCACGCGCCGCCTCTCGGCGTCGGGGCGAAGGCGAGCCCGTTGACGCGGTTCTCGATCTCGGCGTCGGCGGGCGCCTCGAGGCGGAGAAGCTTGCGGAGCTTGCCCAGATCGAAGAGCGTCGAGAAGCTCGCTCCCGCGTCGGTCGTCCGGACCACGGCGGCGACGTCTCGCCCGGGAAAGCTCAGCGCGAGGGCACAGGTGTCTGGTCGGCTCGGGTCGACGGCGAGGGCGCTCGCCCTCGGAACGGCGCTCCACACCTCGAAGGTGGCCCCTCCGTCGTGCGAGGCCAGGACACCCTCCACCTCGTCCGATCCGACGACGACGAGGTCCCCACCCGCCGCCATGTGGACGTCGGCGGCGCGAGCCAGGCTCTCGAGCCGCGGAACGAGCGGGCCGAGGCGGAAGCTCGAGCCGTCGTCGCTCGTGACGATCGCCGGTCCGCCTCTGGTCGCGACGAGCCCGACCAGCCGGTCGGCCGAGACGGCGTGAGCGAGCAGCCGACCCTCGAGCGGGGCTGCCCTCCAGCTCGCCCCGGCGTCGGCGCTGGTGTACAGCGCCCCTTCGCCCGTCCTGAGCACGAGCACTCCCGACACGGAGCAGACGAAGGAGCTCGTGGACGGGCGGGAGCCCTTCGCCCACGCGTTCGCGGCGCGAAACGATCGCCCGCCATCGGTGGAGACGAGAGCTCCTCCGAGGAGCGTCCCGACGACGATCTCGCCGTTGGCGCCACCTGCGATCGACGTCACGTCCTCGGCTTCGAGGGCAGAGGCCCGATCCGAGGGCGTCAAGGCGCCTTCGTCGGTCGTGACGAAAAGGCCCTGACCTCCGCCCACGAGATGGCCGCCGGTCCAGACCAGGACCGACAGGTTCGTTTCGGCCGGGCCCAGGGAGCGAAGCATCACGCGCGATTCGTCGTGGGAGGGTGGGAGCTCGATTGCCTCCGAGCGGTCCTCGGCGCAGAAGTCCGCGGCGTCGAGCTCGGCGTCCTCGTCCTCGGAGTCGTCCTCGGTCCCGAGCGGGTCGAAGGTGAGGTCGAGGTTCGTCTCCTCCTCGGCTCCTTCGTCGCCGTCGTCGTCGAGCACCGAGGCGGAGTCGTCCCAATCCCCCAGGTCCTCGTCCCAGTCCTCGGTTCCCTGCTCCTCGAGGTCGGTGGTCCACCCGTACTCGGACTGGCCGAGCCCGTCCACGTCCTCCGACTGGCCCGACTCGTCACCCTCGCTGTCCTTGGTCCATCCCCCTTCGTCGGCTCCCGTCTCGATGCCGAGGTCGTCCGCTCCCAGCTCCTCGTCGCTCGTGGAGTCGTCGAGGAGGTCTCCCTCCTCGTCGGCCGGCAGGTCCTCCGCGAGCTCGCCGCCGTCTTCGCCGGTCTCGTCGTCGGCGAGCGGGGGCAGCCCCTCGCCGTCGGTCGTCTCCTCGGGCGGCTCGTGTGGGGGCTGGGGCGGACGGGTTGCACCCTGGGCGTTTCGCGTGTTCATGCGGCTGGCGGCAATTCTACTGGATCGGGGAGGGGCCGCCAGCGCTCGGGCTCCGGGCCGACGCGGCGGACGACGAGGCTCGCCAGGACGAAGAGCGCTGCAATCGTGCTGGCGGCGACCGCGGGGACGCGCGCGCTCTCGTCGAGGAACCAGCCGTCGGCCTCGACGTCCATGAGCACCAGGCAGCCGATCGCGAGGAGCGGCCCCGCGAGCACGGCGAAGAGCGAGCCGCGGCTACCGGTGGGAACGAACGCGAGCAGGATCGCGCCGATTCCCACGAGGAGCGTCGCCTCTCGCCCGAGCGGCAGGTCGTCCGATGCCCTGAGCACGATGCCGAGCGCGACGACCGCGACGGGAAAGAGCGCGGCGCAGCTCGCGCGGGTAGCTCCCCATGCGAAGAGGCACAGGGCCAGCACGAGAAGACAGGCCAGCGGCACGGGACGACGCCAGAAGACCACGAAGCCAGAGGGACCCGAGGTCGTCGCCCTGGCCAGTCGACCCGAGAGCGTTGCGACCTCTCCCGTCAGTGGAACCGTCACCTCCTGGCCGCCCAGCGCGCGGACCAGAGCGCGGTGGTCGGGCGCGATCGTCGCCGTGACGCCACGTCTCTTGGCGCCGCGCGCATCGATCCGTCCGCCGTCGGACAGGGAGACGATCATCCAATCCACCGATCCGCTGCGGCTCTCCCTGGCCGCGGCGAAGAGCCTGTCGCCGAACGGACCGAGGGCGAGATGCCCTTCCCGGCCCAGCCCGCGGCGCGAGCCGAGGTGAGCCGTCGGGGCCATCCCGATCATGTCGGAGCCCATCAGCGGGAAGAGCGCGGCGCCGGCGGCCTGTCCGCCGTCGGGCACGAAGGCCACGACGGGCACGCCGGCGAAGAGCACCGTGATCATCGCCTTCTCCGCCGCGTCGATCCGGCCCCCGGGCGAGTCGACGACGAGGAGCAGGCCGTGGCCGCGGCGCCTGGCGTCGGCCAGGGCTCCACGCAGGCGCGAAGCGCCGCCGTCGTCGAGGATCCCGCCGAGCTCGAACGGGACGAGATCCACGCCCTCGCCCCCGAAGGCGGGCGTCGCCACGAGCGCCATGCAGAGGACCGCGAGCCCGCGCGTCATCGAGGTGCACGCGGGTCGGGCAGCCCCAGGCGCGCCATGACCTTCTTCAGATCGTCCCAGACCGGTTTCTTGGCCTCGGCGTTCCTGAGGAGGTACGCCGGGTGGTACGTCGGCATCACGGGGACGCCGCGATACTCGTGGAAGCTCCCCCTAAGGCGCCCCATGGCCGCCGTCGTCTGCAGGAGCTGCCTGGCCGCGGTGGAGCCCATCGCGACGATCACCTCGGGAGCGACGATCTCGAGCTGGCCCTCCAGGAAGCCCGCACAGGTCGCCATCTCGTCCGGCAGCGGCGTGCGGTTCTCCGGAGGCCGGCACTTGACGACGTTGCAGATGTAGACGTCCTCGCGCGCGAGCCCCATCGCCTGGATCATCTTGGTCAGAAGCTGTCCGGCGGCGCCGACGAAGGGCTCGCCGCGCAGGTCCTCGTCCCGTCCTGGCCCCTCGCCGACGAAGCAGAGTCGCCCGGCGGGATTGCCCACCCCGAACACGGTGCGCGTCCTGCCCTCGTGAAGGCGGCAGCGCTTGCACGCACCGACCTGCTCGTCGAGGGCCCTGAGCGCCGCCGCCCGGTCCGGAGCGGCCAGCCGCGCCGCGACGACCGGCCGGGGCTCGGAGGCCGGCGCTTCCTCTGCCTTCGGACCTGGCGCCGGCGCCGACCGCTCCGGGGCGGCCCGAGGCTGCGGGTCGACCGCGGGTGCGGCGAGCTGCGCGGCCACGCCGCCGAATGAACCGAGCGCCGTCTCCCACTCGATCCGGTCGCGCACGGCCCGCGCGATGCTGGCCAGCGAGTCTCGCTCCTCGTCCATCGGCAAGGGCCCTATAACCCATGGGCCCCGGTCGAACAATCCGGTATTAGTATTCGCCCAAGCATGTCCGATCGCCGCTTCAAGCTCCCGTCCTTCGGCCGGTCCCGGCCGGCACCCGACGCTCCGCCGATGTTCCGGTTCAACGCGGAGCGCGGGCAGATCGTGGCCGAGGTCGTGGCGCGGGCGAGCGAGACGCTCGAGGGCCGCGAGGTCGAGACGCTGCTCGTCGACGCTGCATACCTCGAGACGAAGCGGCTCCAGGAGAGGCCGGACAGCGAGGAAGCGCGCGAGAAGCTGCCCTCCTGGCGCGATCTCGCGCGCCGCATCCCGCGGATGGGCGACGGCGAGCGTGCCCGCGCGCTCGACGGGCTGGTCCGCGAGCACGCCCAGGACGTGGCGGGGAACTTCGACCCCCGCGTCTACCACCTGGCGTCGAAGATCCTGCCCGTGGCGCTGACCGCGGCGATCGCGCCCGGGACGCTCGTGTCGCAGGCCCTTGGCCGCGGCGGGCTCATGGACCGGATCACCGTGGAGAGCGACCACCTCGAGGCGCTGCGCGCCCTCTCGAGGAAGGCGACGCTGGTCGTGACGCCGACGCACCTGTCGAACCTCGACTCCATCGTGCTCGGCTTCGCGCTCGACCGCGAGGGGCTGCCCCCGATGACCTACGGGGCGGGCAAGAACCTGTTCTCGAACCCGCTCATCTCGTTCTTCATGCACAACCTCGGCGCCTACCGGGTCGATCGGCGGATCAAGCACGAGCTGTACAAGCACGTGCTCAAGACCTACAGCACGGTCATCCTCGAGCGCGGCTACCACTCGATCTTCTTTCCGGGCGGGACCCGCTCCCGGTCGGGCTCCGTCGAGTCGAAGGTGAAGCTGGGGCTCCTCGGCACCGGAATCGAGGCGTTCACCCGCAACCTCCGCGCCCGCAAGTCGAGCCCGCTCGTCGTGTACGTGCCGACCTCGATCAACTTCCTGCTCACGCTCGAGGCAGAGTCGCTGATCGAGGACTACCTGAAGGAAGCCGGCAAGGCACGCTACATCATCGAGGACGACGAGTTCTCGCGCGCTGACCGGTGGCTCTCCTTGATCTCGGGGCTCATGCGCCTGAAGAGCGCGGTCTACATCCGCTTCGGCCAGCCGCTCGATCCGTTCGGCAACGCGGTCCTCGCGGACGGCAGGTCCGTCGACCCCCGCGGCCGGGAGGTCGATCCTGCCAGCTACGTCCTTCGCAGCTCCGAGCCCGTGGTCGACGCGCTGAGGGACGCCGAGTACACCCGGCAGCTCGGCCAGACGCTCGTCGACCACTTCGCGCGGGAGACGGTGCTCCTGTCGACTCACATCTGTGCGCGCGTCCTGTTCGAGAAGCTGGGCGCGGCGTTCCCGGACGCCGACCTCTTCCAGCGCCTGCGCCTGCACGGGCAGCTCGTCGTGCCGCGCGACGAGGTCGTGGCCGGGATGGACGCGCTGCGCTCGAGGCTCGTCGCCCTCGAGGACCAGGGCAAGCTGCGCGTCGGGCGAGTGGTCCGTCAGGCCCGGCCCGCGGAGCTGCTCGAGAGGGCGCTCCTCGCCTGGCGGGACTACCACGGCCCGCACGCGGCGGCCGAATGGCGCGAGGGGCAGGTGGCGCTCGGCGATCTCGAGCTCCTCTACTACTACCAGAACCGCCTGAGCGTCTTCGGGCGCCATCTCGGGGCAAGCTCGTGAAGGACGAAGACCGACCCGTCGGGATCCTGGGCCCGGGCCCGTTCGCGAGCGCGCTCGCGGCGGCGGTGGAGCGCGCGGGCCGCCCCATGGTGACCTGCCCGGGGATCGAGGACGAATCGCTGACCGCTCGCCTCGCGAGCGAGTGCGTGGTCATCTTCCTCGCCGTGCACGCCGACGAGCTCACGCCCGTCGCCCGGGCGCTCGGCAAGGTGTGCGACGGGCGCCACGTGCTCGTGCACCCGCTCCGCGGGCTCGTGGGCGACGCCCTCGTGCCGACGAGCGTGGTCCTCAGGGAGCACACGCCGGTTCGCAAGATCGGAGCGCTCGGCGGCCCGCTCGTCGCGAGCGCGCTCGTGGCGGGCAGGCCCTCCGGCGGGATCGTCGGCTCGCGCTTCGCCGAGGTCGGCGACGCGGTCCGCCGCTCACTGGTCTCGCCGATGCTGCGGATCTACGTCACGGACGATCTCGTCGGCGTCGAGGTCGCGGCCTGCTTGATGGGCACCATGGCCATGGGCGCAGGCTTCATCCGCGCGATCGGCGTGGGCCCGAGCGCAACGGCGGTCTTCCTGACGCGCGGAGTGCATGAAGCCGCGACGATCGGGGCGATGTGGGGAGCGCGCCGCGAGACGTTCTTCGGCCTGGCCGGCCTGGGCGACCTCCTCGCCGCGGTCGCCGACGACGATCGCCCGGAGGTCCAGGTCGGCCGGCTCCTCGGCGGCGGGATGGCGCTCTCGGACGTCTCCTCGGCCGTGGGCGGCACGCCCGAGTCGATCCGGATCGGAGTGGCCGTGGCCAGGAAGGCCTCGACCGCCGGCGTCGACACGCCGATCTTCCGCGCGCTCGGCGACATCGCCGCGGGCCGCCCCACCACCGACGTGATCGCGGAGCTCATGAAGCACGAGCGCGTCCGGGAGTGAGCTCCCTACTCGGGAGGGTCACCGGACGGCTCGAGCACGAGGCGGACGCCCTGCCAGACCCGCGCGAATCGGGAAGGGCTCAGCGTTCCCACCCGATCGAGGACCTGTTCACGATCGATCGTCGCGATCTGAGTCACGTTCACGACCGACGTGCGGGGCAGGCCGCCCTCGCCCCGCTCGAGGCGGACGTTCCCGGGCATCGCCGCCAGGCGGAGGTTCGACGTGACGGCGGCCACGACGAGCGTCCGGATCGTGCTGCGATTGAATCGGTCGTGCTGGAGGACGACAGCCGGGCGTCTGCCCGCCGGGCTCGACCCGACCGGCGGCGGCAAGTCGACCCATAGCACGTCGCCTTGCGCGATCGGGGGCACCCTCCTCCGGAGCGGGCTTACCACTCCGTTCCCCGCGCGGAGCGCGCTGTCTGGAAGGCCCGAGCGGTCTCGGCCTGCTCGCGAGCGAGCTCGGGATCCGAGAGGACCTCGTCGATCCGACGCGTGATCTCTGCGTCGCGTCGAGCCTGCGCGATCCGCGCCAGCGCGCGCGAGATGAAACGGCTGCGAGTCATGTGGCGGTCCTTCGCCGCCCGATCGACCTGGCGCAGCACCTCTTCCGGGATGGAGATCGCGATCTTCCGTACGCCCATGCCGAAAGTATTCCGCTCCCGGAATACCGCGTCAAGAACCGCAGGTCGTGGTCCCGATCTCGTAGCTCTCGAGCTTCTCCTCGCGCCGGACGGTCTCGCCGTCGACCTCCTGTTCGAGGACCTTGCCGACGTCCTGGGCGAACCAGTAGCGCTTGGTCTCGCCCGTGTCGCCGTTGACCCGTGTCATCCGCAGGGCGGTGAACTCGCCTGCCGGGACGCTCACGTCTTCGACGAGGTCGATCGTCCAGTCGTAGCGCTTCTCCTCGATCGTCATCGCCTCCGCGTGCGCGGCTCCGCGCTCCTCGCAGGCCCCCTCGGCGGCGTGGCAGTCGATCTCGCATCTCGTGTGCGTCGCGCCGATGGAACGCCCGGCGCCGAGGTCGCCGGAGGGAAAGCGCAGGAAGCCGGGGCTGTAGCGCTGCTGGAACTCGAGATCGCACGTCCCCGTGTCGCAGTTGTCGAACATGTCCTGGAGGACGCGCAGGATCCCATCGTCGCTCCCGACGAGGTAGCTGATCCCGTTCTCCTCCGGGTCGTTGGACCCGATCGACTCGTGCCTGGAGGCCTCGAACGTGCGAGGCTCGCCGGTCTCGCAGTCGGCGAACGTGACCGACTCGCAGGCGCTGATCTCCTTCTCGAGCGTGACCGGCCCGCCCTCGGGCCGGGTCTCCGTGTACGTCCAGCGGCTGCCCGAGGCGACGGGGAAGTAGTCTCCGGTCGTCGGCGTCGTGGGCGGCGTCTCGCCGCCGCAGGCGTACACGAAGAGAACGGCGCTAGCGGCGATCGCCCGAGAGCTTCTTGTCATGTCCGAGGACCTCCTTGCGACCGGGCTCGAGGAAGAAGAGCGCGACGAACGTGAAGGCGGTGACGGTGACGGCGAGACGGTACTCGGCGAGGCCCGCGGCCATGCCGATTCCCATTCCGACGAACAGGACGGCGGCGTCGACCGGGCTCTGCACGTTCGTGCGGAACCGGATCGACGATCCGAGGCCGAGGAGCCCGAACGCCCGTGCGGTCGACTCCCCGATCACCTGCACCATCACCGCCGCCGCGACCGCCATGAGGATCTGGGTCTTCGCCGTCGCCTGGCGCTCCTCGTCGAGGGGCCTGGGACGGCGCCTGGGGTGGTAGGCGAGGAGCGTCCCCATGACCGCGGAGACGAGGAGCCTGAGCAGCGCGACGGCGATCCGCTCGGACTCGGGTACGAGCCACTCGGTCATGCCCTGGCTCCGGCGGCGCGCGCCTCGCGCACGGTACGTTTCCCCAGGACCGCGACCGTCTTGCGGACGACCATCACGTCACCGGGGTGCGCTTCGAGCTCTCGGCGCAGGAAGGCCTCGCCCCGCGGGGTCGCCGCGAGCGCGCCGACCGAGCCCGCGGCCGTGTGCGGCCAGACCGCGCGGTGCTTCTCGCGCAGAGCCCACGCTCGCTCGTCGGGGATGCCGCGGACGGAGTCGAGGAGCTCCTTGCCCAGCGCCGAGGCCATCTCGCGGATCTGCCAGGCCTCCTCCGTCTGCATCCCGCCTATCGTCCAGACCACGAGCTTCGGCGCGCGGGCCACGTACCTTCGGCGCAGCTCCCACGCGGCCGGCGACAGGAGGCCCGTCGTGGACTCGATCACCGCCGCGGCGTGGTCGGCCCAGAGCCGCGAGCGCAGCTCCCAGGCGCGGTCGTCGTCGAGCCCTCGGAGGCTGAGCGCGAGCGCCCGGGGCTCTGCCCGGCCCAGCGCCTCGCGCAGGTCCCAGGCGAAGCGGGTGTCCAGACCGCCGAGACCCTCCAGCACACCCGCCGGCGCGAGCTCGGCCACGGCCTCCCTGATCCGGTTCGCCGCGCGCGAGTCGATCCGTCGCAGGCTCGCCGCGATCTGGGCGGGGGCCTCGTCGAGCAGCGAGCGCCGCAGCTCCCAGGCGTCCTCGTCGTCGAGCCCCGTCAGGCTCTCGGCGACGACCTCGGGCTCGCGAGATGCGAGGCGATACCGGATCCGCATGGAGTCCGGCGTGGCGAGGTCGCGAACGCCGAAGGCGACGATCGCGGGCTCGGCTTCGGCGAGGTCCATCCTGAGCTCGTGCGCCCTGGGGTCCTCCAGACCGAGCAGGAGGTAGCCCGCCATCGCGGGGGACTCGGGCACCAGCGAACAGACGCGATCGTAGAACCAGTCGTGGACGTCCTCGAGGGCCACGGGCGCGTGGCTCCGCTTCGTCGCGGGCTCGACGCGCGGCGCGTCGATCCCGAGCCGCGCGGCGACGACGGCGAACGCGGCCTGCGCGGCCTCGTCCTTGCCTAGCGCCACGTTGTCGAGGACCGTCCAGCGATCGGGCGACGCCTTGGCGAGGGCGAGGTAGCCCTCGCGCATCCGCTCGCGCAGGACGAGCCCCGTCAGCCCCTTGCGGCCGAAGTCGCCGGTGCGCCGCTCCCGGATCTTCTGGATCCGGCGGCGAAGCCTCGAGGTGGCCGGGTCGACGTCGCAGTAGACGATCAGGTCCGGCCAGAGGGCCCGGCCCGCGAAGTCGAGCAGGCGCTCGACCGCCTCGCGATCGAGGCCCCGTCCCCACACCGCCTGGACGAGCGTGGAGCACAGCGAGCGATCGGCGATCACGATCTCGCCGGCCTCCAGGCGGGGGCGCACCGCCGCGTCGAGGAGCTCCGCCTCGCGTGCCGCGCCGAGGAGCGTCTCGACCGGTGGGCTCATGGTCAGGTGCCGCACGTCGCGGGCGAGCTCGCGCAGCGCGGTCGCCAGCGGAGAGGCGAAGCCGCTCGCCTTGCGGGTCTGGAAGACCTTCAGCCCCCGGGCGCGGAGCTCGTCGGCGACGTGGTTCGAGAGGGTGGTCTTGCCGCTGCCGTCGATGCCTTCGAACGCGATGTACATCAGACCCTGGCTCCGAGCTGAACGAGGAAGGTTTCTTGCGGGACCTGATCCTCGAGCCGCACGCCACCTTCCTCGGGGCGAGCCGCGTCGAAAGCCTCCCGGAGGAGCACGTTGCCCTCCAGGTGAAGGACGAAGTGCTCGCCGAGGTGTACGCGGACGAGCGGCGTCAGAAGCAAGAGCTCGTCGTTCTTCTGGCTCGTGGAGGTGTCCAGGAGCTCGGCCTTGAAGCCGGGCTCGAAGGTCGTGCAGATCGCGGGCACGCGGATCCTCGCCGTCAGGATGGCCAGCGCTCCCGCGTAGTGGTCGTACTGCCCGTAGACCGCGCGGCGGTTTTTTCCCAGAAAGCCCTCGACACGGGCGAAGAGCCAGCGCGAGTCGAGCGTGGCGTCGCCCTCGACGGCCCAGCCCGCCGGCGTGACGACCGTATCCACTTCCTTCCCGTTCCAGCTCACCGCCGCTCCCACGGTGAGTGGTCCCGGCGAGACCGAGAGCCGAGCAGCCGCGCCCGGGACGAGCTTCGATAGACCCTCGCCGCTCAGGCCGCCCCCGTCGCCATTGAAGAGGCCCGCGGCGTATCGCAGGCCAGCGAGCCGCTTGAAGCGACCGGAGAGGAGAAACCCGATGTCGCGACCAGAGAGCTCGAGATCGCGAAGCCGGCTGGAGACGAGGCCCCGCTCGGCGGTCAGGATCTCCCATGCGCCGTCGAGCTCGGTCGCTCCGAAGGGCCGCTTGAGATTGCCGGCCGTGACCTCGAGCGCCTTGGCGAAGCGGTAGCGGGCATACGCATCCCGCACCGGCTCGTCCGGAGTCGATAGCTCCCCCTCCAGCGTCAAGAGGATCCGCTCGTCGGGCCGGAAGCTCGCCTGGACCCTCGCCCGCCGCAGGAAGAAGGTGCTCTGGTCCTCGCTGGAGAGGACAGAGGCGTCGAGATCCTGATCGTCGACGAGGTGGTATCGGACCTGCACCATGCCCCGTGCCTCGATCGTCGGGCGAGCGTCGGTTTCTGCACGCTCGGCCGGCGGCTGCGCGGGCTCGTCGGCGCCCGCCTCCATGGGAGGCGAAGCGAGCGCGCCGACGCATGCGGCGATTGCCGCCTGGGCTCGTAGTCGCGAGGGCAACGGACCGTTTTTCACGCTATCACGTTTGTGCCGCCTCAGCGTACCACTGCAGTGCGTGTGCCAGCTCGCCGTACACGACAAAGCGCCGGGACGTGGCCGGAGGGTGCTCCCGGTGGATCCCAGGTCCGGTCGAATCCGGGCGCGGATGGCTCGCCCGCGTCGCAGGCACTAGCTCGGCCAGACGACTCGCCCGCCCGCGATCACGCGGGCGGCGTGCGGCACCCCGAAGTGGTACACGAGGCAGCGGAAGTCCGGCACGTCCCAGACCGTCAGGTCCGCGCGATGGCCCGGGGCGATCGCGCCCGCGTCATCGAGCCCGAGCGCCCGTGCAGCGCTCGCGGTGACCCCGACGAGCGCCTCGTCGATCGTCATGCCCATCTGGCTCACGGCGAGGGTGGCCATGAGCGGCAGGTTCTCGGTGTGGCTCGTGCCCGGGTTGCAGTCGGTGGCGAGCGCCACCCTCAGGCCGGCGTCGAGCAGCCGTCTCGCGTCCGGGAACCGGCCGCGCAGGGAGAGCGCCGCGCCCGGGAGGAGCACCCCGACGACCCCCGCGGCGACCATTGCGCGAAGCCCCTCGTCGCCGAGCTCCTCCAGGTGATCGGCGGACAGCGCGCCCAGCTCCGCGGCGAGCTCGCCGCCTCCCAGGTCGTTGAACTGACCGGCGTGGAGCTTCGTCCCCAGGCCCGCCTTGCGGGCGGCGAGCAGGATCGCGCGGGCCTCGTCGAGCGAGAAGGCGGCGCGCTCCAGGTAGACGTCGCAGGCGTCGGCGAGTCCCTGCCGGGCCGCCTCGGGGATCATCTCGTCGATCACCAGCCGCACGTAACCTGCGCGATCGTGCCTGTGCTCGTCGGGCAGCGCGTGGGCGCCGAGCAGGGTCGTCACGACCCGGATCGGGTGCGCGGCCCCCGCTTCGCGCGCGATCCGGAGCAATCGGAGCTCGGCCTCGACCCCGAGGCCGTAGCCGCTCTTCAGCTCGGCCGTCGTGACGCCGAGCGCCAGCATCCGGTCGAGCCTGGCGCGGGTCAGCTCCACCAGCTCGCGGTCGGACGCCGCGCGAGTGGCCCTCACCGTCGAGAGGATCCCGCCGCCCGCGGCGAGGATCTCGAGGTAGGGTCTGCCCGCGAGCCTCGCCTCGTACTCCTCGTGCCGCGAGCCGGCGAAGACCGCGTGGGTGTGCGGATCGATCAAGCCCGGCGTCACCACGCCGCCACGAGCATCGATCCACACCGTCGAGTCCAGCGCCGGCACCGATCCGGCGTTCGATGCAGGCCCCACCCAGAGGACCCGACCGGCGCGCGCGGCGACGGCGCCCTCCAGCACGATCCCCAGGCCGGGGTGCTCGCCGGCCGAGGCCGGGACCATGGTGAGGACCTGGCTCGCGTTGGTGACGACCAGATCCGCCGCGGGATCGGTCACTGGGTCTTTCCGGGAATGCGCACGCCTCGCTCCCTCGCGAAGGCGAGGGCCTCGTCGTAGCCCGCGTCGGCGTGGCGGATCACGCCCATTCCCGGATCGGTCGTGAGCACCCTCTCGAGGCGAACGGCCGCTTCGGGCGTGCCGTCGGCCACGACGACCATCCCCGCGTGGATCGAGTAGCCGATCCCGACTCCGCCGCCGTGATGCACGCTGACCCACGTCGCCCCGGCGCAGGTGTTCACGAGCGCGTTGAGGATCGGCCAGTCGGCGATCGCGTCCGAGCCGTCCTTCATGCCCTCCGTCTCGCGGTTGGGCGAGGCCACGCTGCCGCAGTCGAGGTGATCGCGGCCGATGACGATCGGCGCCTTGACGGCGCCAGTCCTGACGAGCTCGTTGAACGCGAGGCCGGCCAGGGCCCGATCGCCGTACCCGAGCCAGCAGATCCGCGCGGGCAGGCCCTGGAAGTGGACCCGCGTGCACGCGAGGTCGAGCCACCGGTGCAGCGCCGCGTCGCCCGGGACGACCCTCTTGACCGCCTCGTCCGTCGCGGCGATGTCCCCGGGATCGCCCGAGAGCGCCACCCAGCGGAACGGTCCCTTTCCACGGCAGAACAGCGGCCGGATGTAGGCGGGAACGACGCCCGGGATCTCGAACGCCGACTCGACTCCCGCGCGCCGCGCCTCCTCGCGGATGTTGTTCCCGTAGTCGAACACCTCCGCTCCGGCCCGACGCATCTCGAGCATGGCGCGCACCTCGATCGCCATCGACGCCCTGGCGCGCTCGACGTACTCGGCGGGCCTGCTCGCCCGGAGCTCCGCGGCCCGGGCGAGGTCCAGTCCTCGAGGGATGTAGCCGTTCAGCGGATCGTGGGCAGCCGTCTGCTCGGTGACGAGGTCGGGGACCGCGCCCGGGCGCGCGAGGAGCGGGTAGATGTCGGCCGCGTTGGCGCAGAGGGCGACCGAGCGACCCTTGCGCGCCTCGCGTACGGCAGCGTCGAGGTCGTCGATCCGCGTGTCGACGTAACCGGTCTGCAGCCTGCGCTCGATCCGCGCGGGGTCGACCTCCACTCCGAGGAAGCCCAGGCCGGCCATGGTCGCCGCCAGCGGCTGTGCGCCGCCCATCCCGCCGAGGCCCGCCGACAGCACCCAGCGCGCCGGCTCGTTCCGTCTGCGGCGGAACGCATCCCCGGCCGCCACGAATGTCTCATGAGTTCCTTGAAGGATCCCCTGCGTCCCGATGTAAATCCAGGAGCCTGCGGTCATCTGACCGAACATCGTGAGACCCCGGGCCTCGAGCTTGCGGAACTCGTCCCACGTGGCCCACGCCGGAACGAGCAGCGAGTTCGCGATCAAAACCCTTGGCGCGTCGGGGTGCGTCCGGAACACGCCCACCGGCCGCCCGGACTGGACGAGAAGCGTCTCGTGCGAACCGAGCGACCTCAGGGCAGCGCAGATCTTATCGAAGTCCTCCCACGATCTCGCGGCCTTGCCCGTTCCACCGTACACGACGAGGTCGGCCGGTCGCTCCGCGACCTCCGGATCGAGGTTGTTCATCAGCATCCGGAGGGCCGCCTCTTGCGGCCAACCCTTGCAGCTCAGCGTGCTCCCCCTCGGGGCGCGGACGGTCCGGCTCATGGGGCCGGCAGCCTAGCACGAAGGTGCATGGACGGATGCGCGCGGGCGTCGATTCAAATCTGCCAGGCGACACCGAACCGGGGATCGGATCGAGGTGTCGTACGTACGATCGGGCACCGAACATGTTCGACATCGTCGACATGATCTACGAGTACGTATCGCTGGCCTCCTTCGACCCCGACGGGGTCACCCTGACCGAGGCGCAGCGGCACCGGCTCGAAGGCCTGGGCAGGCTCCTCGCGAGCCCGGTGTTCGAGGTCCGCGAGCACGCGCGGATCGACGTGCGGGGACCGGTGGAGTTCGACCTGCCCGACGGAGACGAGATCGGCGTGGGCCACGTGACGGACATCGGGGCAGGCGGGATCGGCGTGTCGTCGTGGAGGCCGCTCGAGGTCGACGCCGAGACGACCGTGCGTTTCGCCGATCCCGCGACCGGCCACACGTACGAGTTTCCCTGCCGGGTGGTCTGGTCTCGTGAGGGCGACAACCCGGCGATGGGCCTGCGGTTCGAGGGCACGCCGGCTCGCGAGCGAATCGGGTCGCGAGCTGGCCTCGGCCGGCTTTCGGTGGGTCTCCGGCTGTCCGAGGTCGGAGCCCCGACGCCGGGCCTCGAGTTCGCCGAGACCGGTCTCATCCCGAAGGACCTCCTCTAGAGGCTGAATTCCTGGCCGCCGGCCGCGTCTGAGCAGCCGTCGCTTCCCGAGCCTTCGGCTTCCTCTTGGCCGGCGCGCGGCGCTTGACGGCCCGCCTCGGGAACGTGCTAGTAACCTGGGCTGTGCTGCCGACGGAGGAGAGATCATGACGTTGTCGAGAGCCGTTGCGCTCGGCGCGGGGGTGCTGGTCGCCGGTCTGTTTTCGCGGTCCGCGAGCGCGGACGATTGCCACGAGCACCGGCACGCCCACCCGCACCCGGCCGCTGCGCATCACCACCACGACCACGCCCATCCCCACCCGGGCTTCTCGGGTCATCATCATCCGTTCCCTCCGGGTGACGCGATGACGCCCCAGTGCCACGAGCGCCCCGTCATCGTCGCGATCGAGCCCAGCTCCGGTCCGCCCGGGACCGTCGTGCGCCTGACGGGTCGGTTCTTCACGGTGCGTGATCGCGTCTTCATCGGCCACGTGGAGCAGACCGCGATCGAGCGGTTGCCCAACCGCATCACGGTGCAGGTCGTCCCGGGATCTCGTTCGGGGCGGTTCCGCGTCGAGGGGCAGTACACGATCGAGAGCCCCGTCGAGTACCGGGTGACCGAGGCCGCGCACCCGCCGCTCGTCAACCGTCTGGCCCCGACGGCGGGGCCTCCGGGCACGGAGGTCGTGATCACCGGACAGAACTTCTCGTCGCGTGCGATGGACAACCAGGTCCTCATCGGCGATCGCCCGCTCACGATCAGGAGCGCGAGCGTCACCGAGATCCGGGTGATCATCCCCGAGGGAACCCAGAGCGGGCCGGTGACGGTCCGCGTTCCCGGAGCGGGTGAGGGCCTCAGCCAGCAGCCGTTCACGGTCACGCGGCCTCTGATCATCACCGACTTCCAGCCGCGCCTCGGCGGCGTCAACACCGAGGTCGAGTTCCGCGGCACCGGGATTCCCGTCGATCCGCGGCAGATCCGCGTCTCGCTCGGCGGGCGCACCTGCCGCGTGGTCGCGGCCACGCCGGCGACGTTCCGCGCGATCGTCCCGGCGGGAGCGTCCTCGGGACGCTTCGACGTGTCCGTGCCGCTGGGCGGTCGCGTGGAGACGAGCTGGATCTTCACCGTGACGACCCCGCCGCAGATCTCGCGGCTCCTCCCGCCGGCCGGGCCTCCTGGGGCCGTGATCGTCGTCCTCGGGGCTCACTTCGGCGTGACCCCTGCCGACGTCACCGTTCAGGTCTCGGGCCGTCCTGCGGCCCTGACGGGCGCCGCGCCGGTCACGGATCGCCAGATCGCGTTCACCGTGCCGCCCGGCGCGGGGACGGGTCCCGTGACCGTGACGGTGCGGGGCCAGGGCAGCGCCATCTCGCCGGCGCCCTTCGAGGTGCTCGAGCCCCTCACCATCGCGGACTTCGCTCCCCACGCGGCCGCGCCCGGCAGCGAGGTCGTGATCCGCGGCTCGGGCTTCGTGCCGAGCCTGAGAGGGCAGACCGTCAACGTCGCGTCGCGAGCCTGCCGCGTCATCGCCGCGACCGCGACCGAGCTGCGAGTCGTGCTCCCCACGAACGCCATCACGGGCGTCTTCGAGATCGAGATCCGCGGCCGCGCCGCCGTGCGCTCCGCGACTCCGTTGCAGGTGATGACCCCGCCGGTGATCAGCCGCTTCGAGCCGGTCGCCGCGGTGCCGGGCGCCGACATCACGATCTACGGTGAGAACCTCGGCACGACCATCCCGCAGGTTCGCGTCACGCTGGCCGGGCGCCCCTGCGTGCTCCGCTCGGTGGGCAGCGGGCAGGTCGTCGTGCAGCTCCCCGCGGGTGCGGTGAGCGGCAAGCTGCAGATCCAGGTGGAAGGGCAGGGGAGCGCCGAGACCGCGCGGGACCTCGAGGTCCTGGTGCCGATCACCGTCGCGTCGTTCACGCCGGCGAGCGCGCCGCCCGGTGCCCTGATCACGATCGCGGGGACGGGGTTCTCGCCGACCATCCGGAACAACACGGTCCGCCTCGGCGGGCGGACCCAGCGAGTCACCGCGGCCTCGGCGACCGAGCTCCAGGTCGTGATCGCCGCCGGGACCGCGACCGGGAGGTTCCAGGTCTCGGTCCGGGGCCGCGAGACCGTCGAGTCCGCCGCGACCTTCACCGTCGACGCCGCGGTGCTGGTCGGCGACTTCTCGCCGCGCTCGGGCCCGGTGGGCTCCGAGGTGATCGTGCGCGGGCGCGGCTTCGACGCGGCGGGCGGGATGCGCGTGACGATCGGCGGCCGCAACTGCACCATCCTCAGCGTCACGCCGGCGGAGCTGCGCGTGCAGATCCCGCCCGGTGCGACGACCGCGCCGCTGCGCGTCAGCGTGCGAGGCGTGGGCGAGGCCGAGACGCGCGACGCCTTCACCGTCGCCGCGACGATCGCGGCCCTGTCCGTGGCGTCGATGGAGATCGTCGTGATGCCGGGTCGCACGCCGGGTCGCGTCAGGCTCCGTGGCTCGGGTTTCGGGGGCGATCCGCGCGGCGTGCGCGTCACCGTCGGGACTCACGAGGTCTCGGTCGTGCTCCTGACGCCCGACACCTGCGAGTTCCTCCTTCCGGCGAGCGTGACCGGCAACCTCGGCCGCGTACGCCTGCGCGTGCACGGCGTCGGCGAGGCCGAGGCACCGATGGACCTCGTCATCGGCGCGGCGCTTCCGCCCGCGCCGCAACCTCCGCAGTACCGCCAGCCGCCCCCGCCCGCCCGCGGAATCCACTAAGCGCGGGTGGGGTTGCACGCCCCTGCGGGCCCCTGCGTCGCCGACTGCCCCTCTGCCCGACCCCGAGCTAGACTGCCACCCGAGGTCTATCCGCTAGTGATCCCCTACTTGCCGAACCCGATCTGGCGAATCGGGTCGCTGCCGATCGTGCTCTTTCCGGTCCTCCTCACGATCGGCTGCCTGGTCGGCGCGCGGCAGGCTCTGCGCATCGGGGCCAGGACCGGCCTCGACAGAGGGCAGCTCCTTCGCTTGATCGCCGCGGTGCTCCTCGCGGGGTTCGCGGGAGCGCACCTGTTCGACGTGGTCGCCTACACTCCCCAGCGGATCGAGCGCAATCCGCTCATCGTGCTCGAGTTCTGGCGGGGGCTGTCGTCATACGGCGGCTTCGCTGGCGCCCTCGCCGGGTTCCTCTGGTACACGCGCAGGGCGGGCCTCGCCAGGCTCGCCCACGCGGACGCGATCGGCTACGGGCTCGCCCCTGGCTGGATCTTCGGTCGGCTCGGCTGCTTCACCGCGCACGATCATCCCGGCGAGCTGACGGACTTCTTCCTCGCCGTGGACTACCCCGGCGGTCGTCGCCACGACCTCGGCCTGTACGAGGCGATCCTGGCGGTCGCCCTCACCGTCCTCGTCCTCGTGGCAGCGAGGCGCAAGAGGCCAGCCGGCACGATCATCGGTCTCCTTGCGCTGCTCTACGCCCCGGTCCGCTTCGGCCTCGACTTCCTGAGGGCCACGGGCCTGGGCCACTCCGACCCGCGCTACGCCGGGCTCACGCCGGCGCAGTGGCTGTCGATCGCGACCTTCGCCCTCGGGCTGGCGATCTTGTCAGGCCGCCGGTCCGCTCCGGCAGGCTGACACCGGGCGACCCGAGCGGATGACACTGCCCACTCGGTCGTTCGGAGGTGTCAACGACGACGGGGACGCTGCGTCGCAAGCTCCTGCTCCTGTGGCTGCACTCCCGAGATGTGCGAGCAGGGCGGGGGAGTGCCGGACCCGCAGGATGGAGTCTGCTACTGCCGGACGGATCCGGACCTCGGCATCTTTTCGGAGCCCGCGGATCTGCTCGCGCCGCAGGCCGGGGAGCTGACGGAGAGCTCCGATGCGCGCAGCGTGACCCACGAGGACGTCTACGATGCGCTGGCGCTCGCCTGCTACCTCGAGCTGCAGGCGGAAGGCGGCTGCCCCTTCTTCGACCCACGGAATCCCCCGGCGATCCCCAGCGTGGGGTCGATCGGGGACCTGAAGAACGTGGAGCACTTCGTGGACTGCGCGGCCCGCTCGATCGCGCATTCGGCGGGACGTGCGGTGCTATCCAACGTGCCGCGGGTCGTGGCCGACGCCGTCGCCGCGCGACGTCTCCTGCAGCCGTACCCCGAGTATCGCGGGGAGCACCTCGACGCTCTCGTCGCGCTGCAGACCGATCTGGAGCAGGTGGGCTCGCTCGCCACGAGCATCCAGTACCAGCTCCAGGAGGCTTCGCTCGCGACGGCGGCCGCGCGGCAGTCGCTGCTCATCGAGCAGGCGGAGCGGGAGCTCCGGGAGCTCCAGGCCTCGGCAGCACTGCTTGCTCGGGCGTCGGCGGCGATCGCCAGCGCGTACATGACCTTCGGCGCCTCGATGGCAGGCCTCGTCGAGGGCTACGTGCTCGACCAGGAGATCCAGGCCCTTCAAACGGAGATTGGTGCCATCGCGCACGGGCAGATCCTGACCCAGTACGTCGGCCAGATCGGGGACGTCCTGGAGAAGCTGAGCGACCTCGACTCCGAGCTGCGCGAGACGTACTACCGCCTCAACGCCGATCTCGATCGAATCGAATCCGTTCAGAACCGGGCGCTGTCGGCGGCTGCGCGTGCCGCATTCGGCGACCGCGACGAATCGGGCCGGCTCTTCCCGGTCACGACGGTCATGCGCCGTCGCTACAACACGCTGCGGATCCGCTACGAGCGCGCCCGGGACCGCGCGCGGAAGATGGCCTTCGTGGCGCGCCGCGCGATCGAGCAGCGCTTCGGCGTCGAGCTCGAGTCCCTGAACCGCGACCTCACGCTCATCGAGGCGCCGGCGACCTGGGCGAGAGACGTGTGCACCTTCGAGGGCATCGACTACCAGAGAATCCGCGAGGCGCAGGTGCCGAACCCCGACGAGACGCCCGTCGATGAGCTCGTCCCGGAGAACTACGTCGATGGCTACCTCGGCGACTACGTCCAGAAGCTCCGGCTCTTCGTGGAGAGCTACCCGTTCGACTTCCCGTTCCAGGACGGGGAGGACCTCGCCGTCGTCTCGATTCGCGACGACCTCTACCAGACGAAGGTCGAGTGTGAGGTGGTCGTGCCGAACCTGCTCGCATCGTCGGAGGCGATCGCCGGTGATCCGGGCGGCGAGGTTTCGTGGCAGCTCGGCGGGTGTCCCGAGGCTGAGGGCGTGACCGAGGCATGCCTCGCCGTTGCTTCCTCGCCGCACCCCGAGATCCAAGGACGAGGAGTGAGTCGACTGACCGACCTCGGCGACGCTCTCACTGGCGTCGTCCAGCAGGAAGTGGTCGTGGACGCGGCTCCCGCGACGCTCCTCTTGTCCTGGCAGGACTCGTTCCGGACGCCCGGCCAGGAGGGCGTCGACGACCTGGGCGTGTACGACCCAGTTCAGTACCGTGTGACCATCGAGCGCGTCGGCGGCGGCGAAGGCGAGATCGAGTCCCGGCAGTTCAAGCTGAAGATCGACTCATGGCGGCTGAAGACGCTCGCCCTCTCCATCCGGGAGCCCGGGACGATCCGCGTCTCCATCGATCAGTCGGCGTACCCTGGTGAGCGAGGCGACCTCTGGCTGTCGGAGCTGCAGCTCGAGGTCCTCGACAGGGACAGGGCGCTGCTCGGCGACGACGCGCCGCCGTCGATCTACATGCCCACGACCCGATCGGGCGTCTCGGTCA
>JACPQR010000216.1 GCA_016190375.1 Deltaproteobacteria bacterium
GGCGCAGGCGAGGGCGAAGGCGAAGGCGAGGGCGACGGGGACGGCGAAGGAGAAGGAGAGGGCGAAGGCGAGGGCGAAGGCGAAGGCGAGTGCGTCGATCCGGTCGATTGCGCCGACGTCGACCTCGGCGAATGCGGGATCGTCGAGTGCGTTGCGGGAGCATGCGTTGTCTCCCCCGACGACGTGGCGTGTGTTCCCGCCTTCAGCCAGCCTTGCGTCCGCTACTACTGCGACGGGCTTTCGCTCGATTGCGTCGAAGAGGAGATCCTGGACTTCGACGGCGATGGGTCCCTCTGCGAGGACGACTGCGACGACGCCGATCCCGAACGCTACCCCGGCGCCGGCGAGGTCTGCGACGGGATGGACTCGGACTGCAACGGCCACGACTCGGCGGTGGGCGCGATCGAGGTCTGCGACGGGATCGACGCGGACTGCGACGGGAACGACGTGCCCCCCGAAGACCTCGGAGCCGCCGCCGACTGCCTGGCCGCCGACCTCGAATGTGCTGCCATCTGCTGCGAGACCCCGAACTTGGGCCACTGGGGACGCTACTCCTGCACGGCGATCGGCACCGCGGTGTTCCAGACCTGCCAGCCCTGGTCGGTTGCCGAGGATTGCGACACGGACGCGGACGACGACGATGACGGCTTCGAGACGAACGGGGCGGTCGATCCCGACTGCTACGGGCTCGCGTGGGACGGCTGCCCGCCAGACGTCCCCGAGGAACGAGTCGTCTTCGTCGACGACGGGGGTGCGTCGCTCGGCGGCGTGCTCGAGGTCGGGACGCTCGACGACACGCAGGGTTGCGAGGTCGACCCGGAGCGCGCGGACGTCGTCTTCGCCATCACGGTGGAAGGAGGGGAGGGCATGGTCTGCGTGAAGCTGATGGCCGACTTCCCCGCCTCCATCCACCTCCTCCCGAGGCCGGAGGACGACTCTTGCGATCCGACCACGCTCCCTCGGCAGAACGCCTGCGTTCGCCCCTCGAGCGAGTGCGCTACCGAGTACGGCCGGACCGTTGCCGCAGAGGAGGGCAACTACTGGCTCTGGGTGGACGGGTTCCCCGAGGACGGCAGCTTCGGCCCGCGCGGCAGCTTCGCGATCCAGATCACCGTGGAAGCCTGCGACATGGTCGCGAACTGAGCACTGGGCGGCGGCTCGCCGCGTTCGCCACCTTGTCCCTCCGCGTCCGGCATTCCTGACCGTTTGTCACGACACGCGGCGTCGCGTCGGGGATCCACTCGCAAGTCGCGGGTCTCCGCGGCGGTCCGGCCCGGCATCGGGCTTGCTCCGCTCGCGCCCATGACGTTCCCGATCGCTCCCTACCGCTCTTCCCACCTGTGCGCCCTGCACGCGGCGGCACCGCCTGCCTGTCCACGGTGCGCGACCGACTGGCCTGCCCCGTCGGAGCCGACCGGTCCGCCGCGGACGGCGCGACGTGTGTTCGTCGCCGGGCTCTTCGCGGCCACGGCATTCGGCGCCGTCATCGGGACCGCGATCGGTTTCGTCGCTGGCACCTCGCCCCTCTGGGGAGTGATCGCGCCCGCGCACGCGGCTGGCCCGCTCCGCGAGCCCCGACGGCTCGCGCGACCTCCAGCGAATCGCGAGCGCCCGGCGCCGCCGTCGATCGCGGCGCCGCTCGCGGGCGCTGGCCCGACCGCCCCCGTCGACCCGCCCGTCGCAGCGCTCACCCCGATCCTGGCCAGGCTCGGCGGAGGCACGGACGATCCCGAGATCCTCCTCGCCCGGCTACGCGCGCTGTCGAAGAGCGGGGTTCCGATCGCGATCGAGACGAGGCGGCTCTGGCCGGCCACGCGCGACGCTCTCGTGGCCGAGATCTCTCAGCCGAGGCCGATGCGAGTCCTGCCCGTCGGCCGTGGCGGACGGATCGTCGGCGTGAAGATCCTCGGCGTGCGCCGCGACGGCGCCCTCTACCAGGCCGGCGCGCGCTCCGGCGACGTGGTCCTCGCGATCAACGGCATCGAGATGGGTGGTCCGCCGGAGCCCCTGGCGGTCCCGCCCTTCGGCGATTCGCGAGCCCTCGTGGTGGAGCTCGAGCGCGCCGGCGAGCACCGCGTCCTCGTGCTCAGGTGGTAGCTACTCGCCGATCGCAGTGTGGGACAGGATCTCGACCCGAACCCGGCCGCCGATTGTCGGGGTCGGGCCTCCTGCGGAATACGCGAGTAGCTCCCACTCCGAATGGCGCAGTCGGACCATGGCGCGCTCGCCGCGATATGCAACGGACACGACGCTCGCCTCGAGGAGTGGCCGGGAGCGGCTTGCACCCCGGCGAGCTGCGTTCTCCGGGGATCCCGCGGCTCCGCCGGCGGCCGGCTCGACCTCTGCCGCCCGAGCTTCGGGGACCGCCGAGCCATCGGCCGCGATCGCCACCTGCTCGGGCCGGAGCAGGACCTCGGGAGCGGATGAGCCCACCACCGACCCGGGCACGACCGTGCCGGAGCCGACGAAGCCAGCCACGAACCTGGTGCGCGGGCGGTGGTACACGTCCGCCGGGGTCCCCGCCTGCTCGATCCTGCCCTCGTTCATCACGACGACCTGGTGGGAGATCGCCAGCGCCTCTTCCTGGTCGTGAGTGACGTACAGGACGGTCACGCCCGTCCGATCCTGCAGCGCCGCGATCTCGCTGCGCAGCTCCTCGCGAAGGCGGGCATCCAGGTTCGACAGCGGCTCGTCGAGGAGCAGGACCTTCGGCTCAGCGACCAGCGCTCGTGCGAGAGCCACGCGCTGCTGCTGGCCGCCCGACAGCCGAGACGGAGCGCGGTCGGCCAGCTCGTAGAGGCCCACCATCGACAACGCTCGGTCGGCGCGCTCCCTCCGCTCCCGCGCGCCCAGCCCCGCCACGCGCAGGGGGTACTCGACGTTTCCGCGCACGTCGAGGTGCGGCCAGACGGCGTACGACTGGAACACCATTCCGAGGCGCCGCCGTTCGGGCGGCACCCACCTGCCCGTCGCCGCGACCGTCTCGTCGCCGATCGCGATCTCGCCCGCGTCGGGGGCCTCGAGGCCCGCGACCAACCGCAACGTGGTCGTCTTGCCGCAGCCCGACGGCCCCAGGAGGCACGTGATGCGTCCCGGCGGGACCTCGAGGTCGATCGCCCGGACCACGTCCACCTTGCCGTACCGCTTGACCAGACCACGAACGGTGACGGTCATGTGCCCCTCGCGGCGGACCGCCCGCGGGCGAGAAGGCCCAGCGCCAGCATGACCACGACGGTCGCGCCGAGAAGCAGCGTCGCGAGCACCGCGGCGGCCGGAGGGTCGGCGTACGACTGCAGGTCGAAGAGCGTCACTCCGAGGGTCTCGGTGTCGGGCGAGAAGAGGAGGATCGACATCGTGATCTCGCCAAACGCGGGCAAGAGGACCAGCGTGAAGGCGGCCCTGCGCGCCGGGGCGAGCAGCGGGAAGGTGATGCGGGCCTCGGCGCCCCAGGGACCGCTTCCCGAGATCCGCGCGGCCTCGACCAGCGCCGGGTCCAGCCTCGCAAGGCCCGCGGCCGCGTTACGGATGCCGATTGCCAGTCCCTTGACCGCATACGCGACGACGAGGAGCGCGCCGGTTCCCGCGAGCGCCAGCGAGACCGTGACCGTGTCGAGGATCACGACGCGGATCTCGCGCGAGAAGGCGAGGAGCAGACCCACGGCGATCGCCGTGCCCGGGATCGCGTACGGGAGCTCCGCCGCCAGCCCGACTGCGCGCGCGGTCCACGAGCGGCCCCGATCCCGCGCCGAGGCGATCGCGCCGCCCAGGAACGTGCACAGGGTCGCGGCGGCGGCCGCGTACAGGACGCTGCGACCCACGGCCGCTGCGACGTTCGACCGACCGAGCACCAGGGAGTAGTTCCTGAGCGTCCAGTTGTCGGGCCCGAGCCCCTCGCCGAACGTCCCGAGGACGGAGGTGAGCGCGATGGTGCCGAGCGGCAGCACCACCGCGCAGGTGGCGAACACCCAGCACAGCGCGCCCAGCGGCGCGCGGGCTCGCCCGAGCGAGAAGCTGCACGGGCGACCCGCTTTCCCCGACACCAGGACGCGGCCGCTCCTCGCGAGCCAGCCTCCCGCGAGGAGCGCCGGAAGGATCGAGCCGACGAGGAGAATCGACAGGAGCGCACCCCTCGCTCGTGAGGCGTCGGTGCCGATGTCGAGCGCCCTCACGATCGCGGTCGTGAGGACCTCCGCCCCGGCCTGCCCGCCAGTCCCCAAGAGGTAGGGCACGCCGAAGGCCGCCGCGCTCGACGCGAAGACGAGCGCGGCGCCTCCGCCTATCGCCGGCAGCGCCAGGGGCACGAGGACGTCCCACGCGGCTCGTCGAGAGCTCGAGCCGGAGATGCGGGCGGCCTCGAAGAGCGACGCGTCGATGGAGGCGAATGCGGACAGCGCCGGCAAGAGGACCAGCGGAATCGACGCGGTGCCGAGGACGAGGACCAGCCCCGCGCGCCCGTAGACGTCGAGGCTGCCGCCCGCCAGAGGTTGAAGGAGCCCGCTCGCGGGATTGGCGAGCGCGATCCAGGCCATCGCGTAGACGTAGGGAGGCACTACCAGCGGGAGAGAGAACAGAGACCTGAGAGGGTCCCGGCCAGGCAAGTCCGTGCACGCGATGAAGAGCGCCATGCCGCCGCCGACGAGGGCGGCAAAGAGCGTCGCTCCCGTCGCGGTGACCAGGGTGCCCGAGAGCGCGTTCAGGCTCGACTCCTGCAGCGTTCCGGGGGGAGCATCGGTCGCACGGACGAAGAGCAGCGCGAGAGGGACGACCCCGAAGCCCACGACCAGGGGCAGGGTCGCGAGGGCGACGACGGTCCAGATCCGGGACTTCATTTCACCGGAGGGTCCCTTCGGGCCCCCCCGGACCCCCCGCTCGCTGCGCCGAAGTAAATTCGGCTCCGCTCGCAGGCGTTCCTCATCTCATCACCCTCGCCTATCTTTCCCGACGGCCAGCATCGTCATTTCACCGGAGGGTCCCTTCGGGCCCCCCCGGACCCCCCGCTCGCTGCGCCGAAGTCCCCTTCGGGGAGGATCTGAATTCGGCTCCGCTCGCACGCGTTCCTCA
>JACPQR010000207.1 GCA_016190375.1 Deltaproteobacteria bacterium
AGCCCCACCTGCGTTCAACGACGCGTCGCCGTCGAGCTCGGTCTTGCAGGTCGGGCAGAGCTTCATCCGGGGACGCCGCCGCCCTGATTATGCCGATTTGTTGGTGGGTTAGGAACTACCTCGAGTCGACGTCGAGCCGGCGCGGGGCCGGAGCCGCAGGACCGCGACCAGGACGAAGAACAGCAAGGTGGCGACCGAGCCGCTCAGGTCGCCGCTCCTGCCGCCGGTCCCACACAGGCACCCGGCCTTGTCGCGACCATCGTCCCCGTCGCCATCGGCGTCGCCGTCCGCATCGACGTCGGAGTCGCCGTCTCCCCCGCCCGCCTCGTAGGTCCAGAGCGAGAGCTCCGGCGTGCTGTCGGCCAGCCCGTCCGATGCCCAGCGGCGGACGTAGAAGGTCGTATTTCCGCCGGCGTTCACGTCCACGTTGAAGGGCCGCGGGAGCTGCCACTGGGTCACGAGATTGCCCTCGGGAAGTGGCCCCGACGACTGGAACTCGGGGGAACAGAAGCAGGGGTTGTAGTCGACCTCGAGGAAGTACTGGACGGCGTCGTCGTCGGGATCGTCGACGTTCTCGAGGATGATGGTCGGCTGCGGCGTCCGGACGGGCTCCAATCCGTCGGGGTACTTGATGGGAGGCGTCGGCGGCGGATTGTTCGTGACGACCGTGATCGACACGTCCTGCTGGCTGCTGCCGTTGTCGTCGTCCCTCGCTCTGATGCGGAAGCCGAAATGACCCGCCGGGTCGCCCTCGACGAGCGCGCCCGCGTTCGGGGTCCAGGTCAGGATGGCGTTCACCTCGTCGAACTCCATTCCCACCGGCAGATCCTCGTCCTCGACGGTGATCTCGAACGTGTCGCCGCCGGGATCCTGGCACTCGATCTCGTAGCGCCATTCCCGCGCGACCACGGCGGTGGCCGGCGGCACCGAGATGAACTCGGGGGGTGCGTTCTGAACCTGGATCGGGATCTGCGCCTGAACGTCGTACTCGCCGTCGGACACGACGAGCCGCACCACGAAGCCGTCCTGCGGTCCGTCGATCCCGGCCGCGGACCACGTGGCGGTCGGCTCCGACCAGTCGTCGAACACGCCGTCGCCGTCGAGGTCCCAGGCGTAGGTGAGCTCCTCGCCTTCGGGGTCGAAGGCGTCGGGCTGCAGGAGCACGTCGCCTCCCTCCGGGCAGCGATAGGGGCCGCCGGGCACCACGACCGGGCCGCCCTGCATGTCGATCACCCAGGAATGCTCCACCTCATCGCCGTCGTCATCGGACACGAGAACCGTCACGGGGACCTGGGGACCGATGCCGTTGCCCGGCGGCGTCCACCGCACGAGGCCGGAATTCGACACCGTCATGCCCTGCGGTCCCTCGTCGATCTCGTAGAGAATCTCGTCGGCGGCGAAGTCGGTGGCGACGATCTGGTACGTGAGCTCCTCGTCGGTCGTGGCCTCGGTCGGGGGCGTCGAGCTGACGACGGGCGCGAGGTTGCGCACCGCGATCGAGACGTTGCGGTACGTGGGTGGATCCTCTTCGCGATCGTCCATCTCGATGGGGACGCGAAGCGTCTGCGGGCCATCGGCGGTGGCGCAGCTAATCGTCGGGTCCGACACGTCGCGCCGGTCGTCGTAGCTGCCGTCGCCGTCGAGATCCCAGATCCAGGTGACGTCGCCACCGTCGCCGTCCGTCACGGTGACGTCGAGCTGGACCTCGCCGCCTTCGTCGCAGGAGTACGGCCCGTTCGTCCTCAACCTCGGGCCCGTCGCGCTGCCGGGGATGAAGTTCGCGAGCGACTCGTCGATCTCGCCGACGTCGAGGTAATCCGATGCGGCGCCCCCCATGTCGACGAGCTCCTCGGCCTGGGCCTGCGCCTCGGCCTGCGTGTTCGCCTGAACCATGAAGATGGCCAGGGAAACGCTCGAGCCCGCGGGGATCGTCACGTTGGAGTACGTTACGTTGACGTCGTTGCGGCCCCAGTCGTAGACGGCGACCGTGACGGTCGAGGGCTGCAGCTCCGCGTCCTGGCCGCTCCAGACGATCGCCGCCGCGGGCATGCCGTCGCCGTCCTCGTCGTCGAAGACGGCCCAGTGGTCGGCCACCTCGATGGTCGTGTCGCCGTCACCGGTCGCGATGACGTTCAGGTCGACGCCTCCGGTGGCCGAGGGGCTGCCGTACTGGACGAGCGTCAGACTCTCGGCGTCGGACTCGCCAGTGTTCGTCCACTTGTCCACGACCCTGGCGAAGTTCCCGCCGCTGGACGGCACCCAGACCCAGCGGCTCCAGGCGACGTCGGGCGGGTTCCAGCCATCCTCGGGCCAGGTGATCGCGTCCGTGTGGAAGCCCTCCTGGTTGTAGTCCTCGTCCACGTGCCACTGGCTCTGCTGGATCCAGGGGTAGTACCAGGAGCGGTTGTTCGTGATGTACGTGTACGGGAACCACCCGAACGGATAGACCGAATAGTTCGCGTCCGGGCTCGCGTAGGAGAGGTAGTAGTAGTGGTTCTGCTCCGGGTTCCAGGGGTCCGCGAACCTCCAGTTGAAGGGCGGGGTGCCCGCGCAGACCTCGCAGATGCCCTCGCTCTCCCAGTAGCCGTCCTCGGGGATGCTGTCCGCCTTCGCTCCGCCCGAAGGGCCGAGGATCACGACCCCGACCGCTACCAACGCCAGCCTGGAGATACGCATGACATCACTCCCGCAGATTGAAGGGACCGCCACCCAAACACCGGTTCGGGGCGAGTGTCAAGACCCGCCCCCCGTCCAAAGCCGGAGCACTCCTTTGTGGCGGCGGCGCCCTCGCCCATTCGCTCCTCCGGGCGAAAGGTGCTAAGAGCCGCCCGCCGTGGACCGGTTCGAGCTCGTCTCGGAGTTCCAGCTCAAGGGCGACCAGCCCGAGGCGGTCGCCGAAATCGTCCGGGGGATCGAATCGGGCGTGCGGCACCAGGTCCTCCTCGGGATAACGGGCTCGGGGAAGACCTTCACGATCGCCAACGCCATCGCGCGCCTGGGCAACCGACCCGCCCTGATCCTGGCGCACAACAAGACCCTCGCGGCGCAGCTCTACGGGGAGCTCAAGGAGCTGTTCCCCGGGAACGCAGTCGAGTACTTCGTCTCCTACTACGACTACTACCAGCCCGAGGCCTACGTGCCCGCATCGGACACCTACATCGAGAAGGACTCGACCATCAACGACGCCATCGACCGCATGCGTCACAGCGCGACGCGATCGCTGCTCACTCGCCGCGACGTCGTCATCGTCGCGTCGGTCTCGTGCATCTACGGCATCGGGAGCTCGGAGACGTACGGCGAGATGCTCCTCGAGCTCGAGACCGGCAGGGAGCTCGAGCGCAGCGAGCTGCTCCGGCAGCTCGTCGACATGCAGTACGAGCGCAACGACGTCGACTTCCATCGAGGCACGTTCCGCGTGAGGGGCGACGTCATCGAGATCTTCCCGGCGTACGAGGAGGACAGGGCGCTGCGCCTGGGGTTCTTCGGCGACACGCTCGAGGAGCTGGCCGTCATCGATCCCCTGCGTGGAAAGGTGCTCGAGAAGGCCCAGCGTGACGTCGTCTATCCCGGATCGCACTACGTGACGCCACGAGAGGTCATGCGCCGGGCGATCGCCACGATCCGCGAGGAGCTCCAGGAGCGGCTGGCCGCGCTCGACTCGCAAGGCAAGCTCGTGGAGAAGCAGCGCCTCGAGCAGCGCACCCAGTTCGATCTCGAGATGATGGAGCAGATGGGATACTGCTCCGGCATCGAGAACTACTCGCGGCACCTCGCGAACCGCCGCGCGGGCGAGCCCCCTCCGACGCTCATCGACTACTTCCCGAAGGACTTCCTGCTCTTCATCGACGAGAGCCACCAGACGATGCCGCAGGTCGCCGCGATGTATCGTGGCGATCGCTCCCGCAAGGAGACGCTCGTCGACTACGGCTTCAGGCTGCCGTCCGCGCTCGACAACCGCCCGCTGAAGCTCGAGGAGTTCGAGGCGCGGATCGCACAGTGCGTCTACGTCTCGGCGACGCCTGCCGAGTACGAGCTCGGGCGCGCGGCCGGCGTCGTCGTCGAGCAGGTGATCCGTCCCACGGGGCTCACGGATCCGGAGGTCGAGGTCCGGCCGGTCGTCGGGCAGGTGGACGATCTGCTGGGCGAGATCCGCCTTCGCGCCGAGCGCAAGGAGAGGGTGCTCGTCACCACCCTGACGAAGCGGATGGCGGAGGACCTGACGGAGTACTACGAGGACCTCGGCGTCCGGGTCCGCTACCTGCACTCGGACATCGAGACCCTGGAGCGCATCGACATCCTGCGCGATCTGCGCCTCGGGACGTTCGACGTCCTCGTGGGGATCAACTTGCTCCGCGAAGGGCTCGATCTGCCCGAGGTCTCGCTCGTGGCGATCCTCGACGCCGACAAGGAGGGGTTCTTGCGCAGCGACCGCTCGCTCATCCAGACGATCGGCCGCGCGGCGCGCAACGTCAACGGCCGCGTCCTGATGTACGCCGACCGCGTCACCGACTCGATGCGGCGCGCCCTCGACGAGACCGACCGGCGCCGCGCGAGGCAGGTCTCGTACAACGCCGAGCACGGCGTGACGCCGCAGACGGTGAAGAAGGCGATCCTCGACCTCGACCCCGCGAGCGGCACGAGGGACTGGTACGCGGTGCCGTTGCCCGAGGAGGCTCGCCGCGGCCGCGAGGCGGAGGCGGAGCGCGCGGAGGTCGCGGAGGCGATCCGGTCGGAGATGTACGCCGCGGCCGAGGCCCTCGACTTCGAGCGCGCCGCGAGGCTGCGGGATCAGCTCCGCGCCCTCGAGGGAGCTCCCGCGGCCGCGGCGGCGCGCTCCACCGGCTCGAGGCCGCAGCGGACCCGGCGGGGGAGACGATGACCGCGCGCGGGCCGCGCGCCACGGCGCTGGTCTTTGCGCTGGTCTGGACGGCGTGGATCGCCGCGAGCTGCAAGCAGGCGCCGAGCGCGCCCAGCGAGGTCGACCGCATCGCTGGCGGGCTGAGGGCTGCCGGTCGTACGGTCGGGCGTGTGGCCCCCAACGGGAACGGCGGGTGGTCGGTCGTCTTCGACGCGGGCGAGGTGCAGTGGTTCCGCGCGAGGACCGCGGAGCAGGCCCGCATGCACCCCATCCGCGTGCTCTACGCCTACCAGACGAAGACCCAACCCGCGATCGGCATCGTCGAGCTGCACCCCACCGTGTTCCTCGTGATCATGACGGGCGAGCGCAAGGGCGACCGCCTCGAGCTCGGAACTGCGCGCTCGAGCCCCGCGCAGGTGGAGGCGACGATCCGCACCGCGCTCGGCCGGCGACGCTGAGCTTCGTGAGAGAACGGTCAACGGTCCGGTTCGCTGCAAGCCCACCCGCGCTCAACGAGAAGCCCTGCGTAGCAGCTCCGCCGCGATCGGGGCGGCGAGCCTCTCGTATCCAAGGGCCGTGAGGTGGACGTGGTCGCGAGCCGCCAGCCGGGGACGCTGGCGATGCCATTCGATGATCGAGCCTGGCCCGCCCATGTCCGCGAGGGTGTCCCAGAAGGCGCAACCAGCGCGAGCCGCGGCCGCGCGCTCGGCCTCCACGAGGCCGATGAGCTCCGGGATCGACGCGAGCTGGCCCGACTGCGCCCTGCGCGCCACGTCGGGAGGCGCGAGGACCAGGCAGGAGGCGGCCGGGACTGCCGCGTGGATCCGGGCGACGAGACGCTCGAGGTTCGCCACGAACCCCGGGGTGGAGAAGTCGTCCGCGTACATGTCGTTCGTGCCGTACATCATCACGACGAGGTCGGGGCGCATGCGCTCGAGCTGGCGCGCGAACAGGTCCTCGTCCCACTCGAGGGGCGTGGTCACGCGCGCGCCGCCCACTCCCAGCGACGAGTAGACGATGCCCGGTCCCGGCCGCTCGATCTCGACTCCGAAGAACCGTACTTCGCCGTCGCCGACCAGCTCCACCCCCAGGCGGTGCTCTCCGTCGGGCACCTCGACCCGATGGAATTTGGCGCCGCTCGAGTCGGCCTTCGTGGAGACCCGCTCGGCGGGGCCGTCGTCGACTCGGAGTTCGAACGATCCGCCGCCCGGAGCGCCCAGGTAATACAGGTCGAACACCGAGGCTCTCGCCAGCACCTGGAACGACTCGCCGGCAGCAGCGGAGCGAACGCTGGCGGCTCCGAGCCCGAACAAACGGTCGCCCACGTCGAGCGCCGGCAGGTACTTGACCCGGTCGACCGTCCAGCCGCCGCTCGCCAAGAGCCTTATCCCGCGGTGGAGCCGCGACGCCTCCCAGCCCGGAACCACGAAGCCATGTCCGGCGTCTCCGAGGCCGTCCTGCAGCAGCCTTCGAAGCCGCCCAGTGAGCGCGTCCGACGCGGTGTGGGAGTCGCCGAGATGAGCGACCCGGACGACCGCGCCGCGGTTCGAGCCGAGAACGGCCCCCGCTGCCCGAGAGAACGAGGACCACGGATCGGAAGGCTGACGCTCCGGGGTCGATGGCTCGGCCGCCTCAGTGGAGACGGGCGGCCGTGAGGCGTCCGGGTCGCGGGCCAGGGCGGGCTCGGGGGCGCCGTCCTCGGCGCCGGCCGGCCTGGCACTCGGCGCCGAGTGCTCGCCCATGCCGCGACCGAGCGCCCGGCCCGAGGTCCTGGGCTCGGATCCGCACGCGACCATGGCGACCCCGAAGAGGACCGCGAAGGGGCGACCCGGCAGCACCTCCAGCAGGATAGCCCCGGCGCCGAGCGGCGGCGAGTTTGATGATACAGTGAATCCGTGGCGGCGAAGGGGCGGATCCTCGGTCTGGCCGCGGTCGTCGTCGCGGCGACCCTGGTCGCCTTTCCCTTGCTCTCGGGGCTGGCGGGCGGTGGCCCGACCGCGATCGTCTACATGGAGAGCGGCGCCGACGACGATCGGACGCGGATCGTCGTGGAGGGCCTCGTCGTCCCGCAAGGCGAGGAGCCCGACCGCCAGGTGTTCCAGATCACCCACGAGCGGGGGTTCATGCCACGTGGCGTCCTCTCGCCGGACGGGAACCGCGTGGCGCTCGTGAGGCAGCCGAAGGGAGTCACGGACCGGGAAGGAGCCGAGGCAATCGTGCTCGAGACGTCGGGCAACGGCGCCGGTGTGGTCACGGTGCTGCCCGTTCCGGCCTTCGGGCTCTCGACGCCGGTCTTCCCCCCCACCGGGAACGACTGGGTCTACGTCACGTCGGCGGCCCTGGCGAGCCCCGCACCCGAGGACGAGGAGATGCGATCGGGGCATCTCGCGGAGTACGTCTTCACGATCCACCAGGTGCAGCTCTCGAACTACGCGGTGTCGACCCGGCTCGAGCAGCGCCTCGCCTACCTGCATCCCATCGGCGTCGGAAAGGTGCTCGTCGCCCCGCGGACCGTCGGCGAAGCGCTCCTCGTCTACCGGGTCACCCATGGGGGCGGCAACGTCGCGTGGCTCAACATCTTCGATCACGAGCCTCCGACGGTCCTCGCGAACCTGGGGTTCGCGATGGCCCGGAGCTTCGACCTGACGGACTCGAGGGACGCGCTGATCTTCTCCTCATCTGATCCGGGCGAGGCTGAAGGACGGATCCAGGCGCTCTACCTCTCGCGTGGCGGGCTCCCCGTGCAGCTCGGCGGACCGGTGCCGCGCGAGGCGTCGCCCATCTGGGCCGGGACCTCGCGGAACTGGTTCTTCTCGCGCGTTCCCGACGGGCGCGGCGGGGACACGCCGCAGCTCCCGATGCAGCTCTTCCACGCGTCGGATCGCCAGCCGACCGGCGTCCCGCTGGACTCGCTGTCGGCGATGACGGGGCTGGCGCCGGCCGCGGAGGTCCCGATCGAGGGTGGCGCCTCGCCGGGCGGGCGCTTCGTCGCGGTGCGCGCGAACACGGAGGAGGGCATGGTCCACCTGCTCCGGGACACGGTGGATCCCGAGAGCGCTCGGACCCTGGGGGAGGGCCAGGACGGCGTGATCCGGATCCTGGGGTTCCGGTGAGATCGGCCACCGCGATATCGATCCTCGTGTTCCTCGGGCCGGGCGCGGCGCGCGCCCAGTCGGCCTGCCAGGACGACCCCCCGGAGTGCGCGGTCCCGGCCGTGGTGGGGACGCAGCCCTGCACGATCTTCACGCGCAGGGCCATCGAGAGGGCGGCGAACGGGATCCTGGGCGCGGAAGCTCCGGCGATGCCCGCGTTGCGGATCGGATGCTCGGGCACGACCGTGGACAACCGGGGCCGCGTGCCGTGCCAGATCCTGAAGGCGATCGCGTGGGCGATGACCGGCTGGCGGCAGTTCTGCACCGACGGCTGCGAGGAGACTGGCAGGACGGTCGTGGGGCGGGGTTGTCGCTTCGGGATGCTGCAAGTCCCCGAGAGCGAGGCTGGTCCCGAGGTCGATCTGACGCGGGTGGTCGCGGAGCTCCCGTACAATGCGGGGACGGCGGCGCGCCGGCTCGCGGTCGAGTGGGGTCGCACTCCGTGCGTCGGAGACCAGCTCCCCGACGTCGCCGAGCACTGGTACTTCGCCGTCTGGGCGTCCGACGCCTTCACGTACGCGAACGATCCGAACAACCCCGCGTTCCCGGTGCTCAGGCCGCCGTACGGAGCAGGGGCCGGCTCCTTCGATCGGGGCAGCTATCCCTTCCAGGAGGTCATCTTCGGCCTCGCGGCCAATCCGCCACGCGAGGGCGACGAGCCGCTCTGGACGCCGAGCGCGCTTGCGCTCCCGGCGAGCGAGCAGATCTGCGGGACGGCCGGCTGCGCCCCGGGCGACATCGAAGCGCCGAGCCAGGCCCATGGGCGCGACTGTCCGCCCGTCGCCCCGCCGACCGACGGCGGCGTGCCCGACGCCTCCGTCCCCGACGGCGGCGACGCGGGCCCGCCGGCGGACGGCGGCAACGCGGAGGTCCCCACGTCGGTCGTCGGTTGCGGCTGCCGCGCGGCCGGCGCGCGCGCAGCGCTGCCGCTACCTCTCCTGGTTCTCTGCTTGCTGCTCCTCGGGACGAGAGGCGGAGACGGGAAGCTACCAGACGCGCGCGACGCCGTACGCCTCGAAGGCATGATCCTGGCCCACGATGCTCATCCCGTCGAGGAGCGCCTGCGCGGCAAGGAGTCGATCGAACGGGTCGCGGTGGTGCCAGGGTAGATCCGCGACGCCGAGCGCATGCTCCTTCGACACGCGCAGAAGAAGGATGCCGTTCTCGCGGGTCCCCTGGTCGACGACTTCGGCGAGAGGGTCGCCGAGCTCGAGCTTGCCGAGGCTCGACTTGATCGCCATCTCCCAGACGCTGGCAATGCTCAGGAACCGCTCGTGACGCGAATCCTCGATCCGGCGCCTCGCCGTGCCGCTCAGCCGCCGGTCACCGGCCAGAAACCAGAGAAACGCGTGCGTGTCGAGGAGCAGCTTCACCGCTTGGGGTTTCGCCTGGCGGACGGCATGTAGCGCGCGAAGTCCGCGAGCGGCGCGTCGAAGTCGGGCGACGTGCGGATGCGCCCCTTGAACATTCCGAAGTGGCCCGCCTTCTTTGCCGCGTGGACGACCGTGAGCTTGACGAGGGGCCTGTTCCGCCGGGCGATCACGACGTCCTCGCCCTGCAAGGCGGCGTCGATGAGCTGGGAGAGCCTGGTCTTGGCCTCGGCCACGTTCACGCGCGTCATCGGGATGACCCTGACACGACCAACTGACTTGGTCAACACACGACCTGCTCGTCGCTCCTCGGGACGAGAGGCTTCAGAAATGCCACATCGTCCCGATCGAGATGGCGTCGAAGTTGGCGTCGTAGTCGCCGTTGTTCGTGACGCAGGCGGCCGCCCTCTCGTCGTCGTCGAAGCTCTCGGGGTCGCAAAGACCCTGGGGCGCGGCGATGCGGCCGCCGCCGTTCGTGACCGTACGAGGCGGTTGGAACGTGTGGGCGTAGGCGAGCGAGACGTCGACCGGTCCGAGACGAACGGTCGCACCGAAGTGCAGGCCGAGGCGCCGGAAGGGAGCGAAGTCGAGGAGGGTGTACCTGACGGGCGCCGAGCTCGTCTCGTAGCTCACGCCGAGCCGGCCGGTCACGAGCCCCGGCAGGAAGTTCCAGTCGCCGCCGATCCTGAACGAGTGGTTGTTCTTGTAGTAGTGGGGCAGCTCCATCGAGCCCATTGGATCGCTGGCGATCACGAGGTCGCCGTTGTCGTCCCTGAGCTCGATCCGGTCGTTGGAGCTGACGGCCAGAAACGCGATGGCCGAGTTGGCCTCGTACATGTAGTCGAATTCGACGTCGAAGACCTCGTCGACCATGGGATCCCAGGGCTTCTCGGGAGCTGACCCGGCGTCGGTGGCCCCGGCCACCTGCCTGGCCCGTGGAAGGAAGAAGCGGGCACCGACCCGGAGCTGCGCGGCCTGGCCGACCTCGAGCTCGGCGCTCACCGTGTCTCGTCCGATGTCCTGCACGTAGTCGTCCGACCCGTCGACAGGGTCCTCGCCGGCCTTGATCTCCTGCGCGGTGATCTCGAGGTCGCCGTCGGCGTCGAACGGGGCGGACCACCGGAAGCCGAGGCCGAATTCGAAGTTCTTTCCCAGACGGTACTGAGCTCCGAGCATGAAGGCCGGTGTGAAGATGTCGGTCACGACCAGGTGGTTCTTCGCGGCCGGGCCCGTCGGATCGTCGATGCCGAGCGCGCCGTAGTTGGTGAACTCGAAGCGGGAGTAGACCCACTGGAAGGCGGCGCCGAAGCGCAGGCCCGGCATGACCTCGTACGCGACCGCGGGCGTGATGTAGATGACGTCGAGCTTGTCGTCGACGAGGTCGAAGCGGTTCGGGGCCCAGGTCGTGAACGTCCTCCCGTTCGGCTCGGTCCACTGGACGAGCTCGGGGTGGTCCGTGTCCTCGCCGTTCTGCGAGTACCCCGTGCGCAGGATCGAGCTCGGTCCGTACACGCCCAGGCCGAAGACCGGGCCGCGGCGAAAGCCGAGGTCGGTCGAGAAACCGAGCATCGGGCCGATCCCGTGCCAGATCGGGTGGTTGTCGCACATCGGACCGGCCTTGGAGTAGGGCGTGTCGGGATACAGGCCGTAGGTGCTCGGATAGTTGCCCGCTCGGGTGAAGCAGTACTCCAGGTCGGTGAAGTTCGACAGGAGCATGAGGTTGTTGCCGCGCTGGCCCGCGAGGCCCGCGATGTTGTACTGGAAGGCGGTCCCGTCGGACGCCCGCGCGGTGAACGCCCCCGCGCGGCCGAGGGGAGCCGTGCCGTTGTCGGGCTGCTCGAAGCCGCCGGCCCGTGCCACGGAAGGCGCGGCGAGGATGCCCAGAAGAAGCCAGCTCGGTCGTCTCATTCGTGTCACTCCGTTCCTCGTTGGGCTCCCGAGGCCGAGGCGGGCCGACGGGACCGGGGGAGAGTACCTCAGCTCGGAAGCCAACTGCGACCGGAACGAGCAACTGCCGCTGGCCTCGACGTGGCGAGTCTGGTCACAAGGGGTAAACTGCGCGGCGTGACGGGCCACGATCCCCGAAAGACCGGCCTCGACGCCGAGCCCGACTGGGAGCGAGAGTCGACGATCCGCGATCCGGGTCGCGAGGAGTCGATGCTCGTCCGCCAGGCGCGGCTGCGGGTGGTCGAAGGGGCCGAGAAGGACCGTGAGATCGTCATCGGCGAGGAGCGGGCGACCGTAGGACGCGCCGAGGGCAACTCCCTCAGGTTGACCGACCGGCTCGTCTCTGCCATCCACGTCGAGATCGTCAACGAGGCAGGCGGCTACCGGCTGCGCGACCTCGACAGCACGAACGGCACCTACCTCGGCGCGAGCCGGGTCACCGACGCTTTCCTGGGCCCCGACGCGCTGGTTCGCGTGGGGGACACCGTGCTTCACTTCTCGCCGCTCCCGAAGATGGTGCCTGTCGCGCTCTCGGCCGAGCGGCAGTTCGGCCAGCTCGTCGGCGCCTCGGCGGGGATGCGTCGCATGTTCGCGCTCCTCGAGAAGGTCGCGCCGTCGGACCTGACGGTCCTGATAGAGGGCGAGACCGGCACGGGAAAGGAGGAGATCGCCAGGGCCTTGCACGAGCGATCGGGGCGGGCCAAGGAGCCGTTCGTCGTCCTCGACTGCAGCGCGATTCCCCAGGGGCTGGCGGAAGGAATGGTGATGGGCTACGAGCGCGGCGCCTTCACGGGCGCCGACCGCCGGCACATTGGCGCGTTCGAGTCGGCGCACGGCGGAACGATCTTCCTCGACGAGATCGGGGAGATGCACACGGGCCTGCAGCCGAAGCTCCTCAGGGTCCTCGAGTCACGCCTGGTGGTCCGACTGGGCGAGCACCAGCCGCGGCGCGTGGACGTCCGGGTGATCGCGGCGACGAACCGCGACCTGCCCAGGATGATCAACGAGGGTCGCTTCCGTGCGGACCTGTACTACCGCCTCGCCGAGGTCCACGTCCGCGTTCCGCCGCTGCGCGAGAGGCCCGGGGACGTCGAGCTCCTGGCGGCGCACTTCCTCGAGCGGGCCTCGGTCCGATGCTCGGCCAAGATGGCGCGCGTCGGCAAGGCCGCCCTCGAGCGGCTCGAGCGTCACGCCTGGCCCGGCAACGTCCGCGAGCTCAGGAACCTCATGGAGCGATGCGCGATGCTCTCCCCGGGCCAGCAGATCGACGCCGACCAGATCGGCCGCGAGCTGCGGTTCGCCTCCGTTCCTCGCGCCCTGCCCCTCGATGCACGCCTCCCGTACAAGGACGCGAAGGAGGAGGCCCTGCGCCAGTTCGACGCCTACTACCTGACCGAGCTGCACGGGCGGTGCGGAGGGAACCTCTCCAAGGCCGCTCGCGAGGCTGGCCTTGCGCGGCATCACCTACGATCGCTGTTCCGCAAGGCGGGGATCATCTTCAGGGACTGAGTCAACGACAGACCTCCGGAAACGCGCTCCAGTCCGCGCCGGCGACCGACCAATCGTGCTCGAAGGTCGTGGCCATCACCTCGAGGGCCGGCGGGTCGTCGAGGATCAATCCGACCTCGCGATTGCGGTCGATCGAGTTCCGGCTCATGTTGACCGAGCCCAGATAGGCGGTCCGCCCGTCCGCGACCATCATCTTGACGTGCGCGTCGTACTCGCTCATCCATCGCGCCGAGATCCCCGCGCCCGCGAGGAAGGTGGCGGCGTCGATGTTGTCCCAGATCCAGCAGGCGTTGGCGAGGATGACGCGCACCTCGACGCCCTCGGCGGCGCGGGCGGCGAGGTGCTCGCGGACACGCCGGTCGGCGAGCTGCATCGACTCGACGAGGAGCGAGCTCGCTGCGCCGTCGATGAAGGCCAGGATCCGCTCGCGCGAGTTGTCGGGGGAGACCACGAGCCGCGTGCAATCGACGTCCGGCGACCGATCTTCCCAGTCGGCGTCGAAGATCTCCTGCAGGTCGGCCACGTCCTCTGGATCATCGTCGAAGGCGTCGAAGTTCCGCTCGGATGACATGTACGGCTCGAGGAGGTTGGACGTCGAGACCCACGCGCGCTGCCGATCGACCACGGCGAACTTCGGGTGATAGAAGGGGCCGTACCGGACGTAGACGAACTCTTCCGGCTGGGTCCTCGCGCGAGCTCCCGCGCGGACGAGGGCGTCGAGGGTACGCTGCCGCGTCGAGCGGCCGTCCACGATGACCCTGACGTCGACCTCGGCTGCCTTCTCCACCAGCGCGTCGTAGACGTCGTTGTTGGTGCCTATGAGGTAGACCGACAGGTCGATCGACGCCCGGGCGCTCCGCACCAGATCGACGAGGGGGCCCGGACCGGTGTCCGGCTGCGCATTGACCGTGACCTCCACCGCCCGCGGGTCGGTCGCCTCGCATGCCTCGGCATCGACCGACCCCATCGACCGCTCGGTCGGCGCCTCCGGTAGGGCGCATGCCCCGAGGAGGATTCCGGCGACGATGAGACGGAATCGCACGGCGCGCGCGGCTACAGCAATAGCCACGCCACTTGTTCGCGATCGGGGAATCCTCGGAATCGGACAGAGTCGGAAGTCCGCAATCCAGAACGAACCGAGCACTTCCGTGCCCAATCCCGGAGCACGGAACGTCCCGCGCGCCGGATCCTAGCGAATGATGACGAAGGTCTGATGGTTGAGGGCCAAGAGGAGCCCGTTCTCGGTCCAGAGCTCCCTGTGCTCGACTGCCCAGCCTTCCCGGACGGACAGCGTCCGGGCGCGATAGGCCAGGGGAACGGTCGGGTCGAGCCCATCGAGCGAACCGGCGACGTCGAAGGTGAAGGAGATCGTCCCGACGGGCCGAGGAGGCTCGCAGGCGAAGAACGAAGGAAACCAGGCGTCCGCGCAGGCCACGAGGAATGCGGCGTCGCGCTTCCCGCCGGGCCGGCGCGGTCGGATCCACCCTTCGGCCCTTGGCTCGGCGGCCCCGGCGGCGGGAAGCGGCGTCGAGATACGGTACTCGAAGAAGCGGGAGAACGCCGGCGCGAGCGGCATCTCGCCCATCGGCTGGACCTCGCGCCAGGGCGGGAGCTGCGGCGCGTCGAGCCAGGCGCGATCGCCCGCCGTGGCACGGGCGCTCCCGAGGACGCAGACGGAGTGAGCCTGGACGACGCCGGCCTGGGCGAGCCTCACCGCGACGGTCGTCACGTTCTTCGTCTCGCGCAGGGTCTCGACACGAACCTCGACGGGCCCCGGCACGGTCGGTCCGCAGAGCTCTGCGGTCAGGGAGCGCAGCGTCCTACCCCCGGCTGGCACGGTGGCCTCGGCGGCGCGGACCATGAGCGCGATCACGAGGCCACCGAACGCACCGCGCCCCTGCTGCCAACCATCGGGAACGCTCGCGACGAAGAGGTCGCGCTCGACCCTTCGCGGAGTCGACAGCTCGTCGAACGGGGCTGCGGGATCCAGTGCGGTCGGTTCCATGCGAGCGGGGAGGATACACTCCTCTCCCGGAAGGAGGCTCAGCGCGGCGGCGAGAGCACGCCGAGGAAGCTCTTCGGCAACCAGAAGCGGAACTGGTAGCGCCCGAGCGCGACGAGAGCCCCGTCGGGCACTGCGACCTGGCTGAACGGCTCGAGCCGCTGCGAGTCGAGCACCGTCCCGTTCATCGAGCCGAGGTCCGACAGCATCCAGCGGGACTTGTGCCAGCGGAACGCGCAGTGGTGCTCGGAGACGGAGTACTCGGGGATCACGACGTCGTTGCCCGCGACGCGGCCGACGCTGATCGGGACGCCCTCGGCTCGCGGTCCGTCTCTGCGGATCTCCCAGACGCGGTTCTTCAGGGACACCGGCTGGGCGGCGAGCTCGTCGAGGCTCATCGAGACGCCGATCGTGCGACCACGGCGCTTCTTCGACTGCTCCTCCTCGAGCTGCCCCACCACGCCCTGGCCGACGAGGACGGGCGAGGAGTGTCTCACCAGGAAGCTCGCTTCGCCGTCCGCTTCGAGCTCCAGGGCGAGCTGCGCGATGTCGTGCGAAGCCATCGACGACGATCGTACCTCGATTCCTGCGACGCGACTCGTGTTCTGGCTTCAGAGGCTCATTGCGTCGCGGAACGCTCTCGGGAAGGCCTCGGTCGGAGCGAGGTCCACGACCCGCGCGGTTCGTGCGATCCGAGCCGCTTCGTCGAGGAGCGACTTGGCTCTGAGCGCTCGGGTCGCCCCTTCGAGGCTCGCGTTTCCTACGAACGCCAGCTTGCCTCGAGCGTCGTCCGGCAGAAGCCCCACGCCGAGGATGCTCGACTCGCGTGCGTGGGTGCCGAATGCGCCGGCCACGAACACGGTGCGAAGCTCGGCCGACTGCATCGCCGCCTCGCCGGCAAGCACGTCGACGCCGGCGCGGATGGCGGCCTTCGCGAGCTGGACCTGGCGGATGTCGCCTTGCGTGACGAGGACGTCGCCGTCGAGCCGCATGCGCCGGCGCCCGTCCTCCTCGAAGAGGCGGGATGCGAGAGCGGCCGGGCCAGTGGCGCTGCCGGGCGCTGCGAGACGCCCGCGCGACGAGACGATCTCCGCGCGCCTGAGCTCGGCGACGAGGTCGAGCAGGCCGCTGCCGCATAGTCCTCGCGGCGAGCCTCCACCGACCACGTCCAGGACGAGGTCGTCCGCGATCCGAACGTGCTGGATCGCGCCCTCGGCCGCTCGCATGCCGGAGTGGATCGACATCCCCTCGAAGCACGGGCCGGCCGCTGTCGATGCGGCTATTAGCTCGCCATTCGCGAGCAGCACCATCTCGCCGTTCGTTCCCACGTCGAGGAAGAGGGCCGGTCGCTCGATCGTGTCGGCTCCGATCGCCACGAGCCCCGCGACGATGTCGCCGCCGACCCAGGCGGACATCGCCGGGAAGGTCGTGACCAGGGCGCCGGGACCGACGTCGAGCCCGACCTCGCTCGCCTCCATCGTGCAGGCCTCGAGCGTGGCGACGCGGTAGGGATACTCGCCGAGCCCGGCGACCGGCAGGCCGAGGAAGACATGCTGCATCGTCGTGTTGCCGGCCGCGACGACCCGCGAGATCGCGGCGGTCTCGATTCCCGCCTCGGCCCCGAGCCGCCTCGAGAGCATGTTCACCGCGCAGACGAGGTCACGCTGCATCCTCCGGAGGGCGCGCGGGTGGCTCCGTGCGTGGCGAATGCGGGAGACCACGTCGTGCCCACAGGCGACCAGCGGGCAGAGCGTCGACGATCTGCCCGCGATCCTGCCCGTTGCCAGGTTCACGAGCGCCGCGACGAGGGTCGTCGTGCCCAGATCGAGCGCCATGCCCCATTCCGCGCCGGTCCCCTCCCATCGGGGCGCCTGCGCGGCGCCGAGGAAGGCCTCCACGGTCTGCACGGGCGTCATCTCCAAGGACGGAAGGATCACCTCCAGGTCCGATTCGACGCGGGCCAGGCAGGCGAGCGCCGTCTCGAGGTGGGAGCCACGTCGGATCTGCACGACACACTTGCCGCAAGCTCCCGCGCCGGCGCACGGCGCCTCGAGCGGGACGCCGGCCGTCCGCGCCGCCTCGGCGATCGTCGCGCCCGATTCGACGCGCGCCGCGACTCGCGACGGCTGGAATACGACCTCGTGTCGCCTCATGCCGCGGGTCGCACGGCCCCGGCCATTGCCCTCAGGTGTGCGACGGGCGTCTTCGCGCCCACGCCGCAGGCCGGCGCGAGGATGGCAACGCCCGCTTCGACGGTGCGCCGCGCGACCTCGGACACGCGTTCCACCGGGCCCTCCTCGAGGAGCAACGTGCTCACGTTTCCCATGATCCGTGCGGAAGGCAGCGCGCGCTGCATCTCGCGGACGCTCACGATCGAGTCGATGCTCAGCGCGTCCGCGTCGAGATCGGCGAGGGCCGAGTAGATCGGCCGTACGTCGCCGCAGATGTGGACGATGGTCGGAACGCCGCGTCGGTGCATCGCCTGCACCATCGCGCCCAGAGTGGGCGCCGCGAGGTGGCGGAAGTTCTTCGGTCCGAGGATCTCTCCGGTCGCGGACGGATCGGCGATCACGATCAAGTCCGCCCCCGCGCCGCACAGCGCCTCGCCGTAGCGGATCTCGTTCTCGGCCAGGAAGCCCAGGAGCGATCGAACGGCGTCCGGCTCGGCGCGAAGCTCCCGATAGAAGGTCGTCGCATCGAGCAGGGAAGTGGCCAGGCTGGTCGGACCGACGAGGTTGGCCACGATCGGCGTCTCCCGCTCCTCGGCACGGAGCAGGCGAGTGCATTCCAGAACGGCGGGCAGCCGGCCGTCACGCCTCGGGTCGAGCGCCCGGAGCTTCGGCCACTCGCGCACCGACTCGAGGGGGTAGGCGAGCACGGACGGCGGAGTGACCTCGTCTCCATCCTCGACCTCGCCGCCCCAGGCCTCCGCCTCGACGGTCATGCAGAAGGGGCTTCCGAGGTTCTCCAGCCCGGTCGCCGCGCGCATGGCCAGGGAGAGCGCGGCCATCCGGTGCGGGTCGCGGTGCGCCTCGGGCCAGCGATGGCCGGTCTCGCGCATGACCTCCCGGCTGGCCATGGTCATCATGCCGCCCGGGCAGATCACGGGCGCCCTGTCGACCTTCCGGCCGGACAGGGTGAGAAGGAGCCTTTCCTTCTCCGACAGGGAGCCCGAGACCGAACGGCCCTCTCCAGGGCGAGCGTGGAGCATCGCCGGCTCGGTTCAGTCGAGGGGCGGCCAGTCCTGGCCGTGAAGACGAGCGGCGTCGACGAGAGCCTGCACGTTCTCGTGCGGGCTGTTGAGCGGCACCTCGCAGCCACTGCCGAGCACGAACCCTCTCCGGGTGCGACCTGCCTTCTCGATGCAGATCCGGGCCTGCTCGAAGATCTGGCCGACCGAGCCCTGAAGGAAGTAGTCGGCCGAGGCCACGTTTCCGAGGAGCGCTACCCGGTCTCCGAAGGTCCGGCTGGCCCACTCGAGGTCGGTCGGCCAGTCGATGCTGCAGAGATCGGGGCCCGCCTCGACCCACGGCTCGAAGATGGGCTTCGCCTTGCCGCAGATGTGGACCAGCGCGGGCAGGCCCCTGGAACGTACACGGTCGAAGATGCGCTTCAGGTACGGCTGGTTGAACTCGCGGAAGGTCTTCTTCCCGCAGAGGCTGCCCGAGCCGACGGGCTCGGCGAGGCAGGGGACCCCGCCCCTGTCGATGATGGCGTCCACGAACCGAAGGATGCTCTCGGTGCACACGTCCAGGAGTCGGTGGATCCGCTCCGGGGCAGTGACGGTCTCCTTGAAGAAGCTCTCGACGCCCCTGAGCTGCGCGGCCACCGTGAAGGGGCCCGCGGGCAACGTGATGACGAACACCTCGCCTCCGACCTCGCGCACGGCGATCTCGGTGGCCTCGAGGTAGTGCGGAAGTCGGCCATCCTTCGCCGGGTCCACCGGTGAGAGATCGTCCACGGCCTCGAGGGTCCGTAGCCCCGGCTCCTCGACCATGGCTGCGTCGTCCTCGGGGTAGCGCAGCTTCGTCCCCATGGCCTCGGAGACGTTCGCGGTGCAGGTGAGGATCGTGATGAAGTCCTGGCCGAACTTCCGGTAGGCGGCGACGTGCGCGCGGCCGAGCGTCTCGCCGCTCTCGTAGAGGCGCTTGACCGGCACGCCGAGCACGCGGGCGGGCAGGTTCAGAAGAAGGGGGGCCACGGGAACGCGATCCGTGCGCCCTCCGGCGAGAAAGCCGCTGACGCGCTCCTTTGGCGACATCCTGTCGGTCGGAATGTTCATCGTGGCTCCTCGCTCATGCCTGCGTCGCGCCCCGGGCGACGACCGGCCCGCTTCCGAGCAGGCTCCTCGCGACGCGGACCGCCTCCGTCGCGTTCCTGCCGTAGCCGTCGGCGCCGATCCGGCTGGCGAACCCCGGCGAGATCGGTCCGCCGCCCACCATGACCCTGGCGGCGACGCCCGCCCTGCGAAGCTCGTCGATCACGACCCGCATGCCGTCCATCGTCGTCGTCATGAGCGTCGAGAGGCAGACCAGATCCGCCCCGACCTGCCGGGCGACCTCGACGAAGCGCGAGTGCGCGACGTCCCGTCCGAGGTCGTGGACCTCGAAGCCGCCGTTCTCCAGCATGATCCGGACGAGGTTCTTCCCGATGTCGTGCGTGTCGCCCTTGACCACGCCGATGACGACCTTGCGCTTGTCGCGCGTGGACTCCTTCGGCAGGTGCGGCCGGAGCACGTCGACGCCCGCGTTCATCGCGTCGGCGGACAGCAGGATCTCCGGGATGAAGTACTCCTCCGCCTCGTACAGCTCGCTGACGCGCTCCATCCCCTTGGAGAGCCCGTCGAGGATGGCCACGACCGGTGCGATCCCCGACTCGAGGGCCCGCCCGGCCGCACGCGAGGCACGGGTGGCGTCCATGGCGACCACGGCGTCCGCCAGCTCGGTCAAGATCTGGTCTGTCACAGCGTCACGACCTTTCCGGCGCCGAGCATCTGCTGGACTATCTCGCGCATGTTGGTGACTCGGCCCGCGGCGATCTCGCCGACGAGCCCAAAGAACTCGAGGCACGTGACGCACGCGAGGAGCTCGATTCCCTGATCGTCGAGGGCTCGCAGCGCGTCGAGGTGGGGCGACGACGGGGCGAGGAGCCGTACGCCCGCGTTGTAGAAGACGATGGCCTCGGGCTTCGGGTCGAGGGTGGCGAGCGTGTGGAAGAAGGTCCCGAGGATCTTCTTCCCGAGCCCCGCGTCGCCGCTTCCCATCGACTCGCCGCCAATCACGAAGAGGGTGCTCACTCGTTTGCCTCCACGGTCACGCCTCGCACGAGCCGCGCGGCACGTCCAGCGAGAAATACCGATGCGGTCGATACCGAGTATCGAAGTTATTGAGGCATCTGTCGTGGGTCATCCTCCGTCAATGCGCCGGGAGGACCCCATGATTTCGACTCGGGCGGGTGGTCGGCGCGGATCCGCTGGCCAGCGCAGTTCCCTCCAGATACGCTGGGGCCCTCATCAGGGCGAGGCCGTTTCGACGGCCTCTTTTGTCCCGCCGCGCTCCTCGTCGGCGGGGAGGAGAATGAGATGTGTACGAGCTTGATAGGGCGAATCATGGTGCTCTTCGCAGTGCTGACCGGAGCAGCAGCATGCGCCGGTCCCAGCCCTGATGATGACGACACCACCGATGGAGATGCCGACAGCGATGCAGACTCCGACAGCGATGCGGACTCCGACAGCGATGCGGACTCCGACACCGACGCCGACTCCGACACCGACGCCGACGCCGACACCGACGCCGACGCCGACACCGACGCCGACTCCGACACCGACGCGGACGCCGACGCCGCCGCCGACACCGACGCCGACGCCGACGCCGACGCCGACACCGACGCGGACTCCGACGCCGACGCCGATGCCGACACCGACGCGGATTCCGACGCCGACGCCGACGCCGATGCAGACGGGGATGCCGACTGCGGGAACGGGATCCTGGAGAATGGCGAGGACTGCGACGACGGCAACCTCGACAACACCGATGCCTGCGTCGGCGACTGCGTCGACGCGACCTGTGGCGACAGCTACGTGGAAACTGGCGTCGAGGACTGCGACGACGGCAACC
>JACPQR010000208.1 GCA_016190375.1 Deltaproteobacteria bacterium
CCCGGGTTTCGCCGGTCGTCGATGTCGCCGTTGACGTGGACCTTGACGGCGACGTGGACGTGGACCTTGACGGACCCCGGTTGACTTCCCCTGCGGACCGCCGCGGCGAGGGCGGGTCGCGTCGAATGCGGGTCGCCGACGTTCACGTCGTCGTCGCCGTCAACGTCCACGCCTACGTCTATGTCTACGTCTACGTCTGGCGAAACCCGGGCCCGTGCAACGCACCCGTCCGGGCGGGACCCTTTTGCTTTCCGGAAAAGGGTGGCTACGATAGCTCGCGATGTCCGTCCGCCCGAAGGTTCCACCGCCGCGGGATGACCGCGATCCGCGTGGCAAGAATGCGCCGGCCGCCCCCAAGGAGCCGAAGAGCCGCAACTTCCTCCTGCTCGCGCTCGGCCTGCTGGCGATGCTCGTCATCGCGCAGCTCTTCACGTCCCGGAGCGTGGAGAACGAGATCCGCTACGACGAGTTCAAGGCGAAGGTGCGCGACGGTCAGGTCTCGGAGGTCGTGATCGCGTCCGACACCATCTACGGGCGGTGGACGAAGACCCGCGAGCCCCGGGAGCAGCGACGGCGTGGCGTGCCGATGTTCAGGTCGGAGCGTCAGTTCGACTTCGAGACCGTCCGGGTTCCCGACGAGAAGCTCGTCGACGACCTCGAGGCGCACCGGGTCAAGTACAAGGGCCGGCCGGAGGGAACGCAGTGGCTGCCGCTGCTCCTCTACGGCCTATTGCCGGTCCTGTTGATGCTGTGGCTCTGGCGCGGGATGATGAGAAGGGTCGGGCCCGGCGCCGGAGGAGTCCTCTCCTTCGGCAAGTCGAAGGGGAGCCTCTTCAATGAGGACCGGGACGTGAAGGTCACCTTCGAGGACGTCGCGGGCGTGCCGGAGGCCAAGGAGGAGCTGCAGGAGATCATCGAGTTCCTGCGGAACCCGGAGAAGTTCACCCGTCTGGGAGCGAAGATCCCCAAGGGCGTCCTCCTCGTCGGGCCGCCGGGCACGGGCAAGACGTTGCTCGCCAGGGCCGTCGCGGGCGAGGCGAAGGTGCCGTTCTTCTCGATCAGCGGCTCGGAGATCGTGGAGATGTTCGTCGGGGTCGGGGCCGCGCGCGTCCGTGACCTGTTCGAGCAAGCGGCGGGCGCCTCGCCCTGCATCGTCTTCATCGACGAGCTCGACGCGCTGGGCAAGTCGCGCGGGGCCGGGGTCATCGCGGGCAACGAGGAGCGGGAGCAGACGCTGAACCAGCTCCTGGTCGAGATGGACGGGTTCGACCCGAACAAGGGCGTCATCATCATGGCCGCGACGAACCGGCCGGAGATCCTCGACACGGCGCTGCTCCGGCCCGGCCGGTTCGACCGGCAGGTGCTGGTCGATCGACCAGACTGGCAGGGCAGGGAGGAGATCCTGCGCGTCCATGCGCGGAAGGTGAAGCTCGGGCCGGACGTCGACCTGAGGAACGTCGCGCGCCGGACGCCCGGGTTCTCGGGCGCCGACCTGGCCAACGTGGTCAACGAGGCGGCGCTCCTGGCCGCGCGCTACGGGCGCGAGGCCGTGGAGATGCGCGACCTCTCGGAGTCGATCGACCGCGTCGTGGCCGGCCTCGAGAAGAAGAGCCGGATCATCACGGAGCCCGAGAAGCGGCGCATCGCCTACCACGAGGTCGGCCACGCTCTGGTCGGCGAGGTCCTGGCTCCCGCGGAGCGCGTCCAGAAGATCTCGATCGTCCCGCGCGGGCTGGCGGCCCTGGGCTACACGATGCAGCTCCCGACCGAGGACAGGCACCTGCTCACGGAGAGCGAGCTCAGGGGCAAGCTCGCGACGCTTCTCGGAGGCCGCGCGGCCGAGGAGGTCGTGTTCGGCGAGGTCTCGACGGGCGCGCAGAACGACCTGCAGCACGCGACCGAGATCGCTCGCGCGATGGTCGTGGACTACGGCATGAACGAGGCCGTGGGCCCGGTCTCGCTGGGGCACGAGCGCCGGGCCATGTTCCTCCCCGCGGAGTACCACCCGGCGCGGGAGATCGGCGACGCGCTCGCGGACCAGATCGACCAGGAGGTGCGCGCCGTTGTCGAGGAGGCGCGCCAGCGGGCCGTCGACACGCTGAGGAGCCATCGCGCGCTGCTCGACGAGATCGCGCGGACGGTGATCGAGAAGGAGCGCCTCGAGGGGCCGGAGCTCAGGGATCTGCTCGAGCGCGTCCACCAGTCGAACGGCGCCGACCAGCCGGCAGCAGCGCCAGCGGGACCGACGAGCGCCACCGGGACGTGACGGTTTACCTCTGGCCGGTCGTGGCTCAACCGGGCGCCCATGCGGTTTGGGGAGAAGGGAGCCTGACGGGGACCATCTGGACGTACGGAGGAGATCGACACAATCTCCCGCGGTGTCGACCGTCTCGAGCGTCCAGGATTGCCAGTCGGGGTTGTCCAGAGCGCCCCAATGGACCGAGTCGTCCGTGTCGTCGCAGTCCGGCCCGCAGCCAGCGACCGCGAGGATCACGACCGCGGCGAAGAGCGCCCCGCACAAGACACGCGTCGTCATGCCCGGAGGATCGCCCGGCCGCGGGCCGCGCGTGCAACGGACTACCAGCATCGCGCGGAATCGCGGCGCCTGCGAGGCACCTGCCGGCCCGTGAGGTATGATGGGATGCAGGTCGTGGAGGTTCTCCATGGAGTGGACAGGCCGCATCGCCGTGGACCCGAAGATTCTGGTCGGCAAACCAGTGGTCAGGGGAACGCGCATCGCGGTGGAATTCGTGCTCGAGCTGCTCGCCAATGGATGGACGCAGGAGCAGATCCTGGCCAACTACCCAGGCCTGACGCGCGAGGACGTGCTGGCCTGCATCGCGTACGCGAAAGAGTCCGTTCAGCAAGAGCGGGTGTTCCCGCTCGCGTGAGACATGCGCTTCCTCGCCAACGAGAACGTCCCGCTGGTCGCCGTTGAAGGGCTTCGCGAAGCGGGCCACGATGTCGGCTGGATCCGAACTGACTCGCCCGGGATCGATGACGGCGCGGTGCTTGCCAGGGCGATGCTCGAGTCGAGGATCCTGCTCACCTTCGACAGGGACTTCGGGTCGCTCGTGTTCGTGCGAGGGCAGCGGGCAAGCCACGGCATCATCCTGTTCCGAGTCGTGTCCTCCACGCCCGAGAACCTCGCCAATCTCGTGGTCGTGACCTTGGAGTCGAGAACGGACTGGGAGGGTCATTTCACCGTCGTCGAGCCCGGGCCCATTCGAATGCGCCGGCTCCCGCCCGGCTAAGTTTTCCGCCGATCACGGCTCGTGTCGGCCGCTACCCGTCGATCCCGTCGCAGTCCTGGTCGACGGCGTCGCCCGCCGCGTCCGCCGCGCCGGGGAACGCCGTCACGTCGGCGTCATCGCAGTCGTCGCCGCCGGTGGTCAACGAGGCATGGCCGTCGCCATCGTCGTCGACCCCGTCCACGCCGTCGCAGTTCTGGTCGATCCCGTCCACGAGCCGCTCCCTGGTTGCGTAGCGCAGGTCCCAAGCGGAGTCCCGATACGTGATGTGGGCCGCCCCGGCCGCATCCAAGGCCAGCGATACCTCCGAAGAATACGCGCCGTGGACGCTCACCTCCGTCCAGACTTCGTTCGTGTTCGTCGCGTACCAGAGCTTGTTGGAATGCGCGATGTGGATTGCTCCGTCAGGGTCCAGGGCAAGCGAGGTACCGGCACCGGAGCCCCACTGGTCAGCGACCGTCTCGGCCGCCCAGGCGCCGCTCGCGCTGGTGGCGTAACGCAGTTCCTCGTTCGTGACGCCGTAGTAGCTGATATGGGCGGCGCCATCCTCGTCAATTGCCAGCGAGGCATGACGGCCGGTCGTTCCCAGCGCATCGGCCGTCTCCAGCACCCAGTCGCCGCTCCCGTTCGTCGCGTAGCGGAGGTCTTCATTGCAGTAGGCGATGTGGACCGCGCCATCTGGGTCCAGCGCAAGGGAGGTGGCCGAGTTGCTAACTGCCCCGCTATCGTCGACCGTCTCGAGGGCCCAGACCCCACCAGAGGAGCCCCCCGGAAAGGCCGGGCAGGAGCCAAGCATACCAGACGACCGTCGATGAGGCGCTCACAGACATCGAGGTCATCTCGGATCGAGCTCCACGGCGACCACAGACCAGACGGCTCCGGTCTGGGAATCGAAGGGAGAAAACACGTCGTCGGGGCTGTGGGGTTGTGGGGTCGGGCCCGGCGCACAGCAAGCACGAGCGCCAGCGACAGCGGTCGCAGTCACGAGGTGCGGGAACGCTGCATCGCGGACGCGATGAAAGGAAGCAAGAGCTCGAGCAGCGCCGGGGCCGCTTCCAGGGCCGTGATGTGCCCCGATCCGTCGAGGACGTGGACGGGGGCGCCACCCATCGCATCCGCGATCCGGCGCGCGCGGAACGGCGGCGTCGCCGCGTCCTCGGCGCCCACGACGACGATCGCCGGGCAGCGTAACGCGCTCAGGCGGTGGCGCACCGGACCACGCGAGAAGACCGCGCGGGCGGCGTGGTAGAGCTGGCGGCGATCGTTCTGGAGGATCCGCGTCATGGACTCGCGGACGAGCGCCGGCCGGGCGGCGTGCGTCGTTGGCCCGAACATGACCCGGCTGACGCGACCGATGATGGGGCTCACGTAGCCGATTCGCCGCGTCACCTCGGCCATGGCGAGGTACTGCAGGCGCTTGTCCCACGGCTCGGGGTCCGCGCTCGTGTCGAGCAGGGCCAGGCCCGAGACACGATCGGGAGCCTCGAGAGCGAGCCGCATGGCGGTCATTCCCCCCATGGACAGGCCCACCAGGACCGCGCGATCGATCTTCTCGCGATCGAGGATGGCCCGCCAATCGTCGGCAAGGTCCTCGAGCGTGAAGCTTCGGGTCGCCGTGGACCCCCCATGACCGCGCGCGTCGACATTGAGCACGCGATGGCGCGAGGCGAGGGCCGGCGCCACCTCCTCCCACATGCGGCCGTCGAAGAGCAGGCTGTGCCCGAGGACGACGGCCTCGCCCTCGCCGAACACCTGATAGGCGATCCGCTCGCCCTGGCGTTCGAGGATCCGCACGGCCGGACGATAGCACCTCTGGCGACGGCGCTCGTCCGGTGCGACAGTCCCGGCCATGAAGAAGCTTGGAAACTACTTCCTGCAGGGTCTTGCCTTCCTGGTTCCGGTCGGCCTGACCGCCTACGTGTTCGTCACCCTGTTTCGCTGGCTCGATGGGTGGTTGGGCGCGCCCGTTCCCGGGCTGGGGATCCTGGTCCTCGCCGCGTCCGTGACCATCCTCGGCTACGTGACCTCCAAGTTCGTCAGCCGCCGCGCGGCGGGAGCCATCGACTCGTTTCTCAAGCGCGTCCCCCTGGCCGCGCTCGTGTACTCCTCGGTAAAGGACTTGATGGGCGCCTTCGTGGGTGAGAAGAAGCGCTTCGACAAGCCGGTCATCGTCGAGCTCGACCACGGCGTGCATGCGCTCGGCTTCCTCACGAGGCCTTCGCTCGAAGCTCTCGCGATGCCGGAGCACGTCGCGGTCTACTTCCCCCAGGCCTACAACTTCGCGGGGCAGCTCGCGATAGTCCCGCGCTCGCGCGTCCGGCCCGCGCCGATGGAGGGCGCGCAGTTCATGGCGTTCATCGTCTCGGCAGGCGTCACGAGCGCCGGAGCTCCGGTATCCGTGGTGGGGCTGACCAGACCGCCTGCCGACCTGCAGCGCTGAAGACCTATTCGATCTCGCAGAGGTGCCCGATGCGCGCCGCGCAGTCCAGGTCGTTCCAGGCGCTCCAGTCGGCGACGAGCTCCACGCAGTCCTCGCCCGCACCCCAGTCGTTCGGCTCGCCGGGGGCGAATCCATCCCACGTGTAGGGCTCGCCCGTGATCCAGGCGAAGGAGCCCTCCTCGTCGAGGTCGGACAGACCGATCCAGCCCCCGCCGACGGAAGAGGCGATGTCGTTCTCGGCCCGGCTCCCGACAGTGACGAGGTGCCCGCCGCGGGTCTCGCAGTCGTCCCGCGCCTCGAACCAGTCGAGGCCGAGCCACTGGGCCACGTAGCAGTGCCCGTTGAGGCCCGCGACGACGCCGCCTTCGGGGCACGGGCGCATGCAACCCGGGTCGCAGGCGTCCCCGTCCAAGAGGTTGCCGTCGTCGCACTGCTCGCCGATCTCGAGGACGCCGTTGCCGCACGTCGCGAAGCCGTCCTCGTCATCGCAGGCGGCGGTGCACCCGTCCCCGTCCAGCTCGTTGCCGTCGTCACACTCCTCGCCCGCGTCGAGCAGACCGTCGCCGCACCGGTTCTCGGTGCAGTCGTCCCGGCAACCGTCGCTGAAGTTGTCGCCGTCGGCGCCGTCGTCGCACTGCTCGCCGAGCTCCGGCTGGACGAGCCCGTCGCCGCAGCCGGGCTCCAGGGTGCACCAGGCGCTGCATCCGTCGCCTTCCCACCGGTTGCCGTCGTCGCACTCCTCGTCTCCGTCGAGGTCGCCGTTGCCGCACTCCGAGCGGCACAGCGCGGAGCAGCCGTCGCCGGCGCGGACGTTCCCGTCGTCGCACTCCTCGTTCGCCTCGATCTCGCCGTTCCCGCAGACCGCCGCGAGCTGGGCGCGGACGGCCGTCGGCCGGTCGATCAGGCAATGGCGGACGGCGGCCAAGCGCCACTCGTCGAGCGGGTGGCGCGGGTCGGCTCGCGCGGCGTCCTCGTAGACCTCGACCGCATCGTCGAGGAAGGCGAGCAGCTCGGCCTCGTCCCAGACCTCGTCCAGGATCCGCGCGATCTCGGACCTGAACGCGGCGTCGAGGTCCGGGTTCTCGAGGATGCGCTGGCCCAGTCGGCCGGGGCCGAGGTTCCCGATGGCCCAGCCGCAGTCGGAGAAGAGCTGGTCCATGCCGTGCAGCCAGAAGACGAAGCGCCCCGAGCCCGGGTCGTCGTACAGGTAGTAGTTGTTCGCGTTGTACTCGTAGCTGTCCCAGTGATAGGTGAGCGCCACGATCGCGTAGCCCGTCAGATAGCGCGCGAGGTCGATCCGGTCCCCGATCCCGGCCGAGAACTCGCCGTCGGCGGTCCCGGCGATGAACTCCGCGAGGCTCGCGATGTCGTCCCTCGACCGTCCCTCCTCCTCCCTCTTGAGCTCGGGGAAGAACGGATCCCACACGAAGTCCCCGCAGCACTCGCCCTCGTACAAATTGCCTTCGTCGTTGCCCTCGCCGAAATGACGCCGGAGGAACTCCTTGTCGACCGCCTCGACGACGACGAAGAGGCCGTACGGGTCGCCGTTCAGGAAGACCTCGGCGTACGCGACCCGCTTCGCGGGGATTCCGGAGCGGCGGGCCAGCTCCTGGCCGAGGAGCTCGTTCGAGTAGCTGCGGTCCTGGATCTCGGCGTTGAGGATGAGCTTCTCGAGACCCAGGAGCTCCTGGCCCGGAACGAACTCGTCGAACCGGACCGAGAAGCTCACCTTGTCCGCGATCGTCGTGCAGCTTCCGATCCCGCATTTCACGCGGATCCCGACCTCTTCGAGCGTGATCCCGTCGTAGTCGATCGTCGCAGGGACGCGCACCTCGTGGTCCCTGTCGAGCTGGTCGAACAGGAGCGGATCGATGGTCAGCTCGACCCGGTGCAGCACGTCCAGGGCGAAGACCTCGTCGCTGGGGTCCGGGGGCGGCTCCGCTTCCGCGTCGGCGGCGGCATCTGCGGCCGAGTCGGGCGCGGCGTCCGCGCCCGTGTCCGACGACGCGTCGGCCGGGGACGCCGCGTCGGTCGAGGCGTCGGGCGCCTGGCCCGCGTCATCGTCGCCGCAGGCGAGCACGAGGAGCACGAGTAGCGGCCCGACCGTCGGCCGGACCCGTGCGAAGGACGACCCCGACAAGCCACACACGATAACACGATCGGCCGACGTTCAGGGCGCGGCGTCGCCGAGCCGGATGGGGACCTCGCGAACCACCGCGCCGTCGGCGCGCCGTGCGACGAAGCGCGGCCACGAAGGGGAGGGGCGCATGACGCGCACGTCCGCGCGACCGCGCGTGTAGTACCAGAGCTCCGCGGCGACGCCGTAGTCCGCGGCGGCGACCGGGCGGCGCCGCCCTAGCTGCACGACGAGGGAGCGCCACCCGTGCAGTCGGCTGGTGGGATCGGTCTGGGGCTCGAGTGGCAGAAAGGGGGTGACGGCATGGACGTGGACGATGGCGGCGAGCGAGAGCGCCGTCGCGACGCCGGCGACGGCGACGATCCGCCGCGACGGCGAGGGCCGCCGCGACCACGCCCAGAGCGCCCCCACGACCAGCGCGGGGTACGCGGGGGCCGCCCAGCTCGGCTCGGGATGGCGGGCGAGCGCCGAGATCGCGACCGCGACGAGAGGGACGACGGCGAGCGCGTAGAGCCCGCCTCTCGTCGGGTCGGACGAGGGGCGCCGCAAGAAGACGGCACCCTCCCACGCCACGACGGGAGTCAGGAGCGCGACCTGGGCCAGGCCGAGCTCGCCGAGCCGCGCGAGCGGGGCCCAGGGAGGGTCGGGTCCCGGAGCGAAGGCGTGCGCGAGCTGAAAGCGGAATGACTCGAAGCCCGCTCCGGCCTCGGCCGCGAGCCATGGCGCCGCGACGAGGAGCGCGACGAAGGTCGCCGCGGCCGGTCCTGGCCACCAGCGCCGCTCTCGACGCAGCGCCGCCGCGATCCAGGCAGCGGCGAGGAGCATGAGCCCGCTGTGCTTCGACCAGAGCGCAGCGCCGGTGGCGAGCCCGAATGCGATCCAGTACCCCCGGCCGCCAGCTCTCAGAGCGCGCAGGAGCATCAGCGCGCCGGCGGTCCAGAAGAGCATGAGCGGAGCGTCGGGAGTGATCACGACCGCGCCGGCGGCAGGCAGCAGCGTCACCGTCGCGAGAAGAGGCGCACCAAGGGCCGTCCTGCGCTCGAGGCCGGACTCCCGGGCGAGCGCGTACGCGAGGAGCGAGGTCAGCGCCGCGCACAGGATCGCGGCCAGACGGACCCCGCGCTCGGTCGGGCCGAGGGCCCAGGTCGTGGCCGCGATCATGAACGCGACGGCCGGAGGATGGTCGCGATGCGCGAGCGAGATCGGCGGCGCGGCCCAGCGAGCGTAGTAGGCCTCGTCGGGCGCCAGCTCGAGCCAGCCGGCGAAGGCGAGCCGCGCCAGCGCGACGAGGGCGACGGCGCAGACGAGCCGCGAGACCTTCACGACGCTAGTCGCCGAAGGATGTGCCCACCGCTCGCGCGGCGAGCACCGTGTCGCAGGCGGGATCGACGAGGTTGGGGTTGCCGATCGCATCGGCGATGGTGCAGGACCCGATCCGGGTGCCGTGCAGGGCCACCATCTGGCCGAACGCGCCGCGGTGGAGCAGGTCGACGGCGTGGTGGCCGAACCGGGTCCCGAGGATCCGATCGCACGAGCACGGGGAGCCGCCACGCTGGATGTGGCCCAGGACCGTCACGCGGATCTCGTGGTCGCGCACGGAGCGCTCGAGCTCCTGCTTGAGCCGCTCGCCTGCGCCGCCGAGCCGCGGCAAGTGACCCTTGCGGCCGCGGGCGATCGTCGAGACCTTCCCTCCGGTCCGGTGGGCCCCCTCCGAGACGACGATGACGGTGTGGGTGATCCCGAGCCGCGCGCGGTGCCTGACGTGGGCGACCACGGCGTCCACGCGGTACGGGATCTCGGGAATCAGGATGACGTCCGCCGCGCCCGCGACCCCGGCCTCGAGGGCGATCCAGCCCGCGTTTCGCCCCATGACCTCGACGATCATGATCCGGTCGTGCGCGGCCGCGGTCGACTGGATCGCGTCGATGGCCCAGGCCGCGGTCTCGACGGCCGTCGCGAACCCGAAGGTCCGGTCGGTGCACGACAGGTCGTTGTCGATGGTCTTCGGGACGCCGACGATCTTCTCGACGCCCATCTTCATCAACCTGTCGGCCATGTTCATCGTGCCGTCGCCGCCGATCAGGACCAGGGCGTCGATCCCGAGCGTCCGGATGTTGCGTACGAGCCGGCGCGAGACGTCGGGGTAGCTGGTCTTTCCCGCCCGGATGGTCGGGTACGCGAAGGGATTGGCGCGATTCGAGCAGCCGAGGATCGAGCCTCCACGGTGCAGGATGCCTCGCACGGAGCCAGAGTCGAGCGTGACCACGCCGGAGTCGCCGCCCTTGCGGTCCATCCGGATGAAGCCGTCGAAACCGTCGCGCGAGCCGAGGACGGTCCAGCCCTCGCTTCGGGCGGATCGCACCACCGCCCTGAGCACCGCGTTCAGCCCCGGGGCGTCGCCGCCGCCGGTCAGGACCCCGATCCGTCGAATCCTTCCTCTTCCCTTCATCGCCGTTCTCGCTCCTCCCGTGCCCGTTGAGCCGAGACCTCGTACAGCGCGACCGCGCAGGCGACCGACGCGTTCAGCGAGCCGAGCGGGCCGCCCGCTGGGATTCGCGCCAGGGCCATGCACCGCTCCTTGACGAGCCGGCCGAGCCCCCTGTCCTCACGTCCCACCACGAGCGCGACCGGTCCGCGCAGGTCGAATGACCCGATTGGCTCGGCCGCAGCGGCGTCGAGGCCAACCGTCCTGATGCCTTCGCGTTCGAGCGCCCGGATCGTCTCGGCGATGTTCGTGACGCGGGCAATCCGGGCGTGCTCGGTCGCTCCGGCGCTGGCCCGCACCGCCCCGGCGGAGACAGGCGCCATCCGTTGCTTTCCGATCACGATCCCGGTGCCGCCAAAGAACACTGCGCTGCGCACCATCGCGCCGAGGTTGTGGGGATCCTGGATCTCGTCGCAGACGACGAGGAGGTGCGTCCTCGTGGCCCCGGCGAGCAGCTCGTCCAGCGAGCGGTAGGGGTAGTCCCCGGTGATCGCCACCACGCCCTGGTGCCTCCTGGCGCCGCCGGCTGCGGTCAGGGCGTCGAGCTCCGCGACCGGCCGTTCCTCGACCGGAATCTGGGCCCGGCGCGCGAGGTCCAGGAGCTCCGCGATGGGCTCTTCGCCCGCTCTGGCGACGAAGACCGCGGCCACGCGGCGCGGATCGGCGCGAAGCGCCTCCCTGGCTGCCTGGGGCCCGCAGAGGATCCGTTTCACGTCTCGCCCAGCGCTGCCGCGATGCTGCGGACGATCCCACGTGCTGCCTCGCCCGGATCCGTGGCCTCGTGGATCGGCCGTCCCACGACGACCAGATCCGCTCCGGCGCGGACGGCGTCCTCGGGCGTGGAGGTGCGCGCCTGATCCCCGCTCGGCGCGCCTGCTGGACGTACGCCGGGCGTGACGATCAATGCGCCACGGTGCCTTGCCCGCACCGCGGCTGCCTCCAGCGGCGAGCACACGATGCCCGCGCACCCGGCCCCGATCGCCAGGTCGGTCAACCGGTCCACCCATGCCGCGGGCTCGTCCGCGACGCCGAGGGCGCGGAGGTCCGGCGCGCCCAGGCTCGTCAGGGCCGTCACGGCGACGATCCGGCACGCGTCTCCCGCGCCGGAGCAGGCCGCCCCGAGCATCGCGGCACCTCCGGCGGCGTGGACCGTGAGGAGCTCGACGCCGAGAGCGGCCGCGTTGGCGGCGGCCCTCTCGACGGTGCGGGGGATGTCGTGGAGCTTCAGGTCGAGGAAGACCCTGGGCGCGCGGTCCGTCGCCTCACGAACTGCTCGTATCGCATCCGGGCCTGCGCGGACGAAGAGCTCGAGGCCCACCTTGACGACGCCGACCTCGGGCGCGACTCGGCGGAGCAGCGGTAGAGCTCGGGCGAGATCGGGGGCGTCCAGCGCGAAGGCCAGACGGTCGCGGGCAGCCATTCGGCCGCGAAGCTATCAGAGGCAGGCCGGGAAAGCTAAGAGGCTACAGATCGAGGCCGCCGAGCGGATCGTTATCGTTGCCTCCAGGCCTCGAGCCGCCACCGGCCGGGCGGCCTCCTCCCGCGGGCCTGTGGCCACCGCGGGGGCGACCACCAGAGCTCGCGGCCTCGGCCTGCTGCTGAGCCGCCTGCTGCGCCGCGAGGCGCGCCTGCTCGGCCGCGATGCGGGCCTGCTGCGCCTCCTGTGTCACCCGCTGGCGATCCCGCTGCGCCTCCTCTGCGGCGAGACGGCTGCGCTCGGCGTCCTGTGCGAGGCGCTCGCGCTCGGCCTGGGCGGCCCTCTGGGCGAGCTCGGCCTGCGGAGCGTACACGCCGAAGTAGTAGCCGGCGCCCCCGACGATGGCGAGGACGAAGATGCCGAGCATCACGAAGACGGCGACCGGGCTGCCCTTCTTCGACTGTGCCTGGGCGAGGGCGATCTCACGTTCGTGTGCGAGGAGCCGTTCCTGCTCTCGCTGCCGCGCGGCGGCCTCTGTCTCGAGGCGGATCCGCAGCTCCCCGCCCTCCTTCTCGCGCTGCTTGCGCTCGATCTCCTCCTGCTTCGCGCGCTCGGCCGCGACGATGGCATCCTGCTCGGCCTTCTGGCGGGCCTGCTCCTCCTGGCGGCGCCGCTCTGCATCCGCGGCTCGCCTGGCGGCCTCTTCGGCCTCGCGCCGCCTGCGCTCTTCCTCCTCCTGCTTGATCCGGTCTCCCTCGAGGTCCATCAGCTCCTTGAGCGAGAACTGAACCGAGCTCTCCTTCTGCTGCTGCTCCGCCATAATGGTCTCTCTCCCTTGCTCCCTCTCTCGACCCCTGAGGTCCCCGCGAGCTCCGGCGGCCTGGCGAGGACATGACGACCAATGAAGGTTAGCAGCGCGGATCCGGGGGTGTCAAACGGCAGCTCCACTCCGACATTGCCGTGCGAGGTTCGATAGTTCGCGCCAAACGAGGGCGACGGTGATAGCTTGCCCGGGCAATGGCTACCCAGGTCCTGGCCCACATCACCGGAACGGTGTGGAAAGTGGAGAAGAACGTCGGCGACCGCGTCGAGAGCGGCGAACCGATAGTGATCATCGAGTCGATGAAGATGGAGATGCCCGTCGAATCGCCCTGCGCCGGCACGATCCTCGAGATCAGGGTCGCGGAGAAGCAGCCGGTCGAGGAGGGGGCAGTGGTGGCGGTGGTCGAGTAGGGCGAATCACTCCCTCCAGAAGAAGCGCCAGGGGTGGGTCTTGAGCTCTCTCAGGAGCTCCTTCAGGTCGTCGTAGATCTCCTCGTCCGCGAGCAGCGCGCCGACCGTTCCCTCGCCGCGGCGCATCCTCGCGACGATGGCCTGCACGTCCCGCATCGCCGCCTGCGCCTGACCCGACACCTGCGAGAGGTTTCTGAGCGCCGTCCTGACCTGGGCCTGCTCCTCGGGCCCGACGGTGCCCGCGATCCGGTTGGCGCTGTCCAGCGTGCTTCGCGTGCTAGACAGGATGGGATCGATGTCGCGCGCGATCGAGCCGGAGAGGCGATCGACGCTCGCCAGGATCCGGTCGACCTCCGGGCTGTCGACGCGGCCCCGGACCGCCTTGACGAGCTCGACCGCCTCCGCCGACAGCTCCTCCGCGTTGCGAATGATGCTGGCGAGCTGGGCGCCGTTCTCGCCCATCAGCTCGTTGAGCGCCTTGAGGAGCGCGAGGGAGCGGCGCACGAACTCGTCGATGACGTCGCGGTTCTCGCGCAAGACGGTCGTGAGCGCGTCGAGCAGCTCGTACGCCCGCGAGACGAAGAGGTCGAAGCGCGGGGCGTCGATTCCCCGCACCACCGTTCCGGGTCGGATGGCAGGTCTCTCCCGCGTACCCGGGTCGATCTCGAGGTACTGCTCGCCCAGAACTCCCTGCGCCGTGACGTAGATCTCCGCATCCTCCCGGATCGCGTCGCGGTACTTCGTCTCGATGGCCGCTCGGATCCGGATCTGCACTCGCCGCCCCGTGGACGGGTCGAGCCTGCCGCCCATGAACCGCAGCTCGCGGACCTGGCCGACCTTGTAGCTCGAGATCTTGACCGGGGCGCCCACCTGCACGCCGCCGGGGTTGTTGAAGTCGACGACCAGGTCGAACGTCTCGCCGAACTGGAAGCCGCCCATCACGAGGATGAAGGCGCCCAGGATCGCGAGGCTCGCGATTATGAGGATCCCGACCTTGAGCTCGATGCTGCGCTCGGACACGCGTTCGTTATACCAACGGCGAGGGGCGGATGTCGCGCTTCTGACCGCGCCTCGTGACATGCTCGGGCAGATGACCTCCCCGCGGGCGGCGCTCGGGCGCGTCTTCGGCTCGCTGGCCGTGCGCAACTTCAGGCTGTTCTTCGTCGGCCAGGCGGTGTCGCTCGTGGGGTCGTGGGCGCAGACGACGGGCGTGTCGTGGCTCGTCCTGAAGCTCACCGGGTCGCCGCTCGCGCTCGGCACCGTCACGGCCCTTCAGTTCGTCCCGGTGGCGCTCCTGACGCTCTTCGGGGGCGTCCTGGCGGACAGGGCGCCCAAGCGCAGGTTGCTCGTGGCGGTCCAGAGCATCGCGCTCGTGCAGGCGACGGTCCTGGGCCTCCTGGTCGCGTGGGACGTCGTGGAGCTCTGGCACGTGTACGCGCTGGCTGCGCTGGGCGGCGCGGTCATGGCGATCGAGGTGCCGACCCGTCAGGCCTTCGTCATCGAGCTCGTCGGCCGCGAGATGCTGCCCAACGCCGTGGCGCTGCACTCGAGCATCTTCAGCGCCGCGCGCGTCCTCGGGCCGGGCCTCGGCGGGCTGGCGATAGCCGCCTTCGGGACCGAGGCCACGTTCCTCGCCAACGCGGTTTCCTTCCTGGCCGTCATCCTCGCCTACGCGCTCATGCGGAGCGAGGAGCTCCACCCTTCCGGGCCCTCGCCGAGCGACGCGGGCGTGCTCCACCAGGTCGGCCAGGCGCTGGCGTACTCGTGGCGGACGCCGCCCGTGATGCTCGTCTTCGTTCTCATCGCCTTCCTCGGGACGTTTGCATTCAACTTCACCGTCGTCGTGCCCCTCGTCGCGGAGTTCGTGCTCCGGGTCGGGCCCGAGAAGTTCGGGCTCCTCTCGTCCTGCCTGGGGCTCGGCTCGGTCGTCGCGGCCCTCACCCAGGCCATCGTCGCGCGCGCGTCGACGCGCGTCCTGTTGGGGGCAGCCTTCGCGTTCGTGGGCTGCGTGGGACTGGTCGCGCTCTCGCGCTCCTACCTCCTGACCGGCGCGCTCCTCTTCGCGGTCGGTCTCGGTGCGGTCACGTTCACCACGAACGCCAACACCCTCCTGCAGCTCACGGTGCCGGACGAGCTCAGGGCGCGCGTGATGAGCGTCTACTTCTTCCTGTTCGCGGGCTCGACGCCCATCGGCGGCTGGTTCACGGGGGTCGTCGCCGAGCACTGGAGCGTGCCGGCCGCCGTCGCCATCGACGCGGGCCTGGCGGGCCTCGGGTGCCTCGTCGCGCTCGGATACCGCGGGCGGCACGCCGCCGCGTTCACGACCTGATCGGATCAGGTCTCCATCGGGCCTCGAGCTTCGCCTCGCACGAACTGCTGGACGACGGGATCCTCCAGAGCGCGAAGCTCCGCGGGCGTGCCGAGGGCGCGGACCTTGCCCTGGTAGAGCATCGCGATGCGGTCGGCGATCGTGAAGATGGAGGTGAGGTCGTGCGAGACGACGATCGAGGTCACGTGGAGGCGATCGGACAGGTCGCGGATCAGCCGGTCGACGCGCCGCGCCGAGATCGGGTCGAGGCTCGTCGTGGGCTCGTCGAACAGGACGTACTCGGGCTCGAGCGTCAACGCTCGCGCGATCGCCACGCGCTTTCGCATCCCGTCGCCGAGCTCGCTCGGGAACCGATCGGCCAGCTCCTCCATGTGCACGTCGGCGAGCCTGCGCCGCGCCTCTGCCCGCGCCTCCTCGTGGCCGAGTGCCCGGTGCTTGCGCAAGGGGAGGGCGACGTTGTCCACGCAGGACATCGAGTCGAACAGCGTCGAGTGCTGGAAGACCATCGCGCAGCGCTTTCGCACGGGGGCCAGGTCCCGTTCGGAGAGGCGAGATACCTCCTGGTCGTCGAGCCAGATCTCGCCGCTGTCGGGGCGGAGCAGGCCCACCAGGTGCTTGATGAGGACGCTCTTGCCGACGCCGCTCGCTCCGATGACGAAGAACACCTCGCCGCGGCCGACCTCGAGGTCGACGCCGTCGAGGATGACCTTCTCGCCGAACCGCTTGTGGAGGCTCATGAAGCGGATCATTGGGGGAACACCAGGAAGCCTGCGGCCGAAATGATCGCGTTCAGGACGATGACCGCGAAGGACGAGGCGACGACGGCGTTGGTCGTGGCCGAGCCGACCCCCTCGGATCCGCCGTAGGCGCGAAGGCCCATGTGGGCCGACAAGAGCGGGATGGCGGCGCCGTACGCGAAGCACTTGGCAAGCCCGACGACCACGTCGCCGACGTCCACCATCATGAGGTTGAAGAACGTCCCCGGCCGGATGTCGAACACGGACCAGCCCGTGAGCAGGCCCACGCCCTCGGCGACCGCGGCGCCCCAGATCACGAGGACCGCCGTCATGACGAGGCTCGCGAGAAAGCGCGGGACGACGAGGAAGTCGATCGGGTCGGCGGCGCTCATCCTGAGGGCGTCGAGCTGCTCCGTGACGGCCATCGAGCCGATCTCGGCCGCGATCCCCGCGCCGACCCGCGTCGCGAGCATCATGGCGCCGATGTCGGGCGCGAAGTTCCGCACGAGGAGCTCCGCGAACGAGGCGCCGAGCTGGCTCGTATCGGGAACGACCCTCTCGAGCTGAAGCCCGGCCTGGAAGACCGTGATCATCCCCAGAAACCCCATGACCGTGGTCATGAAGAACAGCGACTTGTTCCCGATGAGGTAGAGCTGCTCGAGCGTGGCTCCCCGGGATCGGCGGCCGCGAAACACGTAGTAGAGGGTCCGGGCGAAGAGGCGATAGACGTCCGCTGCCTGTAGCCCCGCCGTGATCGCGCTGCGGCCGACCCTGGTGGCGAAGGCGCTCATCTCAACAGGTACGTCAGGAAGTAATCGACGACGAAGACGCCCGCCGCGGCCGCGACGACCGAGGCGTTCACCGCGCGACCCACGCCGGGCGCGCCGCCCTTGACCGACAGGCCGAAGTGGCAGCTCGCGATCGCGATCATCAGGCCGAACGCAGCGCTCTTGATGAGCCCGGTCGCGAGGTCCCAGAGGCCGAGCATGTCCAGGAGCCCGCGGAGGAACACGTGCCGCGAGACGCCGAGCATCACCTCGCCCATCACCGCCGCGCCGATCAGGGCGAACAGGTCGCCCCACACCGTCAAGAGGAACAGCAGGACGACCATCGCGATGACCCGCGGGAGGACGAGGTAGCTCAACGGATCGATTGCGAGAGCGCGCAACCCGTCCACCTGCTCGGTCACCGTCATCGTGGCGAGCTCGGCGGTGTTGTTGGCGCCCACGCGGCCGGAGAACATGAGGGCGATGAGGATCGGGCCCACCTCGCGCAGCGTGACGAAGCCCGCCGCCCAGCCGATGAGGCCTTCCGCGTCGTAGCGCCCGATCACCACGCCGGCCTGGATGGTCATGATGAAGCCGGTGAACAGGGCGGTCGCGAGGACGATCGGCAGAGACCGGACGCCCATGCGGTAGAAGTTCTTGCGGAGCTCCGTGCCGTCGAAGTCGGGCGGCGCCAGGCGCCGCGCGAGGCGGGCGGTCAGGACCCCGAAGGAGCCCACCTCCAGGGCGATGCCCAGAAAGGCCGAGCCGATGCCCGAGACCGCGCGAACGGCGGCGCCTGCAATCACAGCGGGCCCTCCGTCTCGCCGCGCAGGAACTGTCGCACCATCGCGTTCTCGCTGCTTCGAGCCCCATCGACGGGGCCGTCGAAGACCACGCGGCCACGCACCATCATGACTATCCGATCGACCACGGAGAGCAGCCGGTCGACGTCGGAGGAGATCATGATCGCCGTCGCGCCCGCGGCGCGCTGCTCCTCGCGCAGGAGGTCGAAGATCTTCTGCGACGTGACGGGGTCGAGCCCCGCGGCGGGCTCGTCGTACAGGCGAATCGGCGCGTCCGTGATGGTGGCGCGGGCGATGCCTACGCGCTTCTTCTGGCCCCCCGACAGCGCCGCGGGCATCCGATCCTCGAACCCGGCGAGGCCCACCCTGGCCAGCCGATCCCTGGCGCGCGCGCGGATCTCGGGCTCGGCGAGGGTGGTCAGGCGACGCAGGGGGAAGGCGACGTTGCCCTCGACCGTCATGAAGTCGAACAGTGCGTTCTGCTGGAACAGCATCCCGAACCGCGCCCGCGCCGCCTGCAGCTCGAGCTCGCCGAGCGAGGTCAGCTCCTGACCGTCGACGACGATGCGCCCCGCATCGGGGCGCACGAGCCCGGTGATCGCCTTGACGAGGACGCTCTTGCCGCTGGCTCCCGGCCCGACGAGGCCGACGAGCGATCCCCGGGGCACCGAGAGGTGCACGTCGTCCAGCACCAGAGACGCGAAGCGCTTCGAGACCCCGTGGACCTGGATCATCGAGTCTCGCGACCCTACCACGCTTCGAGGAGACTCAAGGAGACTGGAGCCGCAGCGCAGCCTCGGCGCGTGCGACCCGGGCGAGGACGACCTCGGAGCGGGCGCGCCTGAGCGCGCTTCGCGCGGTGGCGATGGACTCGATGTTCCCGGAGCCCAGGTCGTACCGCTCCTCCGCCTGGCGAAGGCGCGTCTGGGAGACGTCGACGAGCTCGCGCGCGATGGCCAGGCGCTCCTCTGCGCTCGCCTGGTCGGCGCGAGCAGCGAGCTCCTCTCCGCGCCGGGCCTCGCGGAGCTCCCCGGCCCGGGCCGCGAGCTCCGCGGCCTCTGCGCTCGCCGCCGCCTCGCTCGCGGCTCCGGCGCCGCCGTCCCAGAGCGGGACGGAGATCGAGAGCGTGGCGCGGTAGGCGGGGAAGAAGTCATCGACCACCCCGTGCACGCCGCCTTCGGCCGCAGCGGTCAGAATGGGCCGCGTCCTGCGATCGTGGATCCGGGCGGTCGCGCGGGCCGCCTCGCGCTGACGCTCGAGGGCGACCAGCGACGGATCGGGGCGCTCGGAGCGGGCCTCCTCGGATGCCGAACGGGAGAGGACCGATGCGTCCGGCGTCGCGCCGGGCGCGAGAGGGCCGCCGACCGCCTGCTCCAGCGCGAGCCGCGCCCTCGCGAGCTCGCCTCTCGCGCGCGCGGCCTCGAGCCGGGCGAGCGCTTCGTCGGCCTGTACCGGAGCCAGATCCGCCTCGGGGCGGGCCCCTTCCTGGATGAGCGCCTCGACGCGGGTCCGGCGCGCGCCCGCGTCGGTCACGGTCTGGCCGGCAACGCCGCCCAGCTCGTGAGCCGCGGTCCAGGCCATGTACGCCGAGCGCACGGCTCGCACGATCTCGACCCTCCTCGCCCGCTCCTCGGCGCGCGCCGCGCCTCGCTGGGCCCGCGCGGCCTGCGTCGCGGCGGCCGTGCGACCGAAGTCGTAGAGCGTCCCCCGAAGGCCCATGACGACGCCGTAGCGGGGGTTGGGATCGAGCGCGCCGCTCTCGCCGAGCGCTCGCGAGCCCTGGACCAGGACTCCGCCGACGTCCACGATCTCGCCGCCAGGCTGTAGCGACGCGTCCGCTCCGATCGAGAGCGTCGGGTAGTACGCGCTCTCGGCCCGATCGATCGCGGCTCGCGCGCGGCGCACACGAGCGTGGCTCGCTTCGAGCGTCGGGCGGTCGCGGACGGCGCGGGCCTCCAGATCCTCGAGGCGGACCACGTCGGCGCCGGCGGAGAGCGGATAGAGGACGGCGAGCACGGCAAGGGGATCGAGATGGCGCATGGCGTTCACTCGCGCCGCAGTGCTTGGATCGGGTCCAGGCGAGCGGCGCGCTGCGCCGGGACGTATCCGAAGACGACCCCGACCGCGATCCCGAAGAGGGCCGAGCCGGCGACGACCGCAGGCGAGAGGGACTGCTGCCAGCCCATGGGCTTCGCGACGAGCACGGCCGCGAGCGCGCCCAGGGCTGCGCCCGCGCCGGAGCCGACGACCGCGAGGGCCAGGGCCTCGGCGAGGAACTGAGAGAGGATCTGCCGGGGAGAAGCTCCGATCGCGGCCCGGATGCCGATCTCGTGGGTGCGCTCGGCGACCGAGACGAGGAGGATGTTCATGATTCCGATCCCGCCGACCAGGAGCGAGACCGCGGCGATGCCCGCGAGCAGCCCCGTGAGGATCCTCGAGGTCTGGTCGGCGGCCCGGGTCACCTCGTCGGGGCTGAGCAGATCGAAGTCGTCGAGCTCGCCCTCGGCCAGGCCGTGCGAGCGGCGGAGGATCTCGCCGATCTCGAACCGGGCGGCGGTCATGAGCTCGGGGCTCTTGGGCCGGATCTCGAGGTACATGTAGCCGTCGGGGATGCCGAGGTAGACGCTCATCGTGGTCGTCGGCAGGACGAGCGCATCGTCCAGATCGGCCCCGCTGATGGCGCGGCCCTTCTCGGCCAGAAGGCCGATCACGCGGCAGGGCATCGAGCCGACGGTCACGGTCTCGCCTAGCGGGTCGCGGCTGCCGAAGAGCTCGCGCACGGGCGTCATGCCGAGGACGCAGACCTTGGCCCGTTCGGCGACGTCGGTCTCGTCGAACATCCCGCCCGCCTGGAGCCTCCAGTCCCTGAGCACGTTGAAGCGCGGCGTCGATCCGTGCAGCGCCGTCCGGTGCTGGTCTCCGCCGTACGTGACGTCCATGTTGCGCCTGGCGAGCGGGACGACGTCCGCGAGCGTCGTGGCCTCGCGCTCGAGAGCGCGGACGTCCGCGTCCGTCAACGGCCTGGGGGGCCTTCCGCCGGCGTCCCTGCCGCCCACGCGCGACTTCACCTTGAGGACGTTCGTGCCGAGGCTCTCGAACTGGGTGATCACGGACCGCCGCGCGCCCTCGCCGAAGCTGACCATCGCGATGAAGGCGCCGACGCCGATGGCGAGGCCGAGGACGGTCAGGACGCTCCGGCCCGGGTTGCGAAGGAGCACCTGCACCGCCATCCTCAGCCCTTCGCTACCCACTAGACGCATCGGCCCTCCGCTCGTCGACGACGACGCCGTCCTGCAGGTGCACTTGCCGCTCGGCGAACGCCGCGACGCCCATGTCGTGGGTGACGAGCACGATCGTCAGACCATCCTCTCGGTGAAGCTCACCGAGGAGCTCGAGGACCTGCACGCCCGTCCGCGAGTCGAGCGCACCGGTTGGCTCGTCGGCGAGCAGGAGGCGCGGCTTGCAGGCGCAGGCTCGAGCGATCGCCACCCGCTGCCGCTGGCCTCCAGAGAGCTGGTTCGGCCGGTGCTCCGCCCGGTCGGCGAGCCCGACGCGACCGAGGATCGCCCGCGCCCGCTCCTCTCGCTCGCCTCGCGCGACGCCGGCGTAGTACATGGGCAAGGCTACGTTCTCGAGCGCCGTCGCGTCGGGGATCAGGTGGAACGACTGGAAGACGAACCCGATGTAGTGGAGCCGGACCCAGGCCTGCTCCTCGCGGTCGAGCGTCGAGACGTCGCGGCCACCCAGCGAGTACACGCCGCTCGTCGGCCGGTCCAGGCAGCCCAGGATGTTCAGGAGGGTGGACTTCCCCGAGCCGGAGGGGCCGCAAAGCGCCACGACCTCGTGCGCAGCGATCTCGAGGTCGATGCCGCGCAGCACCTCGACCCTCATCGGCCCTTCCTCGTAAACCTTGTGCAGAGCCCGGATGTCGACGACAGGGGGCACGTCTACCTCTTGCCGAGCGTGATCCCCGGGCTCCGCTCCGACGAGCCGCCGGGGCGACTCAGTCCGATGGCGATGCGGTCGCCGACCGCGAGCTGGCCTTGGGTGGGCTCGACCTCGGTGTAGGCGCCGTCCGAGATCCCGACTCGCACCGGGACGGGCTCGAGCCGGCTTCGGCTCATGCGCCGCCAGATCCGCGAGCGCGCCGGAGCCGGCGGGGCGTCCTCCGGCGCGAAACGGAGCGCGGCCTCGCGAACGGCGAGAACATCCCGGTGACGCGCCACCTCGAAGTGCACCGCCGCCGTCATCCCGGGGAGGAGCGAGCCGTCGGAGTTTTGCGCATGAAGGGTCACGGGATACATGACGAGCCCCCCCTCGCGCTGCGGCTCGAGGCCGATTCGATCCACGGTCGCGTCGAAGCTCCGGCCCGGGAAGGCCTGCACCTCGAACCTCGTGGCCTGCCCGGGGCGGATCTCGCCGATGTCGGCCTCGCCGACCGTGGCGTCGATTCGCATCACATCGAGGGCCTCGCCGATCACGAAGAGGGCTCCTCGCTCGGGGCCGACCGCCGCGCCGAGCCGCTCCGGCGCCACCAGGACCACGCCGTCGGCCGGTGCCACGATGTCGCCGAGGTTCCGGCCGAGCTGCGCGGACGCGACGCCGCCCGACGCCGCGGCCTGCTCGGCGCGGGCCGCCTGGAGCGCGGCTTCGGCCCGCTGGACGGCGGCACGAGCGGACGAGAGCTCCTGCTGGCTGGCGAGGCCCCTTCCGACGAGCCTCTCGACGCGCCCGCGCTCCTCGGCGGCGGCGTCGAGGGCCGCGCGCGCCTCCGCGACGCGACCCGCCGCGGCCTGGACCGTGGCCTGCGCGCCCTTGACCGCCAGCGCGGCGGCGCGGTCGTCGAGCCTGGCAAGCAGCTCGCCCCGCCTCACGGTCGAGCGCGGCGCCGCGAGGATCTCGACGAGCCGGCCCGGGATGGGAGCCGGCACCTCGACCCGGCGGCGGACGTCCAGGTGCCCTGTCGCCTCGACCAGCCGGACGATCGTCCGCCGTGTCACGGCCGCGGTCCGGTAGGTCTCGCCCGTGACGCTTTCCGGGAAGAGGTAGTACGCGACGCCGGCGGCCGCCCCCAGGAACACGATGACCCAGACGACGCGACGCAGACGCGCCCGCCTTGCGAGCTTGGGGATGACCAGCCGGTCACCCACGGAACCGACAGCTTCCTGAGCCAACCTCGCCGATATAGCACCCTTCTCGCGAGGGGGTGAAGAAGCCGGCTATTCCGGGGATCGCGGCCGGGGTTGCCGGTGGGACCGCCACCGTGATACCAGCGGCGGCGAAAAGGAGATTACCGATGCCCCGTACCATCGCCTTGCTTCTGGTCCTCGTGTCGTCGGCATGGATCCCCGCCTGCGGCGGCGACGACACCGATTCGGACGGCGACGCCGACGCAGACGCCGACTCGGACTCGGATTCGGACTCGGACTCGGACTCGGATTCCGACTCGGACTCGGATGGCGACGGCGACGGTGACGGCGACGGCGACGGCGACGGCGACGGCGACTGCGATGTGGAGCTCGAGCCGTGCGCCGTCGAAGGGGCGGCGTTCTGCGACGGCGACGTCATGACCGTGTGCACGCTCGACCCCGAGTCGGGGTGCCTGTCTCTCGACGGTGAGGACTGCAGCGAGACGGATCGGATCTGCGTCGCCGACGGGGAAGGGGTCGCCTGCGGAACGTCTTGCGGCGACGGCGTCGTCTCGGACGGCGAGGAGTGCGACGACGACGACGAGGACGCCGGCGACGGCTGCAGCGACGCCTGCGCCGTCGAGGAGGGGTTCGTTTGCGACGAGTCCGAGCCCTCCGTCTGCACCGAAATCGTCTGCGGCGACTCGGTGATCTCCGGCTCGGAGACCTGCGACGACGGCGATGCCGACCCCGGCGACGGCTGCGACGCCGACTGCGCGATCGAGGCGGACTTCACCTGCGCCGGCGAGCCTTCGGCGTGCGCTGCCTGCGGTGACGCCATCGCGGACGTGGACGCGGGGCAGGAGTGCGACTTCGGGACGCTCAACGACGACGGCCACGGGTGCAGCACGTCGTGCCAGTGGGTGGTCGCCGCAACGGGGGAGGCGCAGTTCGATGCGAGCCTGCCCGCCGACCTGATCGACTGCTTCGCCGTGGACGCCGTGGACGGGCAACACCTGTCGGCCCTCACCCTGCAGCAGACGGGTGAGGCCTGCGGCACGGGCTCGATCGACACCGAGATGTGGATCTTCGGCTCGACGGGGTCCCTGGAGTGGTGGGGCTCCGGCGTCGGCGGCTCCACCAGCGACGCGATCGCCACGAGCGGAGACCCGTCGGGCTCCGAGTACTGCGCGGCCGTCGACCCGGTCGAGGTGGCGGAGCTGCAGAGCCTCTCGGCAGGCACTTACCACGTCTGCGTAGCGGGCTTCGCCGGCGCGGCGATCGACTATCGCCTGGTGATCGACCTCCTCGATCCGGCGTGCCAGAACGGCATCCGCGACGCGGGCGAGCAGTGCGACGACGGCAACGCCGTGGAGGTCGACGGCTGCTCGCCGCTCTGCACCTTCGAGGCGGCGGAGCTGCCGTATCCCGGCCAGGAGGCGTACACGATCACCACGACCGGCGAGTTCGGCTGCGCCTCGCTGGTCCTCGACGGCGGCGAGATCCTGCGGGCCGGAACGTCCGATGGTGCCGGGAGCTGCAACTACGACACGGTCCTCACCCTGTACGACGCCAACGGCAACGAGCTCGCGTCGAACGACGACGGTGGCGCCGACGGCTGCTCCGCCCTGCAGGCAGAGACGGACCCCGCCGACGCGGGCGAGACGGTCTACGCCTGCGTCCGCGGCTACGACGAGGACGAGTTCGGAGAGGCCACGCTCCTGTTCACGGCCACCAAGCTCGTCATCTCGGAGATCATGAAGGACCCGTTCGAGGTGTCCGACGCCAATGGCGAGTGGGTCGAGGTCTACAACCCGACGAGCCGAGACGTCGACCTCGAGGGGATGACGCTGTGGGACGATGGAGGGGAGTCCGTCGAGATCGCGAGCGGTGGGCCGCTGGTCGTCGCTTCCGGAGGCTACCTGGTCCTCTGCCGGAATTCCGATGACACCGAGAACGGTGGCGTCGCGTGCGCCTACGACTACTACTTCGCCGAGTCGGTCTTCCAGCTGGCGAACGACGACGACGAGGTCCGCATCACGAGCGTCGGGGGCCGACAGCTCGACGGCGTCGTGTACTCCGACGCAGGCTTCCCGGACGTCGCGGGGCGCAGCCTGTCGCTGGATCCGGACCTCCGGGACTCCTGGTCCAACGACTCCGGTGGTAGCTGGTGCGCGGGCACCGGGGCGCTGCCAGCCGGAGACCAGGGAAGCCCCGGCGCCGCAAACGCGGACTGCTCCTAGTTCACTCGGTGGCGCTCATCCCTTGGCGTACAATCGGCCGCCGTGGTCGAGCCCACCCTCTTCGGACCGTACGAGCTGCTCGACAGGATCGCCGAGGGCGGGATGGCCGAGGTGTTCCGCGCGCGGTCGCGGGGCGTGGCGGGGTTCGAGAAGATCATCGTCGTCAAGCGCATCCTGCCTCAGCTCTCGCAGACCCCGGCGTTCGTCGAGCTGCTCATCCGCGAGGCCAAGATTGCCTCTGTCCTTTCGCACGCCAACATCGTCCAGATCTTCGACCTCGGAAAGCAGGGCGACGTCTACTACATCGCGATGGAGTACGTGCACGGCTGCGACCTCGGCCAGCTCGTGTCGCGCGCGGCCCGTCGCTCCGTGCCGATCCCTCTGCCCGTCCGCCTCTTCGTCATCTCGGAGACGGCCCGGGCCCTCGACTTCGCGCACCGGCGGCGCGGTGACGACGGCCAGTTCCTGAACATCGTCCACCGCGACATCTCTCCCCAGAACGTCCTCATCTCGTACGAGGGCGAGGTGAAGCTGACGGACTTCGGGATCGCGCGGGCCAACTCCGAGGACCTGGGCAGGCGCGAGGAGCCGGGGCTCTTGCGTGGCAAGTACGGCTACATGTCTCCCGAGCAGTCGCGGGGCGAGGCTCTGGACAACAAGAGCGACATCTTCTCGCTCGCGGTCGTCCTCTGGGAGATCGTCGCGGAGCGCCGCCTCTTCAAGGCCGACACGCCGCAGGAGACGCTCGACCTGGTGCGCGCCGGCGAGGTTCCGGACCCCCGCGAGCGGAACCCCGATCTGCCCGAGGGCCTGGTCTCGATCCTCCAGAAGGCCCTGCACAGGAACCCGGCGCAGAGGCACGCGACCGCCGGCGACCTTCACGCCGAGATCCAGACGCTCCTGTTCCGCATGGGAGCCCCGGTCGCCGCGAGCGATCTCGCGGCCGTGATGGACAGGCTGCACCCCGATCGGCGTGCTGCGGATCCCAACAAGATCGCGGTCGACGTCGTGATGCGCGCGCTCAAGGACGCCACGAGCGTGGTCCGTGTCTCCATGCTCGAGGAACGAGCTGGGCGCGGGTCGCGAGCTTCGGCCGAAGGGGAGCCGGGGATCGAGCGCACGGCGCACGCGGTCCCGAGGGCCTCGCGGGAGGGGCGCGAGTGGAACCACGTCGGGATCCTCTGCTGCATGCCGCAGTCGGACGACGAGCAGCAGGCGTTCGAGGCGACCGCGTCCGCGGCGGGCGGAGTGCGCGGCGCCGCGCCCGAGGGGACGTGCGTGTACCTGTTCGGGCTCGTCTCTGCCTCGGAGCGGGCGGCCGAACAGGCAGTCCGCGCCGGGCTGGAGGTGCGTCGTCGCGCGGAGCAGGGGCTCCTCGTGCACGACCTCGCCCCACCGGCCGCGGTGCTCAGGCGCGCGGTCGAGGTGCCGCCGTCCGGGAGCCCGGCGGCGCTCGAGGACGACGCTCTCGGCGAGGTGAAGGCGCTCCTCGAGGACGCTCCTCGAGGCGCCGTGCGGGTCTCGGAGGAGCTCGTCGGCTCGCTGGAGGGTGCCTTCCGACTGAGGGCCGCCGGCCAGGCCCGGTTCGAGGTCGAGGGTTATCGAAGCCGGCGCGAGCGAGAGGCGGCCGCGCTGCGCTCGAGGCTGCCCCTGATAGGCCGGCGAGGCGAGCTCCGGCGAATGCTTCGCGTCCTCGGCAAGGCGTGCGGCGGGGAGGGGCAGACGGTCATCGTTTCGGGCGAGGCCGGCTCTGGCAAGAGCCGCATCCTCGCCGAGCTCAGGGCGCTCGTGGCTTCGCGCGGCTTCGGCTGGCATTCGGGGCGAGCCGAGGAGGGGACAGTCGATTCGTATGGTCTCGTGGCGGGCCTCTTCGCGGACATGTGCGGGATCGAGGAGATGGACGTTGCCGCCCAGAAGCACGCCAAGGTCGGGCGCCTGATGCAGCTAGGCGTCACGGACCGCGAGATCCGCGCCGTCGGTGGCCTCTTCGACCTCGAGTACCCGGTGGCCCAGCGCTCGAGCGCGTCTGCTCGACCGCGGACGATCCAGCTCCTCTCTGCGCTGCGCAAGAGCCTGCAGGCACTGGCCGAGGACAGGCCGCTCGTGGTCGTCCTGGAGGATCTGCAGTGGGCCGACGATCCGTCGCGAGACGTCGTGGGCCTTCTCGGCGAGGGGCTCGCGGGCATGGCGGTGATGCTGGTCCTGACGCAGCGCCCCGAGGGCGGCCTCGTCATGACCAGAGGCACCGTGCAGAGGCTGACTCTGAGGCCGCTCGGCCCGGCGGCGATCCTCCGGCTCGCAGGCGCGGCGCTCGGGGCGAGCACCGTGGCCGAGGACCTGGCCGAGTTCCTGGTCGAGCGCTCGGGTGGCTCGCCGCTGTTCCTCGAGGCGCTCTCGAGCGCGCTCCTCAAGAACGGAGCGGTCCACGTCGCGGCCGGCATGGCGGAGGCGACGGGACCGCTGTCGGATCTCGAGGTCCCGAAGTCCCTGCAAGGGCTCGTCGCGGCGAGGCTTGCTCAGGCCTCGCGGGAGGAGCGCCGGCTCCTGCGCATCGCTGCCGTCGCGGGGCTCGGGCTCACTAACCGCGAGCTCGCGGCGATCGACGCGACCGACGGCGAGAGGGTATCCCGCGCGCTGGATCAGCTCGTCAGGCGGGGCCTGCTCGTGCAGGGCGCCCAGGTCGGCGAGGTGGAGCAGCGCTACGACTTCCCGGGCGAGACCTGGCGCGCGGCGGTGTATGCGTCGCTGGACGAGAGCGAGAAGCGCAGGCTGCACGGTCGCGTCGCGGCGTATCTCGAGCGGACCGAGGGGGACGATCCGGATCGCGGCGTCGCAATGCTCGCGCACCACGTTCAGCGTGCGGGCGAGGAGGCTCGCGCCGTCGAGCTTCACGTCCGCGCGGCCGAGGCGGCGGAGAAGCGTCTCGATGTCGAGAGCGCGACGAGCCACCTCGAGACCGCCGTCGAGCTCCTCGGGAGGTCGGTGGGCTCCGACGCCTTGCCCAGGTCAGCGCTGCTCTGCCTCCACGCGGGAAGGCTCGCTCTCGGCCGCGCGGACCCCAGCCGGGCGGCGAGGTGGTTCGAGCGCGCCAGGGTCTTCGCCGAGCGCGGCGGCGAGGCGTGCAGGGTGGGGCAGGCCCTCCTCGGGATCGGAGAGGCTCGACTGGCGGCCGGGGCCTGCGCCGACGCGGTCGTGTCGCTCGACCAGGCTCTGATGCTGGCCAGGGACCAGTCGGATCGAGGCCTCGAGGCGGCCGTCCAGGCCGGGCTGGGCCGGGCACATGCCCGTCTCGGCGACGCCCAGCGAGCGTCGGACTGTCTGACGGCGGCTGCCGACCTCGCGGCCAGGATGGACGACAAGGTCTTGCTCTCGAGGGCGCTCGCCTCGCTGGGCGTACAAGCGGCCTTCCTCGACCGGCACAAGGATGCGGAGACGCACCTCGATCGCGCGGCAACGCTGGCGGCCGAGCATGGCTCTGCCGAGGTTCGCTGCCGGACCCTGGCCGCGATCGGCGTCGCGGAGTTCCTGCGGGGCGAGTTCAAGCGGTGCGCAACACACCACCTGCAAGCCCGCGACATCGCCAGAGAAGCCGAGCTCACGGCTGGCGAGGCCCGGGCCGAGCTGCGCGCTGGCGAGGCGCTGGCGTTCGCCGGTGATCTCGACGCCGCGGTTCCGCTCCTCGAGGAGGCCCTGCGGCTGGCCTCGGCCACCGGGCTCGAATCGGTGACCGCCGGGGCCGAGATCTACCTCGGGTACCTGGACGCCGTCACGCGGCGAGACCCCGCTGGCGTCCAGAAGATGCAGGTCGGGATGAGACGATTGGTCCGGCTGGGTCGCCGCTCGGAGCTCGCGCTGGCGGCGGCGCTCCTGGGCCGCGCGCAGATCACGCTCGGCAGTCGGTCCGCCGCGAACCGGGCGCTGCTCCGGGCGGTGACCCTCGCCGAGGAGACCCGTTTCCCGTTCGCCGCCCGCCTCGCCTCGGCCGAGCGCGAGGAGCTCGAGGACCGACCCTCCGAGATCTGAGCCCTAATCGGCCTCGCACTCGGGCGGCGCCGCGCAGATGTTCGATTCGCAGTTGCCGCTGTAGCACCCGGCGTCGGTCTCGCAGCTCTCGCCGATCCGGTTGACAGTGGTGCAGTTGCGGTCCTCGTCGCACACGAGGCCCGAGACGCAGCCCGTGCCGAACAGGACGGCTGAGCACGGCTCTCCGTTCGCCGCGAGCGGAACGCAGGTCCCGTCGAACTGGCCGCCCTCGAAGGGATTCGCGTCGCAGACCTCGTCGTCGGGGCAGGGGTCCGGGAACCCGGCCTTGCAGTCGCCGCCGGACGCAGAGGCGCCGACGCAGACGAAGACCGGCTGCATCGCCTCCATGCGGTCGATCACGCACGAGAGCCCCTCGACGCAGAACGGGCCCGCGGGGAGGTTGCACTCCTCGCCCTCTGCGGCCGTGAACGTGTCTTCCGGGGCCTGGCACGTGCCTGACGTTCCCTGCTGCTCGTCCTGGCCGACGCACATCAAGCCCACGCCGCACTCTGGAGCGTCTTCGCCCTCGCAGTCCTCGCCCGCCTCAGCCAGCGCCGTGCACGCTCCGCGCTGACAGGTGAGCCCGTCCTCGCATTCGTCGTCGTCGCCGCAGTCGCCGCCCTCAGACTGGCGGGCCGTGCATGCGCCGGGGCACTCCGCCTCGATCAGGCAGAACGCCGTGCCCACGCACTCGGCGTCCTGGTCGCAGGCGCCGTCGATGGCCACCGTGCCCTCGACGGCCTCCTCGCACTCCTCGGGCGGACGCGACACGAAGACGTCGCAACCGAGCGCCGCGAACGCGTCGAGACAGGCCTGCGCGCGGTCCTCGTTGTAGATGACGGTGCCGGCCTCGATCGCCGCTTCGATCCTCACCCAGTCGCCGTCGGTGATTTGCGCGGTTGTTTCCTCGGCGCAGTCGGCGCTGTCGGAGAACATGTCGGCGAGCTGTCCCATACATGGCTCGACCTGGGAGCAGAAGACATCCGCGAGCTCTGCCGGGACGTCCTCGAAGGGGATGCCGCCGCTGTCATCGTCGTCGTCGCCGCCGCAGCCGGTCGCCGTCGCGCAAACCGAGAAGAAGAGAGTCCAAGCGAGCCTCATGTTCGTTCCTCCTGAGCCGAGTGGCGCCGATGATACGGCTACCGCAGGGCCTGGCAATGGCCTTCTCGCGTTCAGTTGCCGCGCATGAGCGCCACGAACCTGTCGAAGAGGTAGAGCGCGTCGTGCGGGCCCGCCGAGGCCTCCGGATGGTACTGGACCGAGAACGCCGGGACGTCGCGAAGGCGCAGCCCCTCGACGGTCCGGTCGTTCAGGTGCAGGTGCGTCACGTCGGCCTTTCCCGACAGCGACTCTCCGTCGATGGCGAAGCCGTGGTTCTGCGTGGTTATCTCGACCTTGCGGGTCTCGAGGTCCATGACGGGCTGGTTGATGCCGCGGTGTCCGAACTTCAGCTTGTAGCTCTTCGCTCCGCGGGCCAGGGCGAGGATCTGATGGCCGAGGCAGATCCCGAAAATCGGCTTCTTGCCGAGAACGCTCCGGACCATCTCGGCAGCGTAGGGGACGGCGGCGGGGTCGCCCGGCCCGTTGGAGAGGAAGACGCCATCGGGCGAGCTCGCGAGGATCTCGGCCGCGCTCGTCGTGGCGGGGACGACGGTCACCCGGCAGCCCGAGTCGACGAGGCAGCGCAGGATGTTCCTCTTGACTCCGAAGTCCACCGCCACGACACGGAGCTCCGGCGGGCGGGGCGCGCCGTGCCCCCAGGCGCCTCGTCCCTCGGCCCAGGCGTAACGAGCGGTACAGGTGACCTCGCGGACCAGGTCGCGGCCCACGAGCCCCGGGGCCGCGCGCGCGCGGGTGACCATCTCCGCGGGATCGCCCTCGCTCGCCAGGACCCCCATCATGGCGCCGTTGTCCCGGATGTGGCGGGTCAGCGCCCGGGTGTCGATGCCTTCGACGCCGACGACCCTGCTTGCCTCGAGGAGCTCGTCGAGCGATCCGAGCGCGCGGTGCGAGCTGACCACGGGGCTCCGCTCGCGAACGATGAAGCCCGAGAGCGCGGGCCGCTCCGCCTCGAGGTCCTCGCGGTTCACGCCCGTGTTCCCGATCTGCGGCGCGGTCATCGCGACGATCTGGCCCCGATACGACGGATCGGTCAGCACCTCCTGGTACCCGGTCATCCCCGTGTTGAAGCAGACCTCGCCGACGGCGACACCGCGGTGACCAAAGGGCCGCCCGCGAAACACCGTCCCGTCCGCCAGCGCCAGGACCGCCGAAGCACTCATGAGCGGCGCGCACCTTAGCAGAGCGCAGGCGGACAGGCTACGGCTCGCAGATCGCGCGGTATGCCCCGCTAAGCCTCTGATTCCGAGATGTTGGACTATGGGTGCGTGTCCCCGTACGATCGGCGGCGCGTGGAGCGGTTTCGACAGGAGCTCCAGAAGAACCCGGCGTCGCGCGCCTTCCTCGACCTGGCGGCGGAGCTGGCCGCGGCCGGCCGACACGAGGAGGTCGTCGCCGTCTGCCAGGCCGGGCTCGTCCACAACCCCCACGAGCCCCGCGGGTACCTCCTCCTGGGCAGGAGCCTGCAGGCGCTCGGTCGAGTGTCCGACGCCCAGGCCGCGCTCGTCCGGGCAGTCAAGCTCGATCCGTCGGAAGCGCAGAGCCTTCGCCTCCTGGGCGAGATCCTCCTCTCGCGCGGAGAACGCACCCGAGCCCGAGAGATGTTCGCCCACGCGCTGCGTCGATCGCCCGGCGACCTGGCGCTCCGCGACCTCTTCGAGCGCAGCGGGACGCCGGTGCCGGCGCAGGAGCTCCGACCGGCGCCGGCTCCGGTCTGGACCGTGCGTCCGGATGCGACCATGGAGCTGACGGACATCGAGGAGGCGGAGCCATCGGTCGTGCCCCCGCGAGAAGATCAAGCCACGTACGTCCGTCCATTGCCCGAGGCGCTCCGCGTAGCGCTCGCCGCGGAGCTCGAGCTCGCGGCCGCCAGGGTCGCTTCCTCGCGCGCCGACTCGCGTTCAGCGCTTCCGGTTCCGCCACGCGCTCCCGCTCCACGCCCGCCCGGGTCGCCGGCGAGCGTCGTGATCGACGACTCGATCCCGGGAACGCTCGGGGGCCGTGGCGAGAGCACCGACGAGATCTCGGCTCGCGACCTCATCCCGGTGGAGGTCGACCCTGGGAGACCTTCGACGGCCTCGATTGCCGACTCGATCTCGGGCCTGACGCGCAGACGCCGCGGGGCGCGCATCGCCACGATCGCGGTCCTCCTCGTGTCCACCCTCGCGGGCGGCGCGGCGACCGTCGCCCTCTACTGGCTGCCCGCGCGCCGGGCCGCGGCCGCGCGCCGTGCCCTCGACGAGGCCGGCTCGGCGATGGCCCGGGCCGACGCGGCGGGCTACGAGACGGCCCGGCGCGTCCTCGCCCGGGCGATGCGCCAGAACAGAGAGAGCCGCGAGGTCCGATCGAGGCTGGCCCTCGTGACGGCGATGCGCCTGATGGAGACGGGCGCCGGCACCGTCGCCGGGGCAAGCAGGGTCCTTCGGAGCGCGCCCGCGTCGAGCGAGACGGACGCCGCCGGGGTCGCGCTCTCTCTCGTCGGAGGCGATCTGCGGGCGGCCGAGCGCCGGCTGGGTGCAGCGCTCACTCGACCCCGCGAGAGGAAGGGGGCCGATGCCGTGCTCGCGTACCTCGGGGCGACGATCGCCCTCAGAAGTGGCCGCGCCGACGCAGTAGATCGGCTGGAGGCCTGCGCCCGCCGTTTTCCGCGTTTCCTCCCGCCGCAGCTCGCGCTCGCCGCGACGGAGATCCTCGCCGGTGACGCCGCGGCGGCCCACGCGCGTTCCGAGGTCGCGAGGCAGCTCGCTCCGGCCTCGGCGCGACCGGCGCTGCTCTCGGTCGCAGCGCAGGCCGAGACGCTGGAGCCCGGCGCCGTGCTCGTCATCGCCGACGGTCTCGTGTCGCGCGCGGCCGCGCTCGGGCCTTGCGAGCGACTCCTCCTGGCCGCCGCGCGCAGCCACGCGCTGCGCCGCCAGGGCAAGGTGGGCGAGGCTCGGGCCGCCCTCGCCGACAGGCCCCAGTGCCCCGACCCCCTCGTGGTGGGAATCGCCGCCCGACAGAGCTTCGAGGCAGGGCTCCGCGGGCCGGCCATGGGCATGATCGCACGAGCCCGGGGCTTCGCCCCCGGCAGCCGCGCGCTTCGACTCCTGCATGCAAGGCTGCTGCTCGAGCGACGCCAGGCCGCCGAGGCCCTCGCCATGCTCGGCGAGGCCGCGGACGACGGCCTCGACTCGGAGCTCCTCCGGGCGCGCGCGGCGCTCGCGGCGGAGAAGGCCGGCGAGGCGCGCGCGATCCTGGAGCCGGTCGTCCCACGCGCGCCTGCCAGCTCGGAGGCACGCTTGCTCCTGTTGCGCGCGCGAGTCCTCGCCGGAGACTCCTCGGCGACCGAGGAGGTTCGCATCCAGATCGAGGCCCACCCCGAAGATCCGTCGGTGGGGCTCGTGGCGGCCGAGGCCGCGCTCGCGGCACGGGACGGCCCCTTGGCCGCCCGTCACCTGGCCAAGGTCCTGGCGAAGGCGCCGAGCGCGGAGGCGCACTACCGGATGGGTCAGGCCATGCGCCTGCAGGGCCGCTTCGGCGATGCCGTGGCGAGCTTCCGCTCGGCCTTCGAGGCCAACCCTGACTTCGCCGAGGCGCTCGACGCCGCCGGCAACCTGGACCTCGGGCGCGGCCGTCTCGAGGAGGCGCTCGCGTCATTCGTCCACCTCGAAGGCGTCCCGGGAGGCGAGCTGCGAGGGCGGCTCGGCCAGGCGGAGGTCCTGCTCGAGCGGGGTGATCTCGCCGAGGCGCGGTCGGTCCTGGACCGCGCCGGCGGTGGTCACGCACGCCCGGGAGACTCGCCGTCCCTGAGGCGCCGCGCGGGGCTCCTCGCCGCGCGCCTCGAGGTGCGCGCCGGAAACGCCGAGCGCGCGCTCGCGGCGATCGAGCCACTCGCGTCCTCGGGCAGCGATGCCGAAGCGCTGGCCCTGAGGGCCGAGGTCCGACGTTCTCGCGGTCAGGTCGACGAGGCCGATGACGACTTCGCGGCCGCGCTCGCGGTCGACGCCGCGCTGCCCGAGGCCCTCATCGGCAGGCTCGAGATCGTGCTGGACCGGGGCGCCGAGGCGCTGGCGGAGGAGCTGGTCGACCGCGCGGTCCGCGCGCTCGAGTCGCGCCTGAGGCCGCCCGGCGTCCACGTGCGCCTCCTTTGCGCCCGTGCTCACCTCGCGCTCGCCATCGGGGACGACCGCGAGGCAAACAGCCTCCTTTCGGTGGCGACGTCGATGGCGCCGGATCATGCCGAGAGCTGGTTCTGGCTTGGACGGTCCCTCGGGACGAGCAGCGAGCGCGGCCGCGCTGCATATTCCCGCTACCTCGAGCTCCAGCCCGAGGGACCCCGGGCTGCAGCGGCCCGCAGGGCGCTCGGTCCACGATGACGGATCCGATCCGCGTCGCGCTAATCGAGGACGACGCGCGCACCTCGCGGCTCGTGGCCCGAACGATCGAGGAGCAAGCGGATCTCGCGCTCGCTGGCGCCTTCGACTCGGGCGAGGCAGCGATCGCCGCGGTGCGACCTGGCGAGGTCGACGTCGTGGTCGTCGACCTCGAGCTCGGTGGGATCGACGGCGTCGAGACCTCGCGGCGTCTGGGCGAGCTCGACCCGCCACCCGAGCGCCTGATCCTCACGGCTTTCGCCTCCGACGACAAGGTCTTCGGCGCGATCCGCGCGGGCGCCGCCGGCTACCTCCTCAAGCGCGACGTCCCGGAGCGGCTGCCGCCCGCCGTCCGGGAGGTCTTCGCAGGTGGCACCGTGATCGAGCCCCGCCTCGCTCGCAGGTTCTGGAACCTCTTCGATGCCGCAAGGGGATCATGTGCGAACGACGCGGTCGCGCTGACCGCGGAGGAGCTCGACGTCCTGATGCTCGTCGCCCGTGGTCTGACGAACCGCGAGGCCTCCGGCGTCCTCGGCAGGACCCCACGCCAGGTCAAGCTCCAGCTCGAGCGGATCTTCGTGAAGATGGGCGTCAGGACGCGCGTCGACGCGGTGACGGCAGCCTTGCGCGCCGGGCTCATCCGGTTATAGTGCCGGCGCCAGCAGGGGACACGATGCTCCTCCCGATCAACCCGGACCACCCGGAGCCGCGAAAGATCGCGCGTGCGGTGGAGATCATCGAACGCGGCGGCATCGTCGCGTACCCGACGGATACGGTCTACGGGCTCGGCTGCGACCCGATGAACCGAAAGGCGATCGATCGCCTGTACACGGTCAAGCAGATGCCGCGGGACCAGCAGCTCGCGATCCTCGTCAAGGACCTCTCGAACATCGCGACCTACGCCGTGGTCGACGACCACCAGTACCGCACGATGAAGCGTCTCGTGCCGGGCCCGTACTGCTTCATCCTGCCGGCCTCGCGCGAGACCCCAAAGGTCCTCCTGTCCCGCCGCAAGACGGTCGGGGTCCGCGTTCCGGCGCACCCGGTCGCGAGGGCGCTCCTCGACGCGCTCGGGCGGCCGCTGATCTCCACGAGCGCGTCGTGGCGCGGCGAGATCCTCTTCGACCCGGACGAGATCGACAGCCGCTTCGACGTCGACCTCGTCCTGGACGGCGGGACGGGCGGGATGATCCCATCGACCGTCGTCTCGCTCGAGAGCGAGGTGCCCGAGGTGCTGCGAGGCGGCAAGGGTCCCGTGGACTCGCTCCTGGGGATCCGCCCGAGCCTCCTACCGTCGCTTTCGGAGACCGAGGAGGAATAGCTCGTAGGACTCCGTCCGCGTGCCGCGCGGCCGGATGACCCGGGTCTCGGCGAAGAGCGCCGCGGTCCTGGATTTCGCGTCCGCGAGCTCGGGTCCCTGGAATATCTTGCCGACGAAGGACCCGCCCGGCGCGAGCGCCTTCGCGGCGATCTCGAGGGCCCGGGTGAAGAGCTCGTACGAACGGAACTGGTCGGCGAAGCGCACGCCTTCGGTCGAGGGTGCCATGTCCGACAGGACGACGTCGAACGCGCGTCCGTCGACCGAGAGCGGCGGATCCCGCGCCGTCACGTCGAGCACCTCGCAGCGCGCGTTCGGAGGCAAGGGGACCTCGACCGGTCGCAGGTCGAACCCGAGGACGCGCCCCTTCGGCCCGACTCGCTGGGCGGCGTACTTCGCCCAGGACCCGGGCGCGCAGCCGAGATCGAGCACGAGCTGACCCGGCCTGAAGAGGCCCGCGCGACGGTCGATCTCCTCCAGCTTGAAGACCGAGCGCGCGGCGTAACCCAGCTCCTTCGCGCGCCGCGCGAGGTGGTCCTGTCTGCGCCTCGCCAGGAGCTTTCTAGGCCTTCCGCGGGCGCTTCGCGGCGCCGCGAACCTCGACCAGCCCTTGGACGTGTCCGGGGACGCCTCCTTCGACCAGGATGACGTTCTCGTCCGGGAGCACCCGGGCCACGCGCAGCGACATCACGCTGCGGCGGACGTTGCCGTGCTGGCCGGGCATGCCCTTGTTGGGCCAGGTGCGGCCCGGGGTCATGTTCTGACCGATGGACCCGCCGTGGCGCCGGTACTCGTGCGTACCGTGGGTCATCCGGCCGCCCTTGAAGTTCCACCGGCGCATGACGCCCGTGAAGCCGCGGCCGATGGACGTGCCCGCGACGTCCACGAAGTCCCCAGCCGCGAACACGTCGTCGACCTTGATCTGCTGGCCGACCTCGTACTTCGCGACGATGTCCTCGGCGAGGCGGAACTCGCGGATCACTCGCTTGGCGGTCGTTCCGGCCTTCTCGAACTGCTTGCGCTGCGGCTGCTTGACCAGCCGGTCGGGCTTCTCGCCGAACCCCAGGGCCAGCGCGGAGTAGCCGTCCTTCTGGGGCGTGCGCTTCTGGATGACGACGCAGGGGCCGGCCTCGACGGCGGTGACCTGCCTGACCGTGCCGTCCGCCTCGAAGACCTGCGTCATGCCGACCTTCCGCCCTACCATTCCGAGATTCTGGTTCATCTGATGCCTCGAAGAGAGCGCGCAGTCTACGGATTGTGGCCGCAGTGTCAAGCTGGGCGGCACCTGGCGTTCAGGGAAGCGGCAGGCGGAACAGCCGCCGGGCGTTCGCCGCGGTCAGCTCGGCGACCGCCTCCAGCGGCTCTCCTCGAGCGTCGGCCACCGCGCGTGCCGTGTCCCAGACCCAGGCGGGCTCGTTCCGCTTGCCCCGGTGGGGAACCGGCGCCAGGAAGGGGCTGTCGGTCTCCACCAGGAGGCGGTCCGAGGGGACGAAGCGGGCCACGTCGCGCAGGGTCGCCGAGCCCTTGAAGGTGACGATCCCGGAGAAGGACACGAAGAATCCCAGGTCGAGCGCCTCCCGGGCGAACGATTCGTCCTCGGTGAAGCAGTGGATCACTCCTCCGACGGAGCTCGCTCCCTCCTCCCTGAGGACCTCCAGCGTGTCGCGAGCCGCCTCGCGAGTGTGGATCACCAGGGGCTTTCCGACCGCGCGGGCAACCGCGATCTGCCGGCGGAAGGCCTCGACCTGCGCGTCCCGCGGCGACAGGTCGTAGTGGTAGTCGAGGCCGATCTCGCCCACGGCGACGATCCGATCCTGGGCGGCGACCCGCTCCACCTCTCCGACCAGCTCCGTCCCTGCCAGCCGAGCGTCGTGGGGGTGGACGCCGACCACGGGGAAGAGCCACGGCCGGTTCTCGGCGAGCCGGAGAGAGGACGACGCGGAAGACGCCTCGCGCGCGGTCCCGATCACGACCATCTGGACGACCCCGCCCTGCCGGGCGCGCTCCAGGACCGCGTCGAGATCGTCGAGGAAGTCCTCGAAGCCGAGGTGGCAATGCGAGTCGACGATCTGCGCGCTCACAGCCGGGCCAGCGCCGCGTCGATCTCGCGCGGATCCAGCGGTCCCGGCCGCTGGCGCAGGCGCTCGAGCAGTGGCCGGGCCTCCCGGATCCCCAGCTCCGCGCACGTCTGTGCGGCGTAGCCCATCGCCTCCCAGCGCCTTCCGCCCAGGACCTTGAGCAGGAACTGCCTGCCCTCGGCCACGCCGAGGCGGTGGAGCGCGGCCGCTGCGGCGACCTTGAGGATGGGGCTGCCCAGGATGCGGCGCACGCGCCGGACCAGCGGCTCGATCGCCCGCGCGTCGCCGAGCTCGCCGAGGACCGTCGCGGCGTCGATCAGCCGGTCGTCGTCGGAGAGCGCCGCCAGAAGCGTGTCGGCGCCGGCCGAGCTCCCCTTCTCGCCGAGCGCGAGCGCTGCGGCCCACCGAACGCGCTCGTCCCCGTCCCCCAGAACGCGCAGGAGCTCCCCGATGGCCGAGTCGTCGCCGGGATCCGACAGCGTGCCCAGCGCCTCGGCCGCCTGAGCGCGGACTTCGGGATCCTCGTCCTCGAGGGCCGCGAGAGCGCACGGGCGAGCCTGCTCGGGCGCGAGCTGAACCAGGGCCGCGATGGCCTGGAAACGCACGTCGGCCCACGAAGGATCCTGCACGGCCTCGACCAGTCGGGGCACGACGGACCCGTCGCCGACCTCCGACAGCGCGATCACGGCGGCCTGCCTCACCTGGCCATCGCCGTCCTCGATCGTTCCGACGAGGTCTTCCAGGGCCTCGCGGGCGCGAAGCTCCCCCAGCGACTGCGCGGCGAAGTAGCGGACCTGCCCCTCACGATCCTGCAGGAGGACCCTGAGCGCGTCGATCGCGTCGTCCCTGCGCTCGCCGGGGGCGTCGCCAAGGACCTGCGCCGCGAGCGCACGCGAGCGCGCCTGCTTGGCGGTGACGTCCGCGAACGCGGCGTCGAGGCCGGGAGGCGATCGGGGGGGCCAGGTGACCATCCGGAGGGTTACTTACTTGATCCGGGTCCCCACCGCCACGTCACCGTCGAACGCGACGAGCTTGAGCGTTCCGGGCTCGCCGGCCGCGAGGAGCATGCCCTCTGACACGAGCCCCATGAGCTTGGCCGGCGCGAGGTTGCACACGACCGCGACCCGCTTGCCCAGGAGCGCCTCCGGCGCGTACGCCTTCCCGATGCCGGCGACGACCTGGCGCGGCGCGGCCTCGCCGACGTTCACCTGGAGCCTGAGGAGCTTGTCGCTCTTGGGGACCCGTTCGGCGGAGACGATCTCGCCGGCGCGCAGCTCCACCCGAGCGAAGTCCTCGTACGCGATCCGTGCGGTCCCCGGGGCCGCTGGCGCCTCCGGCGAGGCGGGAAGCGGCGCGGTCAGCGGCGCGCCGGGTGGTGTGACCCCGAGCCGCGACAGGATCTCGGCGGAGCGCTCGGGAGCGAACTTGGGGAACGCGGGAGCCGGCGCCGCGAGCTCGTGCCCAGCGGCGAGCTCGCCCCACCGTGGCCATCGCGGCTCGTGGCCGGGGTCCACGGAGTGTCCGAGCTGGCCGAGAAGCCCCCTCGCGTGGGACGGGACGAACGGGGCGAGCATCACGGCGATCACCCGGCAGAGCTCGAGGACGTTCCATAGGCAGGCCTCTAGCTCCGCCTTCTTGCCGTCCTTGGCGAGCGACCACGGCGCGCGGCGGTCGACGTGGAGATTTCCCAGCCGGCCGAGGGCCAGGATCTCGTCGAGCGCCCGGTGAGGCATCGCGGCCTCGAGCGCCGCCTCGATCTTCGGCAGGGCCTCACCGAAGGCCTGCTCGAGGACCGGGTCGGCCGCGGCCGGCGGACGCGCGGGGATCCGCCCGCCGAGGAGCTTTCGGGCCAGCGAGATCGTCCGGTTCGCGAGGTTTCCGACGTTGTCGGCGAGGTCGGAGTTCCAGCGCGCCACGAGCGCGTCGTGCGAGAAGTCGCCGTCCTGGCCGAAGGCGATCTCCCGCATCAGGTAGAACCGCACCGCGTCGGCGCCGTACTCGCGAGCGAGCGCGCGCGGCTCGACGACGTTGCGCAGCGACTTCGACATCTTCTGACCGTTCACGGTGAGCCAGCCGTGCGCGAAGATCCGGTGGGGAACCTCTAGCCCGGCGCTCATGAGGAACGCCGGCCAGTACACGGCGTGGAAGCGCAGGATGTCCTTGCCGACGAGCTGCAAGGTCGGCGGCCAGAATCGCCAGGCCGGGCCGCCCTCGTCGCCCAGCGCCGTGAGGTAGTTGGCGAGGGCGTCGAACCAGACGTACATGATGTGGCGTGGATCGTCGGGAACCGGGACGCCCCACGTGAAGGTCGTCCGGGAGATCGACAGGTCCCTCAGGCCCCCCTTCACGAAGGCCTTGACCTCGTTCATTCGCGACTCGGGCGCCACGAACTCGGGGTGGGCATCGTAGTGGGCGAGGAGCCGGGCCTCGTAGGCGGACAGCCGGAAGAAGTAGCTCGGCTCCTTCAGCCGCTCGACCGGCCTTCCGTGCACGGGGCAGACGTTTCCTTCGCCGAGGTCCTTCTGCGTGTAGTACGCCTCGCACGCGACGCAGTACCAGTCCTCGTAGACTCCCTCGTAGATGTCGCCGCTCTTCCTCACGCGCGACCAGAGGCGCCCGACCCGCTCCTTGTGGCGTACCTCCGTCGTCCGGATGAAGTCGTCGTACGAGACGTCCAGCGCCGCCCAGGTCTCCCGGAACGGCGCCGCCATGCGCTCGACGTAGGCCGCCGTGCTCTCCCCGAGCTCCTGCGCCGCGCGCTCGACCTTGAGCCCGTGCTCGTCCAGCCCCGTCAGGAAGTGCGTGTCGTCGCCCCGCTGCCTGTGATGCCGCGCGAGGACGTCCGCGGCGATCGTCGTGTACGCCGTGCCCAGGTGGGGCACGTCGTTGACGTAGTAGATCGGCGTCGTGATGTAGAAGCGCATGTCAGGCGGGCTCCTGCTCGTCGGGTTCGGCATCCTGCTCGTCGACGTCGGGGTCCTCCTCGTTGGATCCGGCCTCTTGCGGCGAATCGGGCCCAGGTGCGGGCGGGTTGCCCGAGGGCTCGGAAGCCCGACCCGGCGCGGCGTGGCGCGGGTTCGTCGCGGGCCTTCGGGCTTCGCCCGCCGGCGGGGCCGCCACCGGCTTCAGGTCCGAGGCGGCGAACTCGAAGAGGCGGCTCGCCCCTTCGCGGTCGGCGATCTCGACGCGCGCGGTCAGCTTCAGGACGTCGACGTCCCTGACCTTGCCCTCGCCCTTCGGCGTCACCACGCGCTTGCCGATCTTGGGGAGCAGCTTCCTGTGCGCCCTGTAGTACGCCTCCTCGTAGACGAGGCAGCACATGAGGCGCCCGCACACGCCGGAGATCTTCGTGGGGTTGAGGACGAGCCCCTGGTCCTTCGCGTGTCGAATCGAGACCGGCGCGAAGTCCTGAAGGAACGTGCTGCAGCAGAGCTGGAGCCCGCAGGGCCCGACGCCTCCCAGGACCTTCGTGGAGTCCCTGACACCGACCTGGCGCATCTCCACCCTCAGGTGCAGCGCCGTCCCGAGAGCCCGGGCGAGCTCGCGGAAGTCCACTCGCTCCTCGGAGGCGAAGTAGCAAGTGACCCTGGAGCCCCCCTGGCCGATCTCCGTTCGCACGACCTTCATCGGAAGGTTCTGCGCGCGCGCGTGCTCCACGCAGAGGCGAGTGGCTTCCTGCTCCCGCTTGCGCCGGTCCGGCTCGCCGCGCTGGTCGCCGTCGTGAGCGCGACGGACGACTCGTACGGGCGGTCCGAGGCGCGACAGCTTCCGGGTCGATGGGGCGGTGACCGTGGCGAGCTGCAGGCCCCGGTCGACGTCGCACATCACGAGCTCCCCGGCCCGGAGGAACATGTCCCCCGCGTCCGCTTCGACCACTCGGCCCCCCTCGAAGAAACGGACCATCGCCGAGTTGAACAGCGCCGCCCGCCCCGGCTCGAAGTCGTGCTCGGGGAACTCGAGGGCATCGGGGTCCCTGGCCTCGGGCGCGAGGAAGAAGGGAACGCGATCGACGGGGACGATCTGCTCCGGCTGGTCGTCCGGCGAGGGCGGCCGGTGCCGCGCCCGGGCTACGAGCGAATCGGCCCTGTCGAAGACCAGCGCGTCCGCGGACGGATCCGGTGAGATCGAGGCCGCCGGCATCACGCCATCGACGGCGGGTCCGGCATTCCGTCGGGGCGCCTGAGCGGCCGACCGCTCCGGGTGAGGTCGGGGTGCGCCCTCCGATCGCCGCTCCGCCTCGTGGCGGGGAGCCGGGCCTGCTCCCGCTGGACCTGCCGCGCGCGGGCCTCGGCCGCGCCGCCTGCGACGCCTTCGGCCGCTCGGCGAGGGCGGAGGCGCGCCGCCGGAACCACCAGTGGGCCCGCGATCCTCCTCGCTCATGCGGACTCCTGCCGGAAGCGAAGGGCCAGCCACTCGGCCACCAGGGTTGGACTCGCGTTCGCGTCGAGCCTGCCGATTGCCTCGTCGAGCGCGGCGAGCCGCGCGAGCACCGAGTCCCGGGACATCCCCGCGGCGCGGTCCGAGACCTGGGCCTGCCGATCACCGAGCGCGAGGTGCTCCGGGTCGAGGCCGGCGCCGGCCACGAGGACGTCGCGATAGAAGATCTGCAGGATCTCGAGCGTGTGAGGCAGCGACGCCCCCTTGTCGGCAGCCACCTCCTGCGCGGCCGCCATCGCCTGTCCGAGCGATCCCCTCGTGGCGCCGTCGAAAGCGTCGGCGCGAGCACGCCGGGCCTCGAGATCTCCTGCTTCCGCCGCCGCGAGCGCCCGGGCGGCGCTGCCCCCGGCGAGCGCCGCGGCGAGGGCCGCGCCTGCTGGGTCGCGGCCTTTCTCGACGCAGATCGCCGAGAGGTCCGCCGTGCCGAGCGGCATGAAGCGCACGATCTGACAGCGCGAGCGGATCGTGGGCAAGAGCGCGCTCGGCGAGCTCGTCGTCAAGAGGAAGTGTGTGCGTCCCGGGGGCTCCTCCAGCGTCTTGAGCAGCGCGTTTGCCGCGCTCGCGCTCAGGACCTCGGCGTCCGGGACGAGGACGGCTCGGGCCAGGCCTTCGTGCGGAGGGTAGGCGAGCCGCGCGCACAGCTCGCGGATCGCCGAGACCGGAATCTGCTTGCGATCCGCCGGCACCGCTACCTCGATCCGATCCGGATGGGCGCCAGCGAGGCGCCGGGTGCAGCTCGCGCAGGCGCCGCAAGGCGGCCGTTCACGACAGAGCAGGGCGGCGGTCAGGGCCTCGGCCGTGGAGCGCTTGCCCACGCCGTCGGGGCCCGCGAACAGGTAAGCGCCGGCGAGGCGCCCGGCGAGCGCGCGCTCGAGGAGCCCCACCGCGAGGCTTTGACCCCTGATTGCGCCGAAGACGCCGCCCATGGCAGAGCGCGTGGTACCACGAACCACCAGCGATGGCGAGCGAGTGAGCCGCCCCTGTCCGCGCGGCGGTACAGCGCGCTCGAAATGACTGCGCAACCGGTCTGGCATGCCGAGTGCGTGTCATGGTAGACAAGGAACCGATCGACACGGTCGCTTGACGGGGGGATAGAGCGTCACCACACTCAGCACCCCGGAAGGCCAATGTCGTCGACAGCAAAGAAGCCGAGCCAGCCCGAAGCGGTGCAGTGCATCCGGGCGCCGGTCGTGGTCGTACAGGAGGGCACGTCGGCCGCCGTGACTCGCCCTCGCAGAACGCCCAGCAAGAACAAGCTGACCTCGCCGGCCACGACACGCGAGGATCAGCGCAAGTCCAGGCCGTCGAGGCCGCGGGTGACCCCGAGCCGGCCGCAGATCGCGGTCTGGACCAACCTCCTCGTGGAGGCGGGCGTGATCGACAGCATCGCGCAGCTCGGCACGAGGGTCTTTCGCGGCGAGGGCTCCGAGGGTTCGGGCCTGCTCGGCCTGAGCCTGAGCGGACGCGGTCGGACCGCGGTGGACGCGGCGTCGATCCTCGCCGGGCACCTGGAGCTCCACAGCGTGGAGGTCATGGCCTCGGCGGACGCGGACCTGATCGTCGTGCTCGCCGACAGCCTCGGACCTCGCCGGGGAACGGTCACGTGCGACATCGTCATCCCCCGGCCGCTCTGGGAGGTCACCGATGCCTGCCGCACCGCCAGTCGTAACGCCGCGGCGACGAGCATCCCCGTGATGACGCTCCGCCGCTCGGCGCTGGGAGAGTCCGGGACGCTCCTGTCGGTCCTGATCGCGCCGGAGGACGCCGATCCGCCCTACGACGTCGCGTGCGCCACGGCGCAGATGGTCGACGTCCTGCGCGAGGTCTGATCGATCACAAGCGAACCTGGACGCCCGAGTCGGCGGTCTCCGCGGTCACGAACGCCGCACCGAACAGGAGCCACCAGAGGAACCCGAGCGCCTCGCCGAGGATGAGCACGACCGGCTGCACGAAGACCACCGCCGCGAAGCCGAGCATGGACACCACGACCGCGTTCATGGCCACCGAGACGCCCAGGAGGACGAGGACGCCCCCGACCGCGATTCCGATGACCCCCAGGAAGGGCCCGATGTTCCGGGTGGCGAGCGTGTAGGAGCGCTTGAACGCCGAGCCGACGTCGGCCTCGCACGCCGAGACCAGGTACGGCGCCATCATCAGGAGGAACATCGCGGCGAGGCCGGGGAGGACGCAGAGGATCAGCCCGACCGCGATCGCGAGGCCCACGAGGAGCGTGGTTCCCAGGACAGGCCAGAAGCGCTGGGTCGCCATCTTCAACGTCGGTCCGGCGCCCTTGACCGCGTCCGGCCCTTCGACCAGGAGCGCGCGGATGGGCCGCGAGAGCCCCACCCGGATCGACACGATCGCGACCGTCGCGACGAGCCGGAGGAGGTTCGTGAGAGACCCGACGATCGCGAGCGAGCCGACGTCCCCGAACATCGCCGTCGACAGCGCCTGGAGCTGCAGGTACTGCACGATCCATGCGGGCACGTTGAAGACGAGGTTGGCGAGGGCCAGTCCGGCGAACACCATCGCGACACCGGGCATGCTGCGGCGCAGGAGCACGCGGTAGCTCGCCCAGATCTGGCCGAAAGTCACGGTCGGCCCACCGCTGCTCGCCGGTGTCGGCGCAGGCGGCTGTCCCGCGGGGGCGGGGGAGGCGGGTGCGGGCGGCCAGCCGCCGGGACCGGGAGGTTGTTGCCAGTCGCTCATGGCTCAATCGTCCCACGGACGATCGATCTGCGCACTAGTTACCTCCGCGACGCTCGTACCACCTGCTACCAGATCGAACGGACGTCGAGGACGAAACCCGGCAGCTCCGGATCGCAGTGGACCTCCTCTGGATCGTCGAGCTTCTGGGGCGAAGCGCCGGGCCGAAACACCCGGACGGTTCGCTCGAACGGGTCGAGCAGCAAGCCGAGCGACGCGCCGGAGTCCAGGTACTCGCGCATCTTTGCGACCAGCTCCTCGAGATCGTCGCTTGGCGACCTCAGCTCGATGACGAAATCGGGGCACAGCGGAGGAAACCTCTCGCGGTCCTCGGGTGAGAGCGCTTGCCATCGTGCCTTGCGCACCCAGGCGGCGTCGGGTGACCGCTCCGCGCCGTTCTGGAGGATGAACCCCGTCGACGAATCGAAGCTGATGCCGGTTCGATCCTGCTGGGCCCAGAGCGCGAGCTGCAGGTTGACGGTGGAGTTCCTCCTGCCGGTCTCACCTCCAGCGGGCGGCATGATGACGAGATCTCCTTCCGGCGTTCGCTCGACGCGGAGCCCCTTGTTCCTCCGGCAGAACTCGAAGAGCTCGTCGTCGCCGAACGGGGCGGCCATCCGGACGAGCATCGGCAACCCCCGCGCGGGCGCGACGATCCGGAACTCGAGCGGGCCGAGCGACGAATCCATCATCGTAGCTTACGAGGGCAGTCGGACGACGGCAACAGCCACCTCCCCGCGTCGCGCCCCCGTCCTGACCACTACGCCACCGACTCGAGCAGATCGATCTCCTTGAGGAGCTGCTCGCACTCGACGGCGTACAGGAGGTTTCCGGCCTCGTTTCCGAGACGCAGCGACTCGCGGAAGGCGCGCTTGGCGCGCTCGAGGTCGCCCCGGTCCTTGTAGGCCAGACCCAGGTAGTACTGGCCCTGCGTGACGTCGAAGGTGTAGCCGTTCTCCTCGGCGTAGCGCACGGCCGCCTCGATCCGCGCCAGGCCCTCGTCCGACTCGAACTTCACCGAGTCGATGTAGCCCAGGAGCATCATGTTGATCTCCTGCAGCTTCGGGAAGCCGTGCTCGCGACAGGTCTCGTGCGAGTAGCGCAGCATCGTGAAGGCCTTCTTGTAGTCGCCCAGCCGGATGTACGCCTCGCCGACGTTGTGCGAGTTCGCGGCGATCTCGTATGGGATGCCGTACTCCTTTGCCAGCTCGAGCGCGTGCAGGCCCGCCTGGGCGCAGCCATCGAAGTCGACGAGGAGCAGGAGCGCGAACGAGCGCAGCTTGTGGCACTCCACGATGCCTATCCGGTCGCCGCGGCCGAAGTAGATGGCCTCCGCCGCGTCGACGGTCTCCATTGCCTTGATCCGATCGCCGAGCCCCGCGTAGACGGTGGCCGCCATCAACCGGTAGTGCGCCAGGGGCTCCGGTTCGCCCGCGCGCTCGCAGCGCTCGATCGCGGCCTCGAGGTAGCCGAGGGCCTTGCGGTTCTCGCCGTTGCGGCCCAGGGTCTCACCCACCGCGCCCAGGATGTCGCGCTCCGAGGTCTCGTCGCCTATCTGCTGCGCGAGCTCGAGCGCCCGCGTGAAGTAGGTCGTGGCCTCGTCGAACCGCGCACAGAGCGCGAGGAGCTTGCCTGTGAGCGTCAGCGCCAGGACCACCCCGCGAACGTCCGCCGCCTCCTCGGAGATCTCCTGCGCGGAGCGAGCCTTCTCGAGGCCGAGATCGACCCGCCGCGCCTTCCAGGCGATCTGTGCGGTACGGCGGTAGAGGTCGGCGAGCTTGACGGGATCCGGCCTGGTCGACGCGTACAGCTCGATCGCCCGGCCGTAGTGGGCGATGGCGGCGTCGAAGGCGAACTCCTGCGCTCGGCGGTCGCCCGACCGCACCTGGTACTCGATCGCCTTCTGCCTGTCGCCGCCCTCCCGATGGTGCACGGCGAGCCGCTCGAGGTACTCGTCGATGCGGTCGGGGAAGATCGCCTCGATGGTGCGCGCCACGTTGCCGTGGATGGTCTTCCTGTCGGCGAGCGGCATCGCGTCGTAGACGACGTCGTGGATCAGGTCGTGCGAGAAGGCCCACTCGGACGGGGACAGCCTCTTGACGATTCCGCGCGCTTCGAGGTCCTCGAGCGACGTCATCAGCGCTCCCAGCTCCGCGTCGGCGACCTCGCCGAGCAGCTCCACGTTGAAGCGAACGCCGATGACGGCCGCGTACTGCAGGAGCGTCTTCTTGTCGTGCGGCAGGCGCGAGACCCGTGCGGAGACGAGACCGTGGAGCGAGCGAGGCACGCCGACCTCGGCGAGCTCGCGGCGGTAGGCGACGGCGAACCCCTTGCCGCCCGCCTGCTCGATCGCTCCGGCGTCGATCATCGCCTTGAGGTGCTCCTCGATGAACAGCGGGTTACCGCCGCTCTTGGTGGTGACGTCGGTGACGAGCTCCCACGGCACCTCCTTCGACTTGAGCCGGTACTGGACCAGCTTGCGGCACTCTGCGTCGCCCAGGGGTCCGAGCGCGATCTCGTGGTAGCCGGGCAGCGCGGACCACGCGTGGACGAACCCGGGCCGGTAGGTCAGGGTGCACAGGACCCGGCTGTCCGCGATGTCCTGCGCCATGGCGTCGATCACCGCCTCCGACTCGTCGTCGAGCCCGTTGACCGCATCCCAGGAGAGCACGGTGAGCCGGTCCTCCGCGAGCTTCGTCGCGATGCGACACAGAGCCGTCCGGAGCATCCTCCGCGGGCTGTGCTCGGTCGAGGCGCCGATGGGACCGAACAGGGACGCCACGGCGCGAAGCTCCTCCGTCGACAGACCGAGCGTCCGCAGGCGCTCGACCTTGCCATGGACGATCGGATCCGGATCCGTCTCGTCGATCCCGAGGATCTCGCGCAGCATGCCCTGCACCGCGGAGAACGGGAGCTCGCGCTGCTGGGGCAGGCACTGGGCCTCGTACCAGCCGATGTCGTGACCGCCTTCCCGCAGCCGCTTCGAGACCTCGTGCAAGAGGCGCGTCTTGCCCACGCCGGCCTCGCCGACGATCGAAAGCACGCGGCCCTGGCCGGTGTTCGCGAAGGCGAGCTGGCCGCCGATGACCCGCAGCTCCTCCTTGCGGCCGACGAAGCGCCCGTAGACCTCGGCGAGCGATCTCTGGCCCACGAGCACGTATGCGCCCGGGATCGTCGTGCTCTGAGCGAACTGGAAGGCGTTGCGGCCCAGCCGCTCGGTCTGTGGGCTCACGTGGACCTGCCCGCTCGTCGCTCCGGCGAGAGAGCGCGCCTCGTTTCCGAGCCCGAAGTACTTGTCGTCCTCGGCTGGAAGGCCGCTCGGGAGCATCGCGACGCGCCCGGTCTTGACGCCGAGCGTGACCGCATGCCGGGTCCTGGGATCGCGCGACAGGACCTGCTGCAGCTTCATCGCGCAGCGAAGCGCGTACTCGGTGTCGCGGCCGTCCGCCTCGCCGAGCCCGAAGAGCGCCAGCATTCCGCCGCCGGTGCGGTCGACGATCCGGCCGCCGTGGCGGTGGACGATCGCGGCGATCGCGGGCTCGAGGTCCGCGGGCATCGCGCCCCGCAAGGTCTCGATCGCCAGCCCCGACAGGTCCCGCACCTCGCCCTCGGGCAAGGCGCCCGCATGGCTGGCCGCCTCCCCGTCGCCGGTCGACGACGGGACCTCCAGGGACGTGATGCCGACGCGGTCCATCGCCGAAGCGCCCTCGTCCGCGAACGCCTCGCGCAGCCGCTCGGCCTGCTCCTCGGCCAGGCTCTCCTCGGCGCCGCTGTCGAGCGTCGCCACGAACTCCGACAGGTCGTGGGCGCCGACCCGGCGGCCGCTCGTGTACAGGTAGGCGATCAGCTCCTCGTACAGGTGAGCCGCGTTCGGGTGACGGCGGCCGGGATCGACGTCCATCGCCTTCTCGACCACTTGTGCGATCTCGGGCGGGACGTGCGGCGCCGCATCGAGGAGCGGCTGCCGGTCGCCGTCTCGGACTCGACGGAGAAGCTCGTAGGGACCCGTGCCGCCGAACGGTGCCTTGCCGGCCAGGATCTCGTAGAGCACCGTGCCTACGGCATGGATGTCGCTCCGCGCGTCGACCCGTTCCCCGCGGGCCTGCTCCGGAGACATGTACGCGTACTTTCCCTTCACGACCCCGGCGTCCGTGTCCTCGATGGTGGTTCGCGCCTTCGCGATCCCGAAGTCGGTGACCTTGACCTCGCCCTCGAACGACACGAGGACGTTGTGGGGCGAGATGTCGCGGTGCACGATGTTGAGGGGCTTCATGTGCGCGTCGCGACGGCGGTGGGCGTAGTCGAGCCCCTTGGCGACCTCGCTCATGACGTAGACGCAGAGCTCGATCGGGAAGGGCTTGCCCTGGTTGCGACAGAGGCGCGCGAGGTCGGCGAGGTTGTGTCCCTGCACGTACTCCATCGCGATGAAGTAGGTGTCGTCGGCCTTGCCCAGGTCGAAGACCTGCACGATGTTCGCGTGGTTGAGCGTGACCGCGATCTTCGCCTCGTTGATGAACATCTCGACGAAGTGCGCGTTCTCGGAGAGGTGCGGCAGGATCCGCTTGATGACCAGGACCTTCTCGAACCCCTCGACGCCGTGCGACTTGGCCTTGAACACCTCGGCCATGCCTCCCCGTGCGAGAAGCTCGATGAGCTGGTACTTCCCGTAGAGGAGGGGGCTGGATACCTGCATTGCCCGGCCGTTTCCCCCCAGCGATCCCTAGGGGCTCGAGCCCGTGTCCCGGCGCGGCGCCGGCGAGGGCCGCTTCGTCGCCCCGGGCCCAGCGGCCTCGTCCTCCGGAGCTCTCCCGGTGGGCCCGCCTACGGGCTCCTCGTCGTGCGCGCCCGCAGGCTCCTCGTCCTGTGCGCCGGCAGGCTCCTCGTCCCGTGCCTGCTTGGCGGGCGCGGGCCGGTCTTCGGGCTCGCTCATGGCGCCGGCCTTGGTCTTGGCGCGTGCCTTCGTGGGCTCGATCTCGCGGGCCTTGGCCCGTTCCTCCTGGCGCTCGCTCTCCTCCCTGAGGGACTTCTCCTTGCTCGTGGCGAAGTAGGACAGTCCGATCGAGGTCAGCATGAAGAGGACCGCGCAGCCGGCCGTCACCTTGCCGAGGAACGACGTCGCGCCGCGCGCGCCGAAGACAGCCTGGCTCGCGCCGCCGAAAGCGGCGCCCATGCCGCCGGACTTTCCTGGCTGCAGGAGCACGACGAGGATGAGGAAGACGCAGACCGCGATGTGAAGGATGGTGAGGAGGGTGACCATTGTTCTCGATTCGCTCGATCTAGCAGAGAATTCCTGGCTCAGGGCCTGTTTTCTGCCGCGGCGACGATGCCCGCGAAGGAATCGGCCGACAGGGAGGCGCCGCCGACGAGGGCCCCGTCGATGTCCGGGGCCGACATCAGGTCGCCGGCGTTGGACGGCTTCACGCTGCCGCCGTAGAGGATCCGGATGGCATCGGTCACGCCCTCGCCGAACGCGGAGCGCAGAAGGCCCCGGATGTGCTCGTGCACCTCCTGCGCCTGGTAGGTCTCCGCGTTCTTGCCCGTGCCTATCGCCCAGACGGGCTCGTAGGCGATCACGATCGTGGGCGCGTCGCCCGCCGTCACGGGGGCCACCGCCGCCTCGAGCTGCGCGCGGACGACAGCCATCGTCTCACCGCGCTCTCGCTCGGCCAGCGTCTCTCCGACGCAGATGATGGGAACCAGGCCGGCTCCCAGGACCGCCGCCGCCTTCTTGCCGACGTTCTCGGGCGTATCGCCGAACATCGCGCGTCGCTCCGAGTGCCCGACGATGACGTACTGGCAGCCGACGTCGCGCAGCATCTTGGCGGAGACCTCGCCGGTGAAGGCGCCCTGCTCCTCCCAGTGCACGTCCTGCGCTCCGAGCTGCAGTCCTGCCGCGGAGCACGCCTCGCGGACGGCCCAGAGCGCCGTGAACGGGGGCATCACCGCCACCTCGGCACGGCGGCCTCCCAGGCCCCTGAGCCGGACGGAGAGCTCCTCGACGAGGGCACGAGCCTCGGCCACGGTCTTGTGGAGCTTCCAGTTGCCTGCCACGAGCTTGGTGCGCATCTGTCTAGCCCTCGACCCTGAGCGCCTCGATCCCGGGGAGCTTTCGGCCCTCGAGGAGCTCGAGGCTGGCGCCGCCTCCGGTCGAGACGTGTCCGAACCGCCCTCCGAGGTTCGCCCGGGCGACCGCGGCGACCGAGTCGCCGCCGCCGACGACCGTGAAGCCCGCGCAGTCGGCGACGGCGCGAGCAACTCCGAGCGTACCCTCCGCGAACGCATCGTTCTCGAACAGGCCCATCGGACCGTTCCAGAACACGGTCCTCGCGCGCACGATCCGGTCCCGGAAACCAGCGACCGTGGCCGGGCCTACGTCGAGGATCATACGGTCGGCGGGGACGGCGTCCGCGTCCACGATCTCGGCCGCCGTCGCGTCGCGTCCCGAACCGACGCGGACGTCCTTGGGCAAGTGGATCTGGACGTCGCGCTCCTGGGCCTTCGACAGGATTGCCCTGGCGAGGGGCAGCTTGTCGTCCTCCACGAGCGAGGTGCCCACGCCGAGTCCCCGCGCCTTGAGGAACGTGTTGGCCATCGCTCCACCGATCAGGAGCGCGTCGACTCGCCCGACGAGGTTCTCCAGGACGCCGATCTTGTCGGAGACCTTCGCGCCACCGAGGATGGCCACGTAGGGCCTCTCCACCTGGCCGAGGAGGCGCGAGAGGGCCTTGACCTCGGAGTGCATGAGGTAGCCGGCGCCCCGCACCGGGATCATCCGCGGCAGCGCCTCGACCGAGGCGTGCGCGCGGTGCGCCGCGCCGAACGCGTCGTTTACGTAGACCTCGACGCCTCGGGCCAGCTCGCGGGCGAACCCCTCGTCGTTCGCCTCCTCCTCGGCGTGGTAGCGCAGGTTCTCGAGGAGCGCGACCTTGCCGTCGCGCAGATCGCTCACGACCTTGCGCGCCCCGTCGCCGATGCAGTCGTCGGTGAGCACGACGTCGATGCCGAGCAGCTCGGCCAGCCGCGCGCCCGCCGGCTCGAGCGAGAAGCCCGTCTTCTTGCCCTTGGGTCGCCCGAGGTGCGAGGCGAGGATCACCCGTGCGCCCCTCTCGAGGGCGTGCCTGATCGTCGGCACGGCCGCCCGGATGCGCGTGTCGTCCGTGACCTTGCCGCCCTCGATCGGGACGTTGAAGTCCACGCGGATGAACGTCCGCTTGCCCTCGACCGCGAGGGCGTCGATGCAGGCGATGTTCGCGATGCTCGACATGTCGCCCGCCTCAGAGCTTCGCGGCGATCAAGCGCAACGTGTCGACCATCCTCTGCGAGAAGCCCCACTCGTTGTCGTACCAGCCCGAGACGGTGACCAGGTCGCCGTCCTGCACGCCCGTCAGCGCCGCGTCCACGATGGAGCTGCGCGGGTCGCCGATGAAGTCCGACGACACGAGCGGAGTCTCCTCGAAACCGAGGATCCCTCGCATCGGGCCCTCGGAGGCCGTCTTCAGCGCGCCGTTCACCTCCTCGACCGTCGTCTTCTTGCCGACCAGCGTGTTGAGCACGACGATCGATACGTCGGGAGTGGGCACGCGGATCGCGTAGCCGTCCAGCTTGCCCTTGAGCTCGGGGAGGACCAGCGAGACGGCCCGCGCCGCCCCCGTGGTCGTCGGGATCATCGACAGCCCGGCCGCCCTCGCCCGGCGCAGGTCCTTGTGCTCCAGGTCGAGGATCCGCTGGTCGTTGGTGTACGAGTGGATCGTCGTCATCTGCCCCTTGACGATCCCGAAGCGGTCGTTGATGACCTTCGCGATCGGGGCGAGGCAGTTCGTGGTGCAGGAGGCGTTCGAGACGACCGTGTGCTTCGCCGGGTCGTACTTGTCGTGGTTGACTCCGTAGACGATCGTGAGATCGTCGCCCTTGGCGGGCGCCGAGATGAGCACCTTCTTCGCGCCGGCCTCGAGGTGCGCCGCCGCCCCCTGCCGATCGACGAACCTGCCGGTGCACTCGAGCACGACCTCGACGCCCAGCTCCCTCCACGGCAGCTTCGACGGGTCCTTCTCGGCCGTCACGCGGATGGGCTTGCCGCCGACGACGAGGTCCTTGCCCGCGACTGCCACGGAGGCGCCGAAGGTCCTGTGGATGGAGTCGTACTTCAGAAGGTGCGCCAGCGTCTTCGCGTCGGTGAGGTCGTTGATCCCGACGACCTCGATGTCGTCGATACCGCGCGAGACCATGGCCCTGAGGACGCACCGCCCGATGCGGCCGAAGCCGTTGATTCCCACCTTTCGCGCCATGATGAGACCTCCTCCAGGCTCCTGGTGACGGGTGCCGCTTCGCCTCGGCCGGAGACCTCCGGTCGAACGGCGCGCGAATCCTAGTCGCCGGTGGCACCCTGGTCAAGGTGCGCCGCGCGGAGCTCTGGCGCCCGTTTCTGGAGTTACTGCTGCGATGGAAAGGGGGCGCCGATCAGGAGGCGCTCGGGTTGTCGTCGGGCTCGTCGCCCTTGATCTCGCTCGTGACCAGACCGAGTAGCTCGGTCGAGAAGGCCACGATCTCGCCTCGCGTGTAGCCGTTCTGCCGGAGCTCCTTGTAGATCGACTTCGCGAGGATCTTCAACGCCCGGCCTGGCGCGTGCGTGGCCTCGGCCGATGACCGCCAACCTGCCTCCATCGTTCCTCCTCCCGAGAGAAACACGTCCGGCGCCTCAAGCAGGTTTCGTGCCGCCGGCAGCTCGCTGCTGCCGGACGGCGAATTCGCAACGATTCCGATTCCCGGAAGTTTTCCACAGGCTTGCCCGTGCGCATCCGCCTTCGCACTTCCCGGAGAAATGGTGCGAAGTCGATTACGCACCAGTGCGAGCATCCACGCGGGCGCTCGGGCGCTCGCCTCCTTTACATGGTCGACCCGTCCCGTCTATCCTGCCTCCCATGCGGAGCTCCCTCGTTGCCGTCTTTGTCTCGCTCTCCTCGCTGGCGGCACCAGCGCTGGCGCAGCCACGTTCCGATCAGGAAGCGCTCTCGTTCATTCAGGCCATGCAGCGGGGGCACAGGGCGGCCTCCGGCGGAGACTGGCAGGGCGCGACCGATGCTTACAACGAGGCGGCCTCGATTCGGCGACAGAGCGGAGAGCCGCAGCTCTTCCTCGGCTACGCTTCGCGCGCGCGAGGCCAGCTCGGCCCGGCGCTCGACCGCTTCCGTGAGGCCGCGCGCCTGGCGGGGCTGGCTGGGCAGGAAGAGGATGCCGTGCGGGCGAAGGCGCTGTTCGGCGTCGCCATGGTCCTCGAGGCGCAGGCGCAGCTCCCGCAGGCGCGGACCGCATGGCAGGAGTACATCTCGTTCGCCGAGTCGCACTCCTCGCTCCCGACCTACGTCGCCTCCGGCCGATCGCGCGTCGAGAAGATCGATCGAGTCGACGAGCTCAATCAGGCCTACGTCCAGGTCCGCGAGCGAATCGCGGCGCGCGAGCGCGAGAACCGCGGCCGCTAGCAGTAGCGGGGAACAGCCGCTAGCAGTTGGCCATTAGCCGTTGGCTTCGGATGTCGGAGGTTGGCGGCAGGCGTCTAGGCGTAGGCGAGGCGCGAGAGCGGCACTTCCGGGCTAATCGCTGACAGCCAACTGCTGACCGCTGTGCCTCCCACTTCGCCCGGCCCGCTTCGGGCGCTCGCCGGAATGGTCGAACAGGAAGGCGGGAAGACAGGAAGGACCGCGGCAACCACCTGCCCGCGACAAATGGCAGGTGCGCAACGGGGAGTTGTCACATGCGGCGACCGATCCCGGTTCGCTAACGATTTCGCGAGGCGGCGCGCGGTGGCCGATGGCTCGTCGCTTGCTTGGACAGGCGCCCAGATCGGAGGCCATCGGATGCGATTCCTTCTCAGCCTGCTCCTCGCTCTTCCCCTGACTCTCTTCGCATGCGTGGGCGGCGGCGACGGTGCCGCCGGCGACGACGACGACGATGACGACGCCGCGGACGGCGACGCGGACTCCGACGCCGACGCCGACGACGGCGAAGGCGACGGCGACGCGGACGGGGAATGCATGTGCGACCGCGGACCGGAGTGCGCCGCGAACTGCGTCTGCGATCCCGACTGCGAGTGGAACAACGGCGGCGACGCCGACTCGGACACGGACGCCGATTCGGATACCGACTCCGACGCGGACGCCGATGGCGACGGCGATGATGGTGGCGGCGGTGGTGGCGGAGGA